>JAYWCL010000048.1:0-19280 GCA_043780595.1 Limnoglobus sp.
ACGACATCGCAGAAACGATAGTAATCCCTCGCTAGCGCGTCGGGCTAACAAGAATAGATTGTTAGACCGGTAACGTGTCATTTCCAACCGCGTGAAGTACAGCAACGAAGCGTGCCACCAACTATGCCTCAAGTTCCTGTCATTGTGGGGTTGGGCTTCCAACAACGGGTTGCCCCAGGAATTCAAAACGCGCAAGCGAGGTTGCGCTTTCCCCGTTCGAGGCACGGCATGGAGGCATGGAGTTATGCGAGGATTCCCCTTGCTTGCGCTGGCACAATGTACCACACTCGACAGCGAGAAGCCTAATAACTCCAGGCACGCGAGCGGTCACTGGTCTTCGCGCTCGAGTCGCAGGCGTTCGCCGTTGGAAGTCGCTTCTTGTCGCAGCACTTGGCCCGATGCGATTGCCACCCAAGTTTTTGCGGTCGATTTGTCTTTGTCGGAACGATATTCGATTACCCAACACTCGACCGGTGCGCCGCTTTTTCGCGGGAGCGTTTCGGTTCGATCTCGCACTTCGGCGAGGTACGTTGCGCGTTCGGTCGATTGCGTCGCGAAGGTGGCGACGGCGTTTCCGGCCTTCTCTTTGAGGATGCCTTTACCGAGTGCGATCATGGCATCGGCGAGCGGGTTGACTTCGTGGATCGTCCAGCGTTGGCCGGGTTGGACGCCGCGCAGGCGGCTGACGGGGAGCAGCGGGTTCAAGACTTGACCGGCCGGCACGGGCACGGGGTCGAGCGGTTGGTCGATGTTGCCGATGTCCGATTGCAGGGTACAACGCCCGACGAGTTGCCCGTTTATCACCGTGCCCGTTACCGACGCGGTGGCGTTGGCTTCGACGAGTACGACGGGTCCGAGGAGGAGTTGGCCGTGCATTTTCCCGGCCATCGTCTGCCCACGCAGTTCGCCATTACGACTCACTTTCGCGACGATTTCTAGCTCGGGTATCGAACAGCGGAAAAACTTGTCGTCGAACTGTAACGCGGTGTATCGGCTCTTGAATTGAAAGGTGTTGTCGGTGTCGTCGTGGCGCATCGCGGTCGTGAGCGAACCGATGCGTTCGGCCCCGCGATAGACGGTCCAACGTGCGGGGACGGCCTGCGTCGCTTCGTCCGAAAGATCGATGAGGATCGACGGCGGCCGCGTGGCCATCCAGTACGGCCACACATCGCGGTAGTCGACGTACCCCATCGTGCCGAGCCAAAACGCAATGATGCCAAAGATCGTCCATCGCGTCGGCATGTGTCACCATGGGTGTTCGTTAGCGCGAACATCGTTTGCTATATTCAAAGTGTACCAGAATTCGTGGAGGGTCGTGCCATGTCACTCGTTGCCGTTTTGCCAGAAGTCCGATCGCTTTCGCGTCTCGATAAGATTCGCCTAATCCAAGTTCTTGCTCAAGATCTCGAAAGGAATGACGGCGAAGCGATCGAACCAGGTCTTTCTTATCCGATCTCTTCGCCAGACACGGCATTCGCCGCGGCAGCCGCGATGTTGCAAGCATTAGAGGAAGACAAAGGCCAGCCAACAATTTCCGGAGTCTCGCCATGCGAATCGTTGTCTGTCTAATCGCGTGCCACGCTTTCAGCGCGTTCGCTGTGGCTGCGCCGCCGAATATCGTTTGGATCGTCACCGAGGATATTTCCCCGAACCTCGGCTGTTATGGCGACGCGGATGCGATCACGCCGAACCTCGATGCGTTTGCCGCACAGGGAACGCGGTTCGCGCGGGCCTTCACGCACGCGCCGGTTTGCGCGCCGACTCGCTCGGGCTTAATCACCGGAATGTACCCGACGACGATGGGTAGCCATCACATGCGGTCGAAGCTCGTGGTGCCGCCGCCGCTGTTCACCGACGAACTCGCGAAGGCCGGGTATGCGGTGTTTTGGCCGGGGAAGACCGACTTCAATTTCGATCCGCCGAAGGGCTGGGCCGACACGCGAGACTGGACGAAGAAGCCGGACATTTTGCCGACGGACAAGCCATTTTTCGCGTACATCAACTTCCTCGTCACGCACGAAAGCCAGATCCGCGCGACTCCGGCACAATACAAGAAAAACACATCGCGATTAAAGCCGGAGCAGTTCCGCGACCCGGCGAAGGTGGCTCTCCCGCCGTACTACCCAGACCACCCCGACGTGCGACGCGACGTGGCAACGTACCACGAAAATATCACCGCGATGGATGCCATGGTCGGCGATGTGCTGAAGGTGCTAGACGACCGCAAACTGCGCGAAAACACGGTGGTGATTTTCTTCGGCGATCACGGCTGGGGTATGAGCCGCGGGAAGCGCTGGTGTTACGACAGCGGCACCCGCGCGCCGCTCCTCGTGCGTTGGCCGGGGCAACTGAAACCGGGCAGCGTGCGCGAAGACCTCGTCGCGTTTCTCGATTTGGCACCGACCGTCCTGAGCCTCGCGGGGATCGAAGTCCCGAAGCGGATGCAGGGGCAGATCTTCCTCGGCAACAAGCGAGCGACGCCACGCCAATACGTATACAGTGCCCGCGACCGCATGGATGAAGCCTACGACCGCATTCGCACGGTGCGATCCGAAAACTATCGGTATATTCGCAATTTCCACCCGGAGATACCGTACGCACAATGGATCAACTACATGGATGAAATGCCAACGATGAAAGTGTGGCGGAAACTCGCATTTTCCGGGAAACTCAACGACGTACAGAAAGCGTTCTTCGCGAAGACGAAGCCCGCGGAAGAGTTGTACGATATTCGCACCGACCCGCACGAAACGAACAACCTCATCGGTGCAGAATCGGCTGCAATTCGAGCGATTGCTCGCGACCACCGTGCCGCACTCGACCGTTGGATGAAGGACACGAACGACCTCGGTGCAGTCCCCGAGAAAGAATTGATTCAGCGCGGCCTGGTGAAAGATTTATTGACGAGCGAATACGAAGCGAGGATTAAATTGCACCCGAAAACATCGCCTGTGCCGGAGTGAGGAAGGATATGCAAAAGACCCAGGGTACGACGAAGCGTCGAACCCTGGGCTCAATGATGCTTACTTTCTCTTTTTGTAGCTGGGGTCTGTGACCCCGGAAGCCTGACAATTGACAAAAGGCTGCCTCTCCACCGGCCTCACAGAGGCCGGCTACATAAGAAAGTAAGTGCCATTGAACCCTGGGCTTTGGGACTACTCCACTTTTTCCTTGTCGTCGAACTTCAAGTTTTCGTTTTCGACCTTGAACTCGGACTTCAACAATGTGACCGATTGTTCGCGAGCTTTGCGGAGCGTTTCGCCTTGCAGGCTTTGATTGACTGCGCCGCTGAGTGGGCCGAAGTTGCTGCCGTAGATCTCGGAATAAAAGCCGCCGGTGGCGCGTTCGTCGCGGTTGAGTAGCACGGCCACGTAGTAGTTGTCCTTCGGGTTGTCGGTCATGATGAGCGTCGTGCCGAGCGGTTTGTCTTTGGCCGCGAGCAAATCGATCGTCATCGCTTGCGTCGGGTATTCGACTTCCTTGCGGGGCGATAATACGAACTGCTGGACACCGCCGCCCATCGCGTTCAAACGGCTAATTTTCGAGCTGATGTACGCGACGTCTTCGACGAAGAAATACTGGGCGCGAGCCAGGCTCTCGGGCGTCTTGAAATTCTCCGTCACGAACGTCGTTTGCACGTCGCGGGTGACGCGGTCGACGGCCCCTTGTTGCCCCATTGCCTTCTCGGCGACGAGCTTTTCGTCGAGCTTTTTACGCAGGTCATCAGCACCCGCCTTCGCCAAGTCGCGGGCCTTCAGGTGTCGCCAAACGGCTTCGACTTTCGCACGGATCGGGGCCAGTTCGCGGGGTTCCTTCGATTCGATATCTTCGGTCCGCCAGACGAGGTACGACGGTTCGCCGTCTTTCAAGCTAAAGAAGTCCATGCCGCGGCCCTGTTCGGGGAACGGCTTCGGATTGAAGAACGTCAGCGGGATCGCTGCGCGTCGTCCGCTCGGGTCGGCTTCGAAGAAGAAACTTTGGCCGAACTTCAACGGCATCGTGCTCGGGTCGCGACCGCGATCGAGCTTCACCGCGAGCGGTGCCAAGCCTTCGTCTTTGTCGATGGCGAACATGTCGCGGAACTCTTTCGATGCCCCAGACTTGATGCCGCGCGTCGTTAGGAACTTGTCCAAATACGTGCGAGCTTCGGATTTTTCTTTGTCCTTTTTCGCACCGAGTCGGCCGAGTTCGATTTGGAACTTGCTCACGTCTTCTTCGGCCTTGTTTCGCGTGAGTGCGGCTTGCACTTCGACTTTGAGTTGGTTGCGGACGACGGCCAACGGCAGCGCGTCGGGCATGCGTGCCCCGGCGACGATCGTCGTGGCGAGGATCGAACTGCCCCCCACGGTCGGCGACGCGAACAGCGATGCGAACACGCGGGCGCGTTCTTGGCGGTCGGCGGCGGCGACTTGTTCTTCAAATATCAGCGGCATCGTGAACGGCCCGCTGCGGGACAACATGCTACCGGCGGCGGCAGCGGCGGCGGACACCAAGTTCGCCGGGCGCATCACCGAGACATCGGCGGCGGCCGGTTTGCCGAACGAGGACGGGAACCAGTTGTTATCCGTGGAGACGACCGACGCGGTTTTGAACTTGGTATATGCGGCTTGCAGCGAAGGATCGGCGGCGGTGGCGACGACGGCGGTGGCAATCGGGCCTTCGAGGCCGCCCATGCCGATCGGGTACAACCGGAAGCCGATCTCGGATAGTTTCAGCGTCTCTTCGCCCATCGTTTTGTAAAACGGCTCGTCGCCGGTCACTTCGAGCCAGCCGAGTTTCAGCTTGCGGGGTTCTTTCAAACCGGGCGTTTCCCGCGACGGGTTCGGCTCGTCTTTGCGGTATTTGTCGAACAGCACTTGCAGTTCGGATTCGGTCGGCGCGCCGGGCACTTTGTCGAGGTAGTTCGCGGTCGGCACGGTCATCACGGCGAATAGCCCGGAGTCGCACTTTTCGCGGTAGTGTTGGTACGCTTCGTACGGCGTGGCGAACGCCTGGACGGCGGGCGAACCGGACTTGCCGATAACTGGCCCGATGACGACGGTCATCGCGGTTCGCACGCGGAATTCATCGGCGAGTGCGGACATCAAACTTTCGCGGCTGAAGCCGCTGCGGTTCGATTGGAAGCCCTTTTCGATCTCGACGACGTCGGCGTTCTTCAGCCGGCCGGAGAACTCTTTTTGCAGCAATTCCGGTACTTCGCTCGGCGGAATCACGATACCGAGCTTGTCGGCTTTTCGCAGCCAAAGTTCGAATTCCAGCCGTTCGCCGTTGGTCTTCGTGTTCGGCAGATTGTTGAAGTAACCGTAATTGCCCATCGTCGCCGCGCTGCTGTCGAGTTCCATCAGGGACAGTGCCGACTGCGCGAGCGTTTTGTCTTCGTTGGATGCCGTGCTGCCGTCGCTCAGCAATTTGCCGAACGCGGTACGCAAGTCGCCGATCGTCCGCTGCTGGAACTGCGTCAGCATGTTCCGGTCGATGTTCGGGTTGTTCTGGATCAGTTGCAGAATCTGCGGGTCAATGTACGCGGTTTGTCGCGTGCTCAGGAGTTGCTGGAACGATTCCTTCGAGGCGACACCCGTGCGGGCGATTCCTTCCTTGATCGATTCCGCGAGGTTGTTGGTGGCGGCCCCGTTCGCTTGTTGCATAAATTGATTGGCCATTGCCCGCCCGTCGTCGTGGCGATACAACTCCGCATCGGTGAACTTCCGTCCGTCGATTGTCGCGACTAAGGTCTTCCCGGCGGCCCGTTGGCTACCCAGCCATTTGGGTAACCACTGGAAAAGATCGCCCTGACCGAACGAGAAAACGAACATCACCATCACGAACGCAGTCAGGATGGCGAAGAACGATTTTTGGTTGCGTCGGAAGAAATCGAACGGATTATAAGCCATTGTCCAGCCTCGAGTTGCGTCGGGGTCGCCGGTGTTCGGCGGGGTCGTATGTCTTGACGGGGTTCGTAAGCATGTATTAAGTGTGAGGTCTGTTCCGCCCTCACCGCAGCACTCCGATTGTATGACTTTCGCGGGTCGCAACAACCGCAACAGGGAGTTTCTAACGGTGCCTACCCCACGCAAGAAGCCGACCACCGATGCCGACGCATCGGTTCCGAAGAAGGCTCCAGCGAAGCCCCGCAAGGCGGCGGCGAAGAAGCCGACGACCAAATCTGCGTCGTCCGAAACCGGCGTCGAACCGGCGGCGGCACGCCGCAAACGGGCACCGGCACCCACCAGCGGCGGTGGCGATCCCGGCCCCGCTACGGGCCGCAAATTCGACCTCGTCATCGTCGAATCCCCCGCCAAAGGGAAGACGATCAACAAATACCTCGGCAGCAGCTACAAGGTGCTCGCCAGTTACGGACACGTCCGCGACTTGGCCACCAATAAGAAGGGCATCACCGGCGAAGAGATCGCCGGCATCCGCATCGACGACAAATGGAAACTGCGCTACGTCGTCGACGCGGGCAGCAAGAACAAGAAGAACCGCAAAGGCCGACGCACCCAGCGTGACATCCTCGACGAACTCCAAGCCGCCGCGTCGAAGGCCAACCGCGTTCTCCTCGCCAGTGACCCCGACCGCGAAGGCGAGTCGATCGCGTGGCACATCGCCGACGAACTCAAGCTCAATCCGGCGACGACGTTCCGCATTCGTTTCAACGAAATTACGAAGACCGCGATTCAGCAAGCGCTAACGCAAATCGAACAGATCGACATGGACCGCGTTCGGGCGCAAGAAGCGCGCCGGGCGATGGACCGCGTCGTCGGGTTCCCGCTGTCGAATCTGCTTTCGGACAAGGTGACGCACGGCCTCAGCGCCGGTCGCGTGCAGTCGGTCGCCGTCAAGGTGATCGTCGATCGCGAGGCGGAAATTGCCGCGTTCCGCACGGAAGAATACTGGAACATCACCGCGTTACTCGCGCCGCAAAACAGCGGCATCAAGTGGAAGGCCGACCCGCTCAAGAGCAAGATTCTCGCGAAGAAAAAGGGCGAGAAAGCCGAAGCCGAAGTCGTCAAAAAACCGGCACCCGGCGCGGCCGCTGAAGCCGAAGGCGACGTCGAACCCGACGAAGCCGACGTGGCGACGCCCGGCGATGACGTACCGGTGACAGCCGCCCCCGCAAAGATGGGCCTGCCGAACCCGCCCGACGGTTCGTTCCTGTCCGAACTGGCGAAGTGGAACGGCAAAGATCCCGTCGTGACGACCGAGGCCGAAGCCGACGCGATTGCGAACGCGCTGAAGGGCGTGCCGTACATCATTTCCAAGATCGAACAGAAGGACCAAACGCAACGTCCGCGGCCGCCGTTCACCACGAGCACGCTGCAACAAGATGCGAACATCCGCCTGCGCTTCACGACGAAACGCACGATGGATGCCGCCCAACGGCTGTACGAAGGCGTCGCACTCGGCGGCGAAGGCCAAGTCGCGCTGATTACCTACATGCGTACCGACAGTACGCGGGTTTCCGCCGATGCACTGACCGCCGTACGTAGCCACATTCAAGCGGCTTACGGCGACAAATACCTGCCCGCGAAACCGAACTTTTACTCGTCGGGCAAGAGCGCGCAGGAAGCCCACGAAGCGGTTCGGCCGACCGATTCGACGATGACGCCGCAACGGGCGCAAGCGCTCGGGTTGTTCGGCGACCAACTGCGGTTGTACACGCTGATTTACAACCGATTCGTGGCGAGCCAGATGACGAACGCGCTGTTCGCCGTCACCCGCGTGGAAATCACGGCGGGGCCGGGGTTGTTCCGCGCCACGGGGCGGATTCTGAAGTTCGACGGGTATCGCAAAGTGCTGCCACCGGGCAAGCAAGAAGACACCGAACTGCCGAACCTCGCCGAGAAGCAAACGCTCGATGCGCTCGATCTGTTCGAGACGCAGCACTTCACGCAGCCACCGCCGCGGTTCAACGAAGCGTCGTTGGTGAAGAAACTCGAAGAAGAAGGCATCGGCCGACCGAGTACCTATTCGAGCATCATCCAGACGATCCAAGATCGCGGCTACGTGGAGCAGAAGGAACGCCGGTTCTATGCCACGGGCATCGGCATCGTCGTCACGAAGTTGCTCGTCGAGCACTTCCCCACCGTCATGAATTTGAAGTTCACGAGCCACTTCGAGGAAGAACTCGACGAGATCGAAACGGGCAAGTGCAAGTACGAAGACGTCCTCACCGAGTTCTGGGGGCCGTTCTCGAAGAGCCTGGCACTCGCCAAGGAGAAGATGCCGGTCCAGAAGGCCGTCGAAACGGGCGAGAAGTGCCCCGATTGCGGCAAGCCACTCATCACGCTCATCAGCCGCAAGACGAAGCGGCCGTTCACGGGGTGTAGCGGGTACCGCGACGAATCGGCGTGCCGTTACATCAAGCCCGGAGAAGGCGAAGAAGCGCGACCGAAGCCCGAACTGACCGACATCGCCTGCCCGAAATGCGGCAAGTTCATGTTCAAGCGCGTCGGCAAAACCGGGCCGTTCCTCGGCTGTAGCGGTTACCCCGAGTGCAAGACGACGATGAACTTCGACGCACAAGGCAAGCCCGTGTTGTCGTCGGTCGAGACCGATTACAAGTGCGAAAAGTGCGGCAAACCGATGGCGAAGAAGGAAGGCAGTCGCGGGCCGTTCCTCGGTTGCACCGGCTACCCGAAGTGCAAAAACATCGTCGACATCGACGCGAGCGGCAACCCCGTCAAACCGGTCGACATCGGCATCAAGTGCGAGAAGTGCCAAAGCCCGATGACGATCAAGAAGGGGCCGCGCGGGCCGTTCCTCGCCTGTAGCGCCTACCCGAAGTGCCGCAACTCCAAGAACCTTACCGACGAGATGAAGGAGCAGTTCAAGGATTTGATCCCGAAGCCGGCACCGAAGAAGGAGATGCCCAACGTCGAGATCCCCGACCTGTGCGGCGAATGCGGCGGCCCGATGCGGCTACAGAAGTCCCGCTTCGGCGGACGCTACTTCCTCGGCTGCCTGAACTACCCGAAGTGCAAAGGCACCGGCAAAGTCTCGCCCGCACTCGACGAAAAGATCAAGCTCGTGGAAGCCGCCGCAATGGCCACGCCAGTCGAGGCGTAGAATTCGCCGCGACGTATAAATGAGCCGCGACGCGGAGTCTTCGTAGCGGAGCGCGTGCGCGTCACCCATTCGCAACATCGCCTCACGTCCGCGCGCTGTAATCGGCGCGTCACCCATTCGCAACGTCCACGCGCTCCGCTACGCAAAGCCTGCGCGTCGCGGCTAATTGTACCTGCTCGCAGATCGTCGTCGAGAAACATTGGCGATTCGTTTCTCCATCGCGTAAAATTCAGTGCTGTCACTCACGAGGATTCAAAGTCCTGTATATCTGGGCGTTTTGAAGCCTCGCACGTTCATATGGGGCGATTGTTTGCATGGCGACGCTCGTTCAAGCCGTTCGCATGGCGCTGCATTACGGGGAGACGCACCTCGGTGTCACCGATATTTTCGGCGAGGATGTCGGCCCGCCACTCGGCGGCGTGTTCACCGCCACGCAGGGCCTCCGCACCGCGTGGAATTCGCCGCTCGACGAGCGCGGCATCGTCGGCACCGCGATGGGGATCGCGTATGCGGGGGGGCGACCCGTTTGCGAAATTCAGTTCTGCGATTACGCCTTTAACACGTTCGACCTTTTGAAGATTGCGGGCAACCAACGGTGGGCGTCGGCGGGTAACTTCGAGATGCCGATCGTGCTGATGACGCCGTCCGGCTCGGGCATTCGCGGCAGCTTGTATCACTCGCACAGTTTTGAAAGTTGGGCCTCGCGGCTCGCCGGATGGAAGATCGTCATGCCGTCGAATGCGCTCGATGCGTACGGCCTCATGCTCTCGGCCATCGTCGACCCGAACCCCGTTATGGTGCTGCTACCGAAGGCACTTCTGCGCGTGAAAGGCGAGGTGCTGTTGCCCGGCGAACCGGCCGATGCCGAGGAGCTTTCGCGAATGATCGATGCGCCCGTGGGGGATCGTTCGACGTGGCAGCCGCAGTGGCCCGAACTCAAAGAGCACTTCGTTTCGATCGGCCAAGGCACGCTCGTACGCGAAGGACCGACCGCCACCGTCGTCAGTTATGGTCGCACGTTGCCGCTCTGCGTGCAAGCCGCCGACGAACTGAAATCGCAACGCGGCTTCGGCTTCGATGTCATCGACTTACGCAGCATATTCCCGTACGACTGGCCGATGATTTCCCGCAGCTTAACCAAAACGGGCCGCCTATTGATCGTCAACGAAGATACCGAAGTCACGAACTTCGGCGAGCATTTACTGCGCCGCGCCATCGACGACCACTTCTACGATCTGCTCGCGAAACCGAGGCTACTCATGGGCAAGCACATACCGGGCATCGGGCTGAACCAAGTCTACGAAACGAATAGCGTGCCGCAGTTGGGCGACATCCAAACCGCCATGCGCGACCTCGCCGAAGAGCGCGTGTGAACGTCTATGGGTTCGGCATCCGCACCGTAATATCGTCATCTGCTCCGTCGTCATCTTTGCCATTCTCGCCGACGCTGTAGAGGAGGTAACCCGTCGCGTTCGGCTTGTAGATCAGCGATTTGTCGTTGAAGAGATCGCTGGGGATCTTCGCAAGGTACTTCGGCGCGAGCGCGTCGAGCGTCGCCGGATACTTGCCGTTGTCCGCACGATACGCCGCCAACGCGAACGCGAGTTGCAGGTTCTGGTGACTTTGTTCGGATTGACCCGCCGCCCGATTGATTTTGCACGCTGCTGGCATTAACAACCCGATTCCGAGGATGCCGATTCGCTCGCTCATGTCTTGCCGATTCGCGAAGCCGAAACCGCCATTCAACTTGTTGCGCAGCTTTTGTACGTTCGCTTCGACGAGCAATGCCGCCTTTCGTCGCTCGTCGTACGTCGGCAATCGAAGTGCCTTGTCGAGGTTGTCGTAGTTCTGGTTGCCGATGCCGAAGATCATCGGCCAATCGAACAACGCCAACGCTTTGTCTGTTTCTTCATCGGGTTTTTCGACGTCGTCATTCTCTTTATCTTTGCCAATCCGACTGATCGAGTCCAGGCCGTTTCTGCGTATCGCTTGCATCGCATCGAGAAACGAAAACCGTTCCGATTTGTCGATCTTGTCGGCCGCACTCGACATCGGTGGGAGTTCTTGAAGTTCTTTCAAATATTGGAGCACCTGCTTCGCGTTCGGCTTGGACGTTTCCAGGAATACGAGGTCGGCTTTGGTTGCGGTCGCATCGATCGCGATGCCGGCCAGTAACTCTAATGTGCAACCGCCGCGCGATGTCAGACGTGCGAGCCGATGCACGGCTATCAAGTCTTGCCACGCTTCATCGAACTGGCCGGCATCGGTTCGGATCACCGCCCGTTTCACGAGTGCATCGGCAAACTTGCGACTCTTCTGCACGCCATGCAGTAATGCCCCAAGTAACGATCCGCGCTCGCCTTTGGGAGTTCGCGAAACGAGGGGATTAAAATACTCTTTGCGTTGGGTCGCTTGCACGACCAACGCCAATGGCTTCTCATTTCGCTTCAACCATTCGGCGATGTCGGTATCGTCGGTATCCTGGAAATACTCGCCCTTCTCCGGTGGTGGTTTCGTGCCGAGCCACTTGTAGAAATCGGCGTGCATCTCCTTGCCGAACGGCTTCGGCCCCATTGCTTGCCAGAGCAACACGACGGCGTTTGTCTCTGGCGTGATCTTGCCGCGAAGCCGTTCGTTCAACGCCGTTTCAAAGTCGAGGTAACCATCCGCATCGAGCGGCTTGGTGATGAACGTGGTGTCTTTGCCCATCTGGAACTTCGGCTTCGGCGGCTCCGCAAACGCCGGCGAAACCATCGCGAAAATGGCCACCGCCGCACACCCGAGCAATCGGTTCGTCATGTCAGTCTCGTTGGTTGAGTCGGTTTGACCGCAGCCGTCATGATATATCAACCGTTGAGGTACTCGCTCAGGTGAAATCGAGTATTCGGGGGACAGTTCAAACTTGGGTTGCCGTTTTCACTTCCCGCCAAATCTGGCTTAATCACCGCATTCCGGACGGCATCCGCACCGTGAGATCGTCAACTGCCCCGTCGTCATCTTTGCCATTTTCGCCGACGCTATAAAGCACGTAACCCGTCGCGTTCGGCTTATAAATCAGCGGTTTGTCGTTGAAGAGATCGCTGGGGATCTTCGCAAGGTACTTCGGCGCGAGCGAGTCGAGCGTCGCCGGATACTTGCCGTTATCCGCACGATACGCCGCCAGCGCGAACGCGAGTTGGAGGTTCTGTTGGCTTTGTTCGGTACGATCGTGCGAGTTCCCGATCCGATCGACTGCGGGGAGCAACAGGGAAATGAGTATCAGCCCGATTTGCTCGCCGATGTCGTGACTGAGATTCTGCTGTTTTTTCACTTTTTGGCGGACAATCTGCACTTCCTCGTCGAGTCGGGTATTCAGTTTCGCCCACTCGGCCTTTCGCTTCTTGCGGTCGGGTTCCCGCGCGATCTCGATGGCGCGATCGTAGTTCATGAACACGACCCGGAACGTCGCATTCCAATCCAACAGGTCGAGTGCCGCCTCGCGCTCCGGGCCGGGTATTTTGGGAATGTCGCCGAAATCATTGCCTTCCTCGGACCCGTCGCGGCGGATCGACTGCGTGCAGTCGAGCAACACGAACCGCTCGCCGAGTTCCATCTTTTCGATCAGCGTCGGCATCGAGGGGAGCGATTGCAGCTCGCGGATGAACGTAATCGCTTGTTTTGCGTCCGGTTTCAATTGTTCGAGAAACGCCAACTGACTCTGAATTGCAACGGCGACGACCGCGTTACCGACGAGCGTTTCGATGTGCGTGCCACCGTGGGCGGCATGGCGTCCGAGGCGTTGGCAGACGATCAGATCCTGCCAAGCTAAGTCGTACTTCCGTTCGCCCATCCGCCACATTGCCCGCATCAAAAGAGCGTTAGCAATGGCTCGGTTCTTCTGAACGTGCGGTATCAACGCACCGAGCAGCATCCCCCGCCGACCGACGACTTTCCGAGTGGAAACGAGTGGGTAAAAGTAGTCCTTCCGCTCGACACCCTGTCCGATGAGGCCGAGCGGCTTGTCGATCGCGTCCAACCACTCTGCGACGAGCGTATGTTCCTTCTTCGTCCAGGGCTGCTTGCGGAGAACCATTAAGGCGTCGAATTCGCGGGAATCGAGCGGCTTTCCCGTCTTCTTGCGAAGGAAATCCTCCAGGGATACGAAGTAGTCGCCCTTCGCCGGTGGTGGCTCGATGCCCAGCCACTTGTAGAACTCGGGCGGAATCTCCGCCCCTTCTGGCTTCGGCCCCAACGCCTGGCAGAAAACGACGACGGCGTTTGTCTCGGGCGTGATCTTGCCGCGAAGCCGTTCGTTCAATGCGGTTTCAAAATCGAGGTAGCCATCCGCATCGAGCGGCTCGGTGATGAACGTGGTGTCTTTCCCCATCTGAAACTTCGGCTTCGGCGGCTCCGCCTTGGCGCAACCGAGACTGGCCGCAAGAAAGATGGCCGCCGCCGCATACCCGAGCAATCGGTTCGTCATGTCAGTCTCGTTGGTTGAGTCCGCCAAGCAATCTCATCGATATTACGTTCGGATTCTCTCGATATTGTAAAATTCGTTCGGCGAATACAAAAATGAAGATACCGCATTCGCCAGTCCGAATCGACGTAAGTCACAATTGCGGAGGCTCCAAAACCGTTTTTTGGGGTGTTTTTTCGGTTTTGGAGGTCCAAAATCGCGGCTTTTCGATCGCAAATCGACGGGTGGTTTGCCGTATCTCGAACCTAAATTGCGAGTTGCGTCGAGGCTCTCGATTTCACATCAGCCGAAACAACTGGTCGAAAATCGACCGAATGCGACCGAAAATCGACCGAATGCGACAATTCTATGTCATTTCGCGACACTTTTGCGTCATTTGCGCGCAATTCTATGTCACACTGCGCACGACCCGAATTCCGACTTACGTCGGATCGCGTTGGATTTTTTGACTGTGCGCATTTGTGTGGGTGAAACGCGGCAATCGTAAACAATAATTCTGTTGAACGTCGATGGACATCCGCGTATCGTGATCGCATCTGGTGCCCATTTCACTTGCCTCTCCCATTTTCGAGGTTCACCATGCGTCACTTTCTCTCACAGACTCGGCAATCGAAACGCAAACCGTTTCTCGGGGTCGAGGGC
Organism: Limnoglobus sp.; assembly: GCA_043780595.1. Classification (GTDB taxonomy): domain Bacteria; phylum Planctomycetota; class Planctomycetia; order Gemmatales; family Gemmataceae; genus Limnoglobus. Next base: position 14,168 of record JAYWCL010000048.1, read on the forward strand.
CTCGAAGACCGGCTCACGCCGGCGGCCCCGTTCCCGGAGTTCATCGACCCGAATCCGAACCCCGGCAATCAGCTCGGGGCCACGGTCATGGCCCTGAGCACCGGAAACGTCGTGATCGCCTCGCCGCTGGACGACTTCGCGGCGACCGACGCTGGGACTTGATCGCAGGCGGCGGGCCCGGTGGCGGACCGCGCGTGTTGGCGTTCGACGGCAAGAGCTTGCTATCGAATCAGTACGTGAATCTCGCCAACTTCTTCGGCGGCGATGTCAACAGTCGCGGTGGCATTCGCGTCGCGGTGAAGAATCTCGACGGCGACACGAAAGCCGACCTCGTCGTCGGCTCGGGCGCAGGAGCGGGTAGCCGCGTGACGGGCTACCTCGGCAAAAACATCGCCGCGAGTGGCACGCCGACAACGCAGTTCGACTTCGATGCACTCGCGGGATTTAGTGGCGGCGTGTTCGTGGGATAGCAGTAGTGGTTAGTGGCGAGTGGTGAGTTGTGAGTCAGAAGTGACGGTATTTCGTAACCGTTCGCGGTGCAGACGCAGAAGTCGAACGGAGGTTGACGCGACGCGACGGTGCGAATATAAAGGGACGAATGGGGATATAGCTCAGTTGGTAGAGCGCTTGAATGGCATTCAAGAGGTCAGGGGTTCAACTCCCCTTATCTCCACTCTCGGTTCACTTTTTGCTGGAATCGCAACTTCCTCGCTTGCGCTAACAAGCGATGGATTCCACGACGGCACGCGGCGAATTTACTTCGTCACCACTTCCACGATTCCCACGTCGATGTACTGCCCGCCGAGCGTTTGTTTGCAATGCACGGCGATCGTATTTTTACCCTTCACGAACGCTTTCATCGCTGCGGCGGTCATTGGCACTTCATAATAATTCGATACATGACTCGCCACTTTTCCGGCTAATACTCCATTGATGAAAACCTCTGCATCTTCATCGTGGTGAATGCGCAGATACAGTTCGCCCTTCGGCAATTCCTTCAACTCGAAACTTTGGCGAATCCAGATGTCTTTGGTGTTCCACTCGGTGCCGATCATCGCTCCCGGTGTGCCTTTCGTGCCGAAGCCGCCTTTGCCGAGCTTCCAGCTTTCGTCGTTGAATTCGCTCAGTTCCCAGCCTTTTGCGGGCATTGCGGTGGTGGAACGCCAGTCGCGTGCGTCCTTCTCGCTGGTCGATAGCAGATCGGCCATCACCGGTGGCGGGCCGAATAGCGACTTGTGCCACTTCGCGGTTTCGGCAATGTCGAACTTCATGATTTCGCGGTCGTACGTCATGAAGCCATTGACTTCAATCTCCACATCGGTCGTCTGTGTATAGACGGCTGCCGATAGGCCCTTGCCGATGAGCGGATGCAGGCGATGAATGAGGCCGTGGTAGTTCGTGCGAAGCTCATCCGTCGTTTTGAAACTGCGGTAACCCCAGTTGCCTTGGTCTTTCCAAAGGTGCCCCGCAACCGGCAAGCCGAGGCCACCAAACTCGCCGAGTACCGATACGCGATCCTTCATGACGGGGAACATATTGGGGCCGGGGTAATCGTGCATATCCTTCATATCGCCGTAGCCACGATCTTCCCAGCCGGAGGGGCCGTTGACGAGCCGCGTCGGGTCGTATTCCTTCGTCCATTTCAGGATCGCATTCGTATCGTGCTGGCCCCAACCTTCGTTGAATGGCACCCAGCAATAGATGCTCGGGAAGAACTTCAAGTGATCGATCATCGCCTTTAATTCGTGGCGAAACTGCTTCTTTTCCGGGTCGGTGAACTGGTCGTCGGCATCGTTCTTGCCACCCGGCGGGATGAAGTGTTTCTTCGTGCGGTTGATTGCGCTCGGCATATCTTGCCACACGAGCAATCCCATCCGGTCGCAATCGTAGTAATAGCGTGAAGGTTCGATTTTAATATGTTTTCGCACCATGTTCATACCCATTTTCTTCAACACTTCGAGATCGTAGCGCATCGCCTCTTCCGATGGCGGCGTGAGCAAGCCATCGGGCCACCAACCCTGATCGAGCGGCCCGATGTGGAACAGCGGCTTGTTGTTCAAAAGCAGCCGTTGATAACCATCGGCATCGGGGCCAACCGAGACTTTTCGCATCGCGAAGTAGGATTCGACTTCATCGACGGTATTCCCGTTTCGTTTGAGCGTGGCCTTGAACCGATACAACTGGGGTTGATCCGGCGTCCAGAGATGAAGAGTCGTTTCGGGCACGAAGACTTTTTCGGCAGCAAACGCCCCGCCGAAACCCGCTTGCTCGCCCTTCGGGTCCGTGACCCAAATATCAATCTTGTCGCCGTCCTTCGTGCCGCGGGAATCGAATAGAAACCGGACTTGCTTCTTGTCGATGTCCGACACGCACACCACGCCATTGATGGATGTTTCCGACACCGGTTCCATCCACACGGTTTGCCAGATGCCGCTGACGGGGGTGTACCAGATGCCTTCCGGCTTGCTGAGTTGTTTGCCGAGCGGCTGGCTGCCTTTCTCGGTGGGATCCCACACCTTCAGCACCAGCTCGCCTTTGCCTTCTTTCAAAGCGTCCGTGATGTCGAAATGGAACGGGTCGAAGCCGCCTTTATGCGTGCCAACTTCCTTGCCGTTCACGTAGGCGGTCGTTTCCCAATCGACCGCGCCGAAGTGCAACAGTACGCGCTTGCCCTTCCAGGTGCTCGCGTCGATGTCGCGGCGATACCAGAGTTCTTGCTTCTCGGTCGGGTGTTTGCCGACGCCGCTGAGCGCGCTCTCAATGCAGAACGGCACGAGGATTTTGCCGTCCCATTTCTCGGGTTTCGCATCGCCCTTGTTGGTGATCGCGTAGTCCCATAGGCCGTTGAGGTTGGCCCAGTCTTTGCGAACCATCTGCGGTCGCGGATACTCCGCCCACGGCGTTTTGTCAGGCGTAATCTGCTTGCCCCACTTCGTCATCAACGGCGTGGCTGCCGGTTTCCAATCGGCCGCCGAGGCCGTGCCGAACAGCAAGAGAATCGCAAGGAGAGAGAATCGCATGGTGTTACTCCGGCTTCTGGAGAAATCTGCAAATTTGTTATAGAAATTGTACGGAGAACGGCACGAAACGCCGTTCTTTCAAAAATGAATAGACGTGATTATCCGCCATACCACAAACATCATCCCCAGCTATTTCGCATTTTCCGCCAGATACGCTTTCACTTCGGGGCGAGCGAGCGTTCGCAGCAGGTACAGGCCGATCGGCAGCCCGAACACGACGGCGGGTGAGAATGGTATCATCGCCGCGATGATCGCCAGCTTTCCCGGGTCGCGGTTTCGGGCGAGGCGTCGCGACCCGAGGTACACGAACAAACCCGCACCGATCGCCCAGAGCAAGGTGAAGCCTACGAGATCATCGACCTTCACTACAGAGATCCAGCTCGCACAAAACGCGATCGCAGTGTATCGGAGAATCTTTGCGCATCGCTGGAAATGCGCGGCAATTTGTTCCGTCGTCCACGTCCCAACCGTCGGCATATCGACGATCCCGAAGCCCCGCCGTACGTACCAAACGACGAACAGTACGAACGCGCAAATGAACGCGAGCATCTCGGCGGAGTACGACCGTCGCGTGGTTACCGATGCGGCGATGGCGACGAGGACGCCGAACAGAAAGAAGCCGATGAGCGGGAACGTGACCCAGCGTGCGAACGGGCGTTCGATCTCGTCGTGTTCCCAGAAAAACGGGATCGTTGCGGGTGGCGTTGCCGTGTCCGCAACGACTTTCGGCAGCGGCGGCGGCGCTTGATACGGCGTGCGGACCACCGATTCGACCTCGGTTTTCACATCCTCCGCGTGCTGGTACCGCAGGTTCGGCTCTTTCTCCAAGGCGCGTAAAACAATCTCGTCGAGGCGGACGTCGATCAGCACTTTCTTCGATGGTGGCGCGAATCGGCCGAGCGGTAACTCGCCGGTCAGCAGTTCGTAAAACACGACGCCGAGCGAATAAATATCGGCGCGGTGGTCGATGTTTTTCGCGCCTTCCATCTGCTCCGGGGCCATGTATTTGATCGTGCCCATGACCTGGTGCGTCGCGGTGAGGTTGTCGTCGATATGCTCGTGGCCGAGCAGTTTCGCGAGGCCGAAGTCGGCGATTTTGACGCGACCTTTCTTGTCGATCAGGATGTTCTCGGGCTTGATGTCGCGATGGACGATGCCTTCGTCGTGCGCGAATTGCAGCGCATCGCAAAGCTGCGGCACGATGGCGAGCGCGTCCTTCGCCGCGAACGATTTCTCTTTCAACAGGTGCCGCAGATTGGCCCCTTCGACGTACTCCATCACGAAGTAAAACAGGCCGTTCGCGTTGCCGAAATCGTGGATCGCGACGATGTTCGGATGGTTGAGTTTCGCGAGCGCACGGGCTTCGCGCGTGAAGCGTTCGGCGAATGCCGCATCGTGGTTGTCCGGCGGCAGAATCTTGACGGCAACCAGCCGATCGAGCGATTTTTGCCGCCCTTTGTAGACCGCGCCCATGCCGCCCTTGGCGAGGAGTTCGAGGATTTCGATCTGCGGAATGACGTTCGCCAATTCCGCGACGGTGGGCGGAACGAAGCCGCCACTGCTCGATTTTGAAGCCGTTTGGGAGCCGGTGAGGATTTGCGATTCCTGCTCCAGCGCCACCTTCAACAGACATTGCGGGCACAACCCCGGCAACGCCGTGCCGGACAGTTCGCAGCCACATTCGGGGCAAAGATTTTCGCTCATGATGGGTCGCCTTTCGGAGTGTCGTACCCATCGATAAAGCAAACGGCCAAAGTTGTGACCGGATTGTTCGTGAAATGTTTCTGCCCACGACGCCAATTGGTGCGGCCCCTCCCATTGTTCCATCATGGGCTACGCGAGCGATCCTTTCAGGACCGTAAAGCAGAACTCCGACCCGGAAGAGAAGGTACACCATCGCATAAGCGAAAAAATTCTTCGCTTGCGCGTTTGAAGTTGCGCGATTGGAACGGCTGTGCCGACATAGGTTTTTGGACCACTTGCGTTTCCAAATGCCAGTCTTACGGCCTGTAGGGCCGGTTCTGTCAGCCCAGGTCGGAGCGAGCAAAGCGAGCGGAGGCCTGGGTATCGTTGTTGGAATGTCCATCGGCCCT
>JAYWCL010000049.1:0-12483 GCA_043780595.1 Limnoglobus sp.
TCTTTATCCCGGAGGGATTGCAGCGATTAGCCCCAGGTCGCGTCCGCGCACCTGGGGTACGCTCGCGATTTCACCGACCCCGAATGGGGTCGTAGCGGCGTCATCCCATCGTTCGCAGAGCGTTCACGAGCGAATCGCCCCTCGATTGGAAGCCGCTACGACCCCTTCGGGGTCGGTGGAAATTTGTTCAGTTCCCTGGGTGCGCGGAAGCCGCGACCCAGGGCTAATTGCTGAAATCCCGTTGGGATAAAGAATCCAAAACCAGGATGGCCCGAAACACCGTCAACCGCAACTTCACGTCACTTGGGCCGCTCGCTGTAAACCAAAAAAAGCCCCCGGTGAACCGGGGGCTTCTTGCGTGAGACGCTTTGCGTTTACTCGGCGGCTTCGGGGGCTTCGGGGGCTTTCTCGGTGCCGGGGAGTTGGAACAGCGGGCCGGCGGTACCCATACCGCCGCGCAGTTCGCGCTTGTCGGACTTCCCGCCCTTGCCGTCTTTGCCGTCGGACTTCGAGTCGTCGGGGCGTTCGCTTTCGTTGCCGCCCATGATCTCATCGGGGACATCGTCGGGCACGTTCGGGTTGTCCACGTCTTTCATACTCAAGCCGATCTTGCGATCCTTGGTATCGACGCGGAGAACCTTCACGTCGACGTCGTCGCCGACCTTGACCACTTCCTCCGGCGATTCGATCTTCGCTTCGCTCAGTTCGGAGATGTGCAACAAGCCTTCGAGGCCGGGTTCGAGTTCGACGAACACGCCGAAGTTCGTGAGCTTCGTGACCTTGCCGCGCACCTTCTGGCCGGGCTTGAATCGCTCGGGGATGTCGGTCTCCCACGGATCGCTGCCCATTTGCTTGAGTCCGAGCGCGACCCGCTTGCGTTCCTGATCGACGCTGAGCACGACGCAGGTGATCTTCTGGCCCTTCTGTACCACTTCGGAAGGGTTCGACACTTTGCGAACGTAGCTCATGTCCGAGACGTGCAGAAGGCCATCGATGCCTTCTTCGATCTCGATGAACGCGCCGTAGTTCGTGAGGTTGCGAACGGTACCGGATACCTGCGTGCCCGTCGGGTACTTCTTCGCGACTTCGTCCCACGGGTTCTGCTGGCACTGCTTCATGCCCAGCGAGATTTCCTTCTTGTCGTGGTTGATGTTGAGGACTTCGACCTCGACCTTGTCGCCGGTGTTGACGACTTCGCTCGGGTGGGTAATCCGCTTCGTCCACGACATTTCGGAAATGTGAACGAGGCCTTCGATGCCCGGTTCGAGTTTGACGAACGCCCCGTACGGCATGATGTTGACGACTTCGCCTTCGTGGCGGCTCTTGATCGGGTACTTGGCCTCGATGTTCTGCCACGGGCTGGGCGTCTTGTGCTTCAGCGACAGCGCGATCTTCTCGCGATCGCGGTCGATGTGCAGAATGTACACTTCGAGCACTTGGTCGATCTTGACGACATCGTGCGGGTTGGTGACGCGATGCCAGCCCATGTCGGTGATGTGCAAGAGGCCATCGATACCGCCGAGGTCCACGAACGCGCCGAACTCGGCGATGTTCTTGACCGTACCGGTGCGGATCTGGTTTTCTTGAAGTTCCTTGAGCAGCGTTTCCTTCTGAATCCGGCGACGATCTTCGATGAGCTTGCGACGGCTGACGACGATGTTGCGGCGGATTTCATCGATCTTAAGGATCGTGCATTCGATGGTCTGATCGATGAAGTATCCGATATCGGGGGGACGCCGGATATCGACTTGGGACGCGGGCAGGAAGACGTTGACGCCGATGTTGACGAGCAGGCCGCCCTTGATCTTCTTGAGCACCTTGCCGGTGACGACGTCGCCTTCTTTGTGCTTCTCGAGAACTTCGTTCCACTCTTTTTGCCGCTTGGCTTTTCGGTAACTCAGCGAGATCGTGCCGTTTTCGTCTTCGACGCTCTCGAGGAGGACTTCGACGGTGTCGCCGACTTTCGGAATGCCCGAACCGTTTTCGCCTTCATCGCGCCATTCGTCGATGCGAACGAGACCTTCGGACTTGTAACCGATGTCGATGACGACTTCTTCGCCCCGGACTTCGACGACGGTACCGATGACGATCTTGTTGGCTTCGTAATCTTTGTCGGACTGACCGATCCAGGCGGCGATTTCCTGTTCGAAGTCGCGCTGAATGTCTTCTTCGATTTCCAGCGGTGCGTCGAATTGACGCATGAGATTGCGGTTGACCATAGTTTATTCGGGAGACAGCGGCCCAGGCAGCGAGGCGATTGGAACCCAGGCTTGGCGGACATTAGAGTGAACGACACGCCCGGCAAGCCAACGGCCCGCGCAACAGGAGTGAGGAAGGAGAATTCTAGGAATCGCACAACCGCCGCAACAGGGGCGCGCGGAAAAGGTTTTATTCGACGATCGACCGGGTTCTTCTTACGAGCCGGGAACCCACGCGAATGCCACCGGTCAAGCGTGCGATTCGCGATGGGACGTAAGTCGGAATTGCGCTGTGTCGCATCGCGACGCAAAACGGTCGCATCGCGACGCAAAACGGTCGCATCGCGACGCAAAACGGTCGCATTACGACGCAAAAGTGTCGCATTACGACGCAAAACGGTCGCATTAAGTATGGACCGCTCTCGACGGAAATCGCGATAATCGAACGATATCCAGCGAAAAACCCAGATCGCGATGTTCGATCGGACCTCGGAAAGCGATTTCGAGTCGCGAAAATGGCAAAAAGACGGTTTTCGAGCATCCGCAATTCGGACTTACGTCGATTCTGGGAAGTCACTCCTTCACTTCGAGCGCCGCGAGGGCGTCGCGAAGTTCGTTCTCGAAGCGCTTCGTGAGGCCGGGGATCCAGCTTTCGCCGACGTTCTTGAAGCGGACGAGTTTGCCATCGGCGTTCTTACGACCGCGTTCGGCATAGATCGCTTTCAAGGCAGCGACTTCGTCGAAGACTTTCGCGCGTACGAGCGGCTGAATCGCCACGATAATCGCATCGGTATTTGGCCCGTGGTGGACCGCAGACGACCACACCGCATCGCGAAACACCGGCGAACGCTTGCCGACATCGAGGCCCAATTCTTTCTTCAACTTTCGCAGTTGCGGCTCGTAGTGCGTGTCCTGAATGAACTGATGTTCGTTCTTGTGGAGTGCGTCCGCATCCTTCGCAGCAAGGGCTTTCCACTTGGCCGTGAACGCATCGCTGCCGCCTTTCAAACCCGCGAATTCGTCTGCGTAATACTTGTTCGTGAACTGATCGGCACGGCCAATCTTTGAAGCGAGTTGGTACGTGCCATACGACACGCCACCAGGATCGCCGACGCCCGTCGAAACCACACCAGGGCCACGCCCGCCCGATTCGTACTTCTCGGATAGAAACCCGAGGTCGCTATCGGCACGCTCGGCGACCCACTTCCCCGCGGTCTTTTTCCCGTCGATAGTCAACGTGACAGCGGTCAGCACAATCGTCTTTTTCTCGTCGTCCGAAAGCACGATTCGTTCGGCGTTTCGCTCGATTTCCTTCAATGTTGCTTTCTTGCCAGTCGTTTCCGATACCCACTTGCCGCCATAGGCGTTGAGGTAGCGAACGCCGTCGCCGACCCACTGAAGACGCGGTTCGGCGGCGTTCGCGTTCGTTGCGAATGCCAACATCACGAGCGGTATCCAACGCATTCTCAGGCTCCTCGGCCCACATAGGGATTCGTACGCATTTCGTGGCCAACCGTCGTTGTGGGACCGTGGCCGGGGTATACGACGGTGTCGGCGGGCAGCACCCAGAGTTTCGCCTTAATGCCCGCTTCGAGTTGCTCGAAACTGCCACCGGGGAAGTCGGTTCGGCCCACGCTGCCACGAAATAGCACGTCGCCACCGAAGACGATGGTCGGCGTAATGTTACGGATCGCGAACACGATGTGCCCCGGCGAGTGGCCCGGAATGTCCCAGCATTCCATCGGAATGTCCGCGTAGTTCAGCTGTTCGGAGTCTTGCAGTTTCCGGTCCGCAGGCGGGCTGGTAATCGGAATGCCATGGCCGGCGCTCAAGTTATGCTCGGGGTCGATCAGCATGATCGCATCGCCTTCGCCGATGAGGATCGGCGCGTCGGGAAACGCCTCTTTCATCGCCCGATTCCCCGCAATGTGATCGACGTGGCCGTGCGTGTTCAAGATCGCAGCCACCACGAGTTCGCGTTCCGCAAGGCTATCCAGAATCGCTTCCGGCTCGAAACCGGGATCGACGACGAGTGCCTGATTCGAACCTTCCCGCCAGAAAATGTACGAGTTTTCCGAGAAAGGTTGCGAGACAACAGTATGGACGAGAATGCGCAAGGGTAACACCTCAAGGTCGTTCGTTCGGCTTGTTATTATTAGGGTTTCTCGCCACACATCGACCGGAAATATCAGGCTGTTATGCCCGCGGTCGGCGGTTTCAACAAATTAATCTAGAAGCCACAGAAATTGCCAACGTCAATTGGCGTGAAAATATTCGCTTGGGCCTCAAGTTGGCGACCCCCCTTTACACTGTTCAACTATTCCGGTTTTTCCATTCGTCTTCCCAGCGGATTTCAAGCATGAATTCAGGATGAAAATCCACTGTCCACTCAACTCCCGTTGCGGAAATTCTCGCTCAAACAAGAACTTTCACCGCTGAAGCCATTTCGATTCTGACGGCGTCACAAAATCGTTCTCCGACGTGAGTTTTAGACGAGTTGGTGCTATTGAGAAATATAATCCGGATTTCCGACAATGACGATTGACACGATTTGCCGGAGGCAGTAATCTTCGTGTAGCAAATGAGATTTACTCATCTGCTTACCCCCTCAATTCTCGTCCAAAGGCTGATCGTCCAATGGCATTTCGATTACGTTGCGAAGCGCTCGAAAATCGGGAAAACCCGACGGGCCCGGTTCTCATTGACCCTACGGGTACTACGCCATACGGTGGGCCTGGTGACGCTCCAATCGTTGTGTCACCTCCGAGTCCAACACCGGCTCCCGCACCGGCTCCCGCACCCGCTCCGGCCCCAGGGCCAGGGCTTGACCCGTACTGGTGAGCGACTTCGATTCCAAGCCTAACGCCTGACAAATAATGCTTTCGCCCCGGAATCCGGGGCATTTCCATTTTGAAACTGTCGATGACACCGCTTTCAGAAACAAAAGTTCGAGAAAATCTTCGGTTGCTTCCCTTTTTCGTATCGCTTCCCGACAATTTCACTTACAATCCACAACGTCCCGCAGGATTGCCTCCGCACTTTCGCAATCGTTGCTTTGCTGCTGTTGTCCCCAATTTCCGACCGCGAGATAGAGTCTGATGGCCGATACCGTTCCGCTGTTTCAGGGCGTCCTGGAGCGGCACCCGAAAGGGTTTGGGTTTCTCCGTAGCCCCGACCGCAACTACACCGCCAAGCCGGACGACCCGTACGTCCCCGGATTGCTGATCGATCAATTCGATCTCGCAGAAGGGCTACTCGTCTCGGGGCCGATCGAACTGGGACATCGCGCACCTGCGCCGCCGCCGCAACGCGGAAACGCGCGGTTCCCGCAACGTCCGCAACAACGCCCCCACAACAATAACGGCCCCGGTAACGGCGTGCGCTTGTCGGCGATACATCAAATTGAAGGCACCGATGCCAAGATGTTTAAGCGGCGACCGTGGGAAAATCTCACTGCCGTCGACCCCACCGAATGGATCAAACTCGAAACCAACCCCGAACAACTCACGACGCGGGTAATCGACTTGTTCACGCCGATCGGCAAAGGGCAACGCGGCCTGATCGTTGCGCCGCCCCGTTCCGGTAAAACGGTGCTACTCTCGCACATTGCTGCGGCCGTCGCGAAGAATCACCCCGAAATGCACCTGATGGTTTTGCTCGTCGACGAACGCCCCGAAGAAGTCACCGAAATGCGGCGGATGGTGAAAGCGTTCGGTGGCGGTTCGACGGCGGAGGTACTCGCATCGAGCTCGGACCAAGACACGGGCGCACACTTACGGCTGGCCGAACTTGTGATCGAACGCGCCAAACGGATCGCGGAACAGGGCAAGCAGGCGTTCGTCTTACTCGATAGTTTGACGCGATTGGCACGGGCGTACAACAAACATGCGGGAAACAGCGGGCGCACGATGAGCGGCGGCGTCGATAGCCGGGCGCTCGAAATCCCAAAGCGGCTGTTCGGCAGTGCGCGGGCGTTTGAAGAAGGCGGTTCGCTGACGATTCTCGGCACCGCACTCATCGAAACCGGTAGCCGCATGGACGATGTCATCTTTCAAGAGTTCAAAGGCACCGGTAACATGGAACTCGTACTCGACCGGAAACTCGCCGAGAAACGGATCTACCCCGCCATCGACCTTTCGCAATCGGGTACGCGTAAAGAAGAACGGCTGATCCCGCCAGAGCGACTCGAACGCATTACCCTACTACGCCGAAGCCTCCTCCAGATGCGACCCGCTGAGACGATGGAATCGCTCATCAAGCAACTCGGGAAAACAAAATCGAACGATGAGTTTCTCGAAATGGTTGGGAAGTTTGTGAAGTAACCGATGCCGCACTCGACGCCGGATCGCCGACGATTTTTCCGTGCCACCACTGCGGCCGCGGGTGCGGCGCTATCGCTGACTGCCAATTCGTATGCGCGTGTGGCCGGTGCGAACGACCGGCTCGGCGTCGCATTCCTCGGTTGCGGGGCACGGGCGCAGGCGCACATTCACCTCGTTTCGCAGTTCGCCCGCAACGGCCTGAGCGTCGTGCCCGTTGGCGTGTGCGATGTTTGGGACGGCCTCGAAGACGAATACGAACAACCATTCGGCGGCACCACCGTTAAGCGGAAATACTCGCAAGGCTTATACCCATCAGCGGTGAAATGCGGACTCGACCCGGACGACAGTACGCGGGTCGTCAAAGATTATCGCCGGTTGCTCGACCGCGCCGATATCGACGTTGTTTGCATCGCAACGCCCGATCACTGGCACGCGCGCATGACGATTGACGCCGTGAATGCGGGCAAAGATGCCTACGTCGAAACGCCGATGGTTCGCACGCCCGCCGAAGCGGTGGCCGTCGCCGATGCGGTCACCCGAACGGGTCGCATCGTCGCCGTCGGCGTGCAATCGCTGTCCGATCCTTCGGTGAAAATCGTTCGAGAAAACTTGCAAAATGGGGCCATCGGGCCACTCGTGCAGTTCCAGGGCGGCGCGTTCCGCAACGACAGTCGCGGGCAGTGGCGGTTCTATCGCGTGGCCACCGCAATGAACCCGAAAACCGTCGATTGGCCGATGTTTCTCGGTTCGGGGTTCGATGTCGGTGGCGTTCGCATCGGGCCAAAACCGGAACAGTTCCCGTTCGACCGCACGACTTTCGCGCAGTGGCGGTGTTCGACCGCATTTTCCAGCGGGCCGTACTCGGATTTACTCGTTCCCCTCGTTGCGAAATTCCTGTCCGCAACCGGATTGCGCTACCCCGTTCGCGTCATCGGCTCCGGTGGGTTGTTCCACGAACACGATGGTCGCGACATTCCGGACACCGCAACGATTTGTGCCGAGTATGCCGAAGGCTGTCAGATGCTCGTCACGGCCACCACGGCGAGCAATTATCCGATTGAAGAAGTCATTCGCGGGCGACGCGGTTCGATTCGCTTTGCAAAAGACGGTCTGCAACTGTTTCGCGATGAACCGTCGAAAGCCAGCGCGTTCCCGGCTCGTATGGATCGCGTTCTGGAAGCCACGGAAACGATTGCCGTCGAGTCGCCGAAGAACGAGACGGAAGCAGTTTGGCGAGATTTCATCCACTGTGTGCAAACCCGGAACGCGAACCCGATCTGCCCGCCGGATGTGGGAGCCGCCGCCGCGATCGTCGCTTCGATGGGCTGGGAAAGTAGTCGCCTCGGGCTGGCGCTGACGTGGGACGCCGTTCGTCGCGAAGTCCGCCCGGCACCTTCCGGGATGCTGCGTTTCCCCCGGACGGGCGCGTAATGCGCGTGCTGCTCGCCCCGATGGGTAGCCACGGCGACGTTCACCCGATGATCGGCATCGGGCGAGCGATGCAGGCACGCGGGCACGACATTACGTTACTTGCTGCCGCGCCATTTCAACCGCTTGCGGTCGCCAATCACTTCGATTTCGCCGAAGTCGGCACCCACGACGATTATCAGCAAACCATCGACGATCCTGGCCTCTGGGATCCGGATCGTTCGCTGCAAACCGTATTCAATGCCGAGCGAATGCGTCGGTTTTTGCCGTTGTTGTTGAACCACGTGCAACAACGATACATTCCTGGCGACACGGTTCTCGTTGCGGGTTCACTCGCTTTGAATGCCCGCGTTGCTCACGATAAACTCGGCATCCCGCTGGCCACCGTACACCTCCAACCGATCGCGATGTACAGCGTCGTCGATCCGCCGTTGTACCCGACGCTGCGGATTCGCCCGTGGTGGCCGCACTGGTTCCGCCGCGCGATGTACTGGTACGCCGACCGCTACATGCTCGATCCACTGCTCGAACCGGTGAATGCGTACCGCGTCGAGATCGGTTTGCCGCGAATCAAGCGGCTTTGGGGCACGTGGCGGCATTCGCCGCAACTCGTTCTCGGCCTGTTCCCGGACTGGTTCGCGAACGCTCCCGATTGGCCCGCCGCATTTCGGCAAACGGGCTTTATTCCCTACGATCAAAGCGAAAATACGGAACTGCCCGCGCCAGTGAAAGCGTTCCTCGATGCGGGCGATCCGCCGATCGTGTTCAGCTTCGGTTCGGCGATGCGTCACGGTCGCCCGTACTTTGCCGCGGGTGCCGAAGCGTGCCGGATTCTGGGCAAACGCGGGCTGATTCTGGCGAAAAGTGGCGAGCAGATTCCCACGAACCTGCCCCCCGGCGTGGCCGCATTCGACTACGCGCCGTTCAGCCAAGTCTTCCCGCGTTCGTTGGCCGTGGTGCATCATGGCGGCATCGGCACGACCGCCCAGGCTCTGACCGCAGGCATTCCGCAACTCATCATGCCACTCGCGTTCGATCAACCCGATAACGCCCAGCGTCTCGTACGCCTCGGCGTGGCCCAATCGCTGTCTCCGAAGGCATTCACACCCGAAGCCGTTGCGAATCGGATTGCCGACATCACGACGAACGCCAGCGTCAAACGTGCCTGCGAAACGATCCGCGAGAAGATGCACGTCGACCCCATTCCCGAAACTTGCCGCCTCATCGAGGCGTTGAAATCGACGTAAGTCACATTTGCGGACGCTCCAAAACTGGTTTTTGGTGTGTTTTTTCGTCTCAAAACGCCTCTTTTCGATCGCAAATCGCCGATCCGTTTCGAGGTGTTTTCCCGTATCCTGTCAGCCTGTCGTGGTTTATGTCGAGGCTCTCGATTACACATCAGCCGAAACTACTGGTCGAAAATCGACCAAACCCGACCGAAAATCGACCAACATTGACCGAAATGCGACCGGATGCGACCGAAATGCGTCCAAACGCGACACTTTTGCGTCACTTTGCGCACGACGCGAATTCCGGGTTACGTCGAATCGCCTGCGATTTTTTGACTGCGCGAATTCGTGTGGGTCGGTCGTTTTTTGAATACACTGACGCACGAGTAAAAGAGATCGGCAACGACCGCAGAGGATGCTCGAATGCTCGGCGCAATTGCAGGCGACGTGATCGGTTCCGTCCATGAACAAGCACGCACCAAGACGAAAGACTTCCCCCTCTTCGTTCCGAAGAGCACCTTCACGGACGACACCGTCCTGACCGTGGCCGTCGCCGAATCGCTGCTGGGCCGCGCGACTACGTGGATTCGTTGCACGACTACTTTCATGCGTATCCGGGTGCTGGCTACGGCGGCACGTTTTATCGCTGGTGTACAAACGAGAGCCGAGAGCCTTACAACAGCTGGGAATCAGGGGAGTGACCTCCCCCGCTCGCCAAATACATCGGATCAAGGCGAGCGGGGTGCGTAAGCACCCTGATTCTGCCACCGTCATTTGCAATGAAAATTGACGGTGATTGCCACCGCAAAGTCGCGAGGTCGCAGACCCTGGAAGGATCAGGGGAGTGACCTCCCCCGCTCGCCCAAGAGGTCGATTGCGAGCGGTGACAACCACACCTCCAGCGGGTAGGCTTGTTCTCGCACGTAGAGGATCGTTTCGACAATCTGGTGTTCGCCCTTCTTTCGCGTGGAACCCCCTTCGGTCCACCATGTATCGTTTTTTGGTTTGCTCCACGTTTTGTTCAACGCACGACTGCCATAACTTTTGAAATCCCGCAACAGGATACCGGGTTCCGGATCGCCCGGCACGCCGACAAACGCATGAACGTGATTCCGCATTATGGCCGTCGCGAACAAGTTCCAACCGCGATGATTTGCTGTTTCCTGAAACTGCGTAACGAGTACCGTCGCTTGATCGCGAACGAGATAAACTGGCTCGCCACGCAGCGATTTGACCGCTGCCTGCTTTAACGCTGGCATATCCCTGTCGTGCGGCATACCGACCGCATTGTGCCGCACTTCGGGTCCATCGCCATTCCAGACATTGCTGACGAATCCGCGTTCATCGCCCGGCATCCACGTCGCATACGTCGTCCATGTCAGCAACCAGTATCGCTCGCAATGTCCATTCATAGAGACTCCATGATTAGGCGAGCGGTGGGTGTAAGCCCACTGATCCAGCCATCATAGTGGGCCGATTGCTAATTGCACGAAGTTCCACCGAAAATGCACACCTCCCACTATACTGGAAAGATCAGGGATCAGGGGAGTGACCTCCCCCGCTCGCCCATACGTCGTGCTACGCACGACGCAGGTTACTCTTTCCACCGGCAGTGCGTCAGCCGTCAAGACGCGGATTATGTCCACTCGCGTTACGATTCGGGATGGTGAAGCGGTTGGGGCTGCCCTTACCCGACTCGACAAGCTAGTGAAACGATCAGTTGGTCGCCCGTCTCACAAGCGGCGGTTCGGGTACTACGAGAAGCCGTCGGAGCTGTCCCGCAAGCGGGCCAAGAAGGAGAAGGTGCGACCGGGGTATCCGCTGTTTGTGCATCCGCACGCAGCACTCTATGCCCGCACGGGTCCGTCCAATACCCTCATGCGGTAGTGGTCGCTGAGCCGTCGATTCGCGAGAAGATGAACACTGAATCCCCGAAACGTGCCGCCGAAGCGCTGCAAGGCCGTATGATCGGAGACGCCATTCTTGTCAAATGAAAAGAAAAAGGTGAATGTATGAGTTTCGGGATTCTCAACTGCGACCCATTGTCTGTCGCGGAAGTCATCAGGTCTTCAGACCTGGATGGCAATTTTGTTAGTGTTCACGGAATACTTTTCTACGGAGACGGGTGCGAAAGTAACGAATTCTTACTAATGCCGAAAAAAGGACCGTTTGATGGAGTGGGGCCTATCCCAATGCCGGATGTCCTGGATCGGCAGAACTGCTTACTAATTGAGGAATCCGATCTCGACGACAGACTAGGTGGGTCATCCGTGGCAGGACTTTACCGCTACAAATATGACGCAATCGTAGTCGGCCAGATCCGACGAACGCCGGGTACTGAACACCCAGTACGGATCGGAAATCTTATGCTGATTCTGATGCAAAATTGGGAGGATTTGGGGCACCGAAATCCTTACCATAATTTACGTGTTATCAACTTCCCTACTACTTTTTCAGCCCTTCCATGGACTGGCTTTCAAGGCGAGCGGTACGCCTCTCCCGTCATCCGTATCGATCCATTTTCCTAATTATAACTCTTAGCAATCGGCTTCATTGCTTGTTCTTGTGACAAGTTGCTCCCGCACAATGCAAATCACCGAATGACGCAGGTCCCCCGACCACGGCAGTGCCGCCGCGGAGCGTCGGGCCTGCTCGACCTCGGCGGGGGTGATGGTGCCGGACAGCCTCGGCGTGTGGTCTGGAGTCCACAGGAGCCGCGCGCGGCCGGTGCGAGACCGGATCGGGTTCACCGTCTTCCGCAGGGTGAAGCGGTCGAAGAGGGCGGTCAGCTCTTTGCCGGTGTCGGGCGACGGCCACTCGTTACTCGCTCCGAGACACAGCTTCAACGGCACGGCCTTCGCGGCCCCATCGCCCGCGTCGTACACCCTCTCGTTGAGGATCTTCAAAAGACAGTTCAGAATCGCCGATGAACCCTTGAAGACTTCGTCCACGAAGGCGTAGTCGGCCTCGGGCAGCTTGCCCGTGATGACCCGCACGTAGCGGTCTTCTTTGAGTCCGACGAGGCTCACCGGACCCATGACCTCCTCCACGGTGGTGAATTTCGTCAGCAGGATCGAGAACTTCGCGCCGCCGGTCCAGGCGAGCAGCGAGTCGAGCAAAAGCGATTTGGCGCAACCGGGCGGGCCGACGAGCAGCACGTGTTCGTTGGCGATCAGGGCCGTGAGTGCGAGGTCGACCTCGTCCTCGCGCTCGATGAGGGCGGACGATAGCTCCCGGCGGGCGGCGGCGAATTTGTCGCGAACCGTGTGCGGCTCGGACGGCGGGCAATACGGCTTCATTCGGAAA
>JAYWCL010000050.1:0-11216 GCA_043780595.1 Limnoglobus sp.
AGCGAATCGAATCGGCACGCTACTACCGCTATCGCGAGTGTAACCTGCCGCCACCATTGAAGAACGAGCAAAAACGCTGACGATACAGTAGAACTAATAAACTTCTTACAGCCGAAATGACCGCCGAGAGTCCACGCATTGTGTTAGATCGCTTCGGGGCCGCGTTCGCCGGTGCGGATGCGGAGGCACTCTTCGAGCGGCAAGATGAAAATTTTCCCATCGCCGATTCGGCCTTCCGGACCGGTACGGGCGGCTTCCATAATCGCGTTGACCGTCGGTTCGACGAAGTCGTCGTTGACGGCGATTTGCAGTTGCACTTTCCGCAACATATTCACCGTGAGTTCGTGCCCGCGATAAATCTCCGATTGCCCTTTCTGACGGCCGAAACCTTGCACGTCGATGACCGTGAGGCGAAACACCTCGACTTTGTTCAGAGCTTCTTTCACCGCTTCGAGTTTCTCCGGCTTGATGATCGCAAGGATGAGCTTCATGGTCATTCTCGAAAGACGCGATTCGTGGAATACTCGCAATGATAATGTAGGTCACGCGACGTGCGATGCGTATCCTGCGGAAATCGCTCGTTGCGCCTTGCGACCGACCCCTTCGGCTGTTACCTTCAAAAACATGAGGGAATTCCGAGAAATCGCACGGCACACCACCATGTTGATCTGCGCACGATGGCTGGCTTGTATCGCTTTCGCCGGTTGCGCGCCGTATGCCGTGGGCGCAGACAGCCTTGCGGTTGCGATGCAGAAAGCCGACGAGCGACGCGCGCAGATTCTCATCGAACAACTCGGCTCGCCCGAATATCGCGTGCGGGAACAAGCCGGTCGCAATCTGTCTGCGCTCGGTGCGCGTGCGCTCCCGACGATGAAGCGCGCGTTCGCGGAAACCGACGAACCCGAGATCGAACGTCGCCTCGAAGTGCTCGTCAAGAAGATCGAATACGACCGCCTAATCAAGCCGACGCGGATTACCTATCAGGCCAAGAATGCGACCATCACACAACTGATCGAAGTGATTATCAAGCAGTCTGGGTATCGGCTTTCAAACGGGGTTCCTGCGGAAGCGGCGAAGGTCAAAATGTCGGTCGATTGGAATGAGATGCCGTTTTGGGAGGCGCTCGATGCCGCGTGCGAAATGGCAGGCATCATCGCCACTCCCGACGAAAACGAAGACGGCTTCTCCGGCCTTTCACTGTATGGGAACGACACGTACAACCCGTACACCACTTACAGTGGCCCGTTCCGCTGCGTAGCCACGAACATCGGCATGAGCCGCAATCTGCAACTTTCGGGGTTACCGCGTCGTGCATTAGCACCGCGCCAGTCCGAATATCTCAACTTCAACTTTCAGTTAATGTCCGAGCCAAAGAACCCAATTCTCGGCTTTCATCCGCCGATAATCACGAAGGTAGTCGATGACAGTGGCCACGACATTGCAATTTCCACTGGTGACGAACATCGCAGTTACTATACGCCAAACATGTATCGTTCGCACAATCAGTACGTCGGCCTGAACCTCGGTACGCCGAATCGCAATGCGAACTCGATTAAGGAACTGCGCGGAAAAATGACGGTGATGATGCTGTCGGATACGCGGCCGGAAATCACCGTGGAAAAGATCCTGACGGTGAAAAAGAAGACGTTCGTCAGCCGTACGATGGAGTTGATCGTCGAGAGTGTTAGCGAGAGCGGGGATTCGGTGACGATTACGCTGAGCGCGAAGCAATTGCACCCGAACCCCGAGGATTATTCCTGGGCGAACACGATCTACCAACGGCTCGAAGTTCACGATGCAAAAGGGATAAAGTTCACGCCGACGAGCACAAACAACCAGAATCAGGCACCCGGCGCGGTGTCGATGACCGTCACTTTCACGCCACCCGAAGGCAAGAAAGCGGGCAAGCCCAGTACGCTGATGTTGGTCGAATGGATTTCCGTGCAGAAGGAAATCGAGTTCGCGTTCAAGGACATTCCACTACCGTAACGATCGTTGCAACTTCGACCCACCCCTGGAACGCACGCCGATGGCATACACCGATTTCACGCTCGAATCGGCCGAAGTCGAACTGGGGGTTGCGTGTCTGTTGGGAAACCTGTTGGCGGCGTTCACGCGGGCCGTTAGCGAGGAGACGCCATCGCGCCCATCGCCGTGAACTCGTTCGCCTATTGTCGCCGTGCCGTTCGCAGTGCGAAGAGCAACTTCTCGCTGGCGTTCTATCTACTACCGCCCGATGCCCGACGCGCGATGGACGCACTCTATGCATTTATGCGCGCGACCGACGATCTTTCCGATGTAGCTGGCCTCTGTGAGGCCGGTTCTCACAAGACCGGGGTCACAGACCCCAGCTACAAGACCTCTTATGACACCGGTACGACACTCGAGAAACGCGCCGCAATTACCGCGTGGCGACACGGCACGGAAGGCGCGTTGGCGGGCGAATATACGCACCCGATTCATGCGGCACTCCACCACACGGTTCGCACGTTTCCAATTTCGCCGCGATACTTGTTCGACGTGATCGATGGCGTCGAAGCCGACCTGGATATCGTGCGGTTTGCCACGTTCGACGAACTCCGCCCGTACTGCTACCGCGTGGCGTCGGCGGTCGGTTTGGCGTGCCTGCCGATCTGGGGTTGCCACAATCCCGCAGCGGCGGTTCCGGGTGAGGCAGTCGGCATCGCGTTCCAACTCACGAACATCCTCCGCGACCTCGGCGAAGATCGCGCACGCGGTCGAGTCTACCTCCCGCAAGACGACCTCGTTCGCTTCGGTTGCCCACCGGAGACGTGGTCGCACACCGACCCCGCATTCGTCGCAATGATGCACTTTCAGGTGTCACGCGCCGAGCAGTTTTACCGCGAAGGCGAAGCGCTGAACGAGTATCTCTCGCCGTCAGGCCGTGCGATTTTCTCGGTGATGAATCGCACGTATCGGGCACTGTTGGCTACCATCGTGCGCAAGAAGTTCGACGTCTTCACGGATCGCGTTCGGGTGGCGAAGTGGCGCAAAATGACCGCATTCGCGATGGCGTGGCCGATAAAATGGGGCTGGTCCTGATTCGCCACCGGCAACTTCGGAACATTCGCTACCGTTGCCGCACCGTTCCCGGTTTGTCGCCGTTTCGACGATTGGCTACCGCTCCGATCGAAGTTATCATAACACGGAGAATCTGTTTCGCTCGCCGGTCGATCTCACCGAGGTTCCCGATGCGACGGCCCCTCTTTGCAACCGCATTCGTGCTCGGGTTCGCCATCGCGGCGCGAGCCGAACCGCCGAAACCCGTAGCAGGCGCAACCATGTCGATCACGCTTACCGATCTCGATCGGATGGTCTTGGAAACCTTGAAGGAAATTCACAATCGCGGCGCGGCCAGTTACAACGCGGGCGATCACATCAGTGCGTTTCGGCTGTACGAAGGCGCGATCATCACCGTGAAGCCATTCCTCGCGCATCGGCCCAAGATTCAAGCGTTGATCGCCGACGGTGTCGAGCAAGTCGACAAAGCGATTATGGACCCGAAGGTGAAAGCGTTTCGGCTGCACGAAGTGATCGAGCAAGTGCGTGCCGACTTGAAAGCCGAACTGAGACAAGGCCTGCCGACGCTGGCAACGATCTCGGGCAAAGTGACGTTGGCCGGTCAGCCGCTCGGCGGTGTCGCGCTCGCTTACACGGCCATCGGCGCGAAGTCGTCGAGTGCCTCGGCCACCACCGTCGCCGATGGTAGTTTCACCGTACTCGCAGGCCTACCCGCCGGCGTGTACATCGTCACGCTTCTCGGAAACTCCGTGCCCGTCAAGTTCGCCAAGATCGAAACCTCGCCCATTCAAGTCGAGTTCAAACCCGGTGCGAACCCACAGGCATACGAGTTGAAATAGATGGGCCGCGTTCTTACCCCACGAAGATACCGCCCTGGAAGGCGGCGAAGGCGGGCACGTGGAAGCGGGTTTCGCCGGGTCCGCTCATGCTGATGCCGTTCGCCAGGTAGGCGTTCACTTCGGTGCTGGTTGCGGACTTCGACGAGGTGATGATGTCGGCTTTGCCGTCGCCGTCGATGTCCTTGGCACTGACGCGGACGCCGGTGCGGTCGTTGATGTCGCCCGCGAAGAAGTTCGCGATCTGCGTTTGTTTGCCATTCGCGATCAAGTCGTTGCCGCCGAACACGGTCACACGTGGTGAACCACTCGCGCCACCGCCAACGATGATGTCCGCTTTCCCGTCGCCATCGACATCGCCGGACGCGAGGTAAACTCCGTTGCGGAGCGAGGATTCAAAGGCGAAGAAATCGTTGAATACGCGGGTCGGTGTCCCGCCAGATGCGAGCGATTTACCGTTCCAGCCCGCGACGCGTGGCCCGCCGCCCATGCCTGCTGCCACGATCAGATCGCCGACGCCATCGCCGTTGACATCCGCACCCGATGCGACTGCGCCGCCGCGGAAATTGACATCGTCGATGCCGAAGAAATCGGCGATCAGCGCCTGAGTCGCACCATCGTAAACGCGCACCCGTGCGCCACCGCCATCGCCCGGCGTGATGATTGCATCCGCTTTGCCGTCGCCCGTGACATCGGCAAGCGCGACGTTCACGCCACCGAGGAACGACGCCTCGAATGCTTCGAGAGAGAATAACTGCTGTTGCGTAGCGCCATCGAACACCAGCGTCGGACCGGTAGCACCCGGCCCGACGCCGATGATGACGTCGGCGACGCCATCGCCATTGACATCGCCCGTGGCGGCGCGCGTGCCACCGACGGCATTCGGGAACGGGTTGAGATCGAATTTCGGATTGCCATTGCTGTCGAAAATGCGAACCGGTCCCGCGATGCCAATCGTGCCGACTGCAAACGAATCGTTCTTACCGCCCGGCGTGACGAACACCACACCCGTAACGGTCTTACCATCGGCAACGGTGAACGAACGCGGCTGGCCGTTATAACTCGCGGTATGCGTGCCGTTCGGAATGCCAGTCAATACGAGGTTCCCGGTTGCGTCGGTGGTTTTCGTCAGATCGACCGTCCCGTTGGAATCGAGATCGATCTGGATCATCGCGTTCGGAATACCGCGTTCGTCGAATTCTTGTTCGCCATTTGCATTGACATCATCGAAGACTCCGAGTGCAACGATTGCCGATTTCGTTAGCCCCAGATCGAGCGAGTCGTTGAAAAAGGGAAATGGGAAGGTCGCCCCCGGTAACACTCCGACTCGCGGCTGGTATCCTTCGATCGGTGCCGCAATCTGCGGGATCGGAGTCGGCTGTCGAAACCCGCCCACGAATCGAGCATACGCCGTTCGTGTTGCCGTGAATCCTGCCCGT
Source organism: Limnoglobus sp. (assembly GCA_043780595.1). Classification (GTDB taxonomy): domain Bacteria; phylum Planctomycetota; class Planctomycetia; order Gemmatales; family Gemmataceae; genus Limnoglobus. Next base: position 5,318 of record JAYWCL010000050.1, read on the forward strand.
GACGTAGCGATCGTGTGCGGGCCATCGGGCACATCGGTGAAGGTGTACTTGCCGATCGCATCGCTCGTCGTCGTTCGGTCGATGGTGCCATCGCTATTGAGGTCGAGCGTGACGGTCGCCCCGGCTAGTATCGATTCCGGTGCAGGAGCACCAATAACGAACCCGACAACTTGCTGAAACGCACCATCCTCAAACGCACCATCAGCGTTTGCATCTTCGAAGATTGTGCCGGTGATTTCGCCGAACGGTTTCAGTTGGATATTCAGCCCTGTTACGGCTTTACCACCAGTAATGGTGAACGTGGTGGGGCCGTTGACGACGAAGCCGCGATCCGCGTAGGAAGACGCTACCGCCGTGTAGTTGCCATCGGGCAGACTGGCGAGGGCGAAGTTCCCCGCGATATTCGTTCTCGCAGTGGCCACCAGTTTCGATGCGGCATCGAAGATATTCACTCGTACGCCATCGTTGAAGTTACTGTCGAGATCGCGGCTGATACCCGTATCACCGGCATCGGGTTTACCGTCGCCGTTGACATCGAGGTAAACTGTGCCACTCGCGATCCCACCCGCAGGGACGAGGCCGAAGAACAGTCGATTGTCGGGAGACCGCGGGGTCTCGAGCATCTGGCCGGGAGTTTCCTGAACTTGAGCAATCGCCACAGTCACGATCATTCCGTTCGTGATTCCGATCGAATTCGGCGAAGTAGTCGTCGAGACGAATCCAACCTTCGAGACGCGAATTTTGTGGCTGCCATCGGGGACATCGGTGAAGCGATATTCGCCCGATGCGTCGGAAGTGGTCGTTTGTTCGTACGTGCCATCGCCACCGAGGTCGAGTTCGACGGTCACGCCCGCAACCGCATTTTCGGATGGGGGCGCACCGACATACGCCGCAACAGCTTGCGCGTAAAAGCCATCGAGGTTCGCATCCTCGAACGTGCTACCAGTCAAGGTGGCATTGGGCACATCGCGGGCTTCGAGGCATTCCGTGAAGAGACGACGACGGGACTTTGACATCTGACACCTCAAATTTCAGATTGAAGGGGGCTGCTGGTAAGACGGATACGTACGCGAATTCGATTGATTCGTAAATCGGAATCGCGTTCTGGACAATGTTCCTATCGCGGCGATTTTGAGTAGCCGGTGCGTCTCGCCCTCACCCTTACGAATTCGGTCTGTCAAAAAGCGAAACGCGATCCGACGTAAGTCGGAATTTGCGCGTTGCACGAAGTGACGCAAAACGGTCGCGTTTGGACGCAAAACGGTCGCATCGTGTCGCAAAACGGTCGCATCGTGTCGCAAAACGGTCGCGTTTGGACGCGAAACGGCGCGGTTAGCGGGGAGTGCCGAGACGATCCCCCTCGACACAAATCACGATATCTGTTCGAGATGCGGCAGACCACCCGTAATCCGAGGGATGATTTGCGATCGAAACGTGTCGCGAAAACCGAAAATACACCCGAAAAAACGGTTTTCGAGCCTCATGAATTCTGACTTACGTCGATTATGCCGCCTATCGAATTGGCAGATCCCATTGACGGAGAGTGGGCTGCGCCTCAGAGTAATGGTAATCCTTTGCTTCCAAAATACCCGATGCCCCTGCCATGTACCCTTGGTTCCGCAATGTGGTCCGCGCGATCTCGACGTTGGCGTCGGGGATGTACGTGACCCTCTGGTACTTCGTCCAGACGTATCGCCGCAAACCGTTCACCGCACACTTCGCATACCCCGAAAACCCGATCCCGATTCGTCCGCGTTATCGCGGCTTCCACCGCTTCGATCTCACCGCGTGCATCGGTTGCGATAAATGCGCACGTGCCTGCCCGGTCGACTGCATTTACATCGAAAAGGAAAAGGCCATCGCGCCCGCAAAGGGTTTCGTCGTCACGGGGTTCGCCATCGACTATACGAAGTGCATGTTTTGTTCGCTCTGCGTGGACCCATGCCCTGCCGATTGTTTATACATGGGTTCCAACCACGACATCAGCTGTTACACCCGCGATGGCTGCATCGTGGACTTCGCCAAACTGCCACTCGCCATCGCATGGGGGCAAGATACGCTCAATCCGACGGCAATACACGAATCGAAAAAAGTGAGCCTGCCAGTCTGGACGAAAGTGTGAATGGAGTTACCGCCCCGCAAACCATTTCGGCTCGTCGTCCGGTACGACATCGTCTTCCGGTGGCGGGGCTGGTTCTGGGCGGGCATCTGGCCCGGTAGGTAACGTGGAACTTGCGCGTCCTCGCATCGTCTTGCCGGCACGAAAATGCGGATCGTCGGCGTACGGCTTCGGCGTCCAGGCACACCCGGCGCTGGACAACGCGAATGCCAGTAAATAGACGCGAGGCCACATCGTGTGGGTCCAAGACTCTTGTTGACACTCGTCGTTTATCGACACAATCGGTCAGCGGACCGGAGCGAAAGTTGCGGCGGCTTTCACAAACGCGCCGTGGCTCTGGTTCCCATCGCCGGGGAAGCCCGCGTGCTGCACCATCCACACCGTGATGAGGCCGCGCTTGGAGTCGATAGTCATGTTCGTGGCGAGCGCACCGCCGTGCCCGTACGAACTGCCATTCGTCGACCAACCCAGGCCGTAACCTTCCTTGATCGCGTCGCTGGTTTGCTTGCTCGTCATCTGCTTCACCGATGCTTCGGAGACATAGCGTTTGCCATCGAGTTCGCCGCCGTTGAGGACCATCTGGCAAAATCGCGAGACATCTTTCCCCGTCGAAAACAGTCCCCCGGCAGGCATCGGCGTGCGTTTGCGATCCGTTAGCGGGTAAGTGAGTTGGCCGATCGTCGTCACTTCCAAATTCGTCTTGTCTGCGTTCGGTTTGTACGTCTTCGCCAGTCGGGAAACCTGTTCGGCGTTCGGCCAAAACGTCGTGTCTTTCATCCCGAGCGGGTCGAACAATCGCTTCTGCATGAACTCTTCGTAAGGTACGCCGCTAACGACTTCGATGATGCGTGCGGCGGTGTTGATACCCGCGTTGCTGTACTGATACTTGCTGCCCGGCTCCCATTGCAGCGGCTGCAATGCGTGGCTCCGCACGCTATCGCGCAGCGTCAGCGTATCGAGCGTCGGCTTCTCCATCGGCGAACTGAACCGCATCCCGCTCGTGTGGCTGAGTACGTGTTTGACGGTCATCGGCTGCAATGGCTTCTTCAACAGCACGTGGTTGGCGTCCTGCTCCGCGATCACCATAATACCTTTAAATTCGGGCAGATAATTTTCGACCGGATCGTCGATATTCACTTTGCCTTCGTCGACAAGGATCATCAACGCGGTGCCGGTAATCGGCTTGCTCATCGACGCGATCCAAAACAGGCTGTCGGTTCGCATCGCTTGCTTCGCCGCAATGTCCGCAAAGCCGACGGCTTCCAGGTGTAGGATTTTGTCCTTCGTCGCCACCACCGTGACCGCCCCAGTCAGCGTGTGGTTGTCGACGTACTTCTGTAGAACGCCCGCGATGTCGGGTTCGGCAGATCGCGCCGCCATCGGCGCGAACGCGACTAGCAGGAACAGCCACAGTCGTCGGGAAGATCGCATCGGGTTCTCCGTAGGTAGGGTTCACCGGGTCGCGTTCAACCGCGGATTTGGCCTTCACCGGTGATGATGTACTTGTACGAGGTCATTTCCCGCAGACCACATGGACCGCGTGCGTGGAATTTATCGGTGCTGATGCCGATCTCCGCGCCGAGGCCGAGTTCAAAACCATCGTTGAATCGCGTACTCGCATTGACGACGACGGCGGCCGAATCGACGGCGAGCGTGAATCGGCGTGCGGTCTGAATGTCGGACGTGATAATCGCGTCGGTATGCTGCGAGCCGTAACGGCGAATGTGTTCGACCGCTTCGTCGAAATCGACAACGATTTTCATCGAGAGGATCAAGTCGAGGAACTCGGCGGCGTGGTCGGCTTCGGTGGCGAGCGCGACATCGGGTACGAGCTTGCGGGTCGCTTCGCAACCGCGCACTTCGACGTGGTTTTCGCGCAGTGTTGCCACGATACGCGGCACGAAGGTTTGCGCCACATCGGCGTGAACGAGCAGGCTTTCGGCGGCGTTGCAGACGCCGGGCCGGTGGCACTTCGCATTGACGACAATGCGTTCGGCCATGTCGAGATCGGCGGCCTTATCGACGTAGACGTGGCAGTTGCCGAGGTAATGTTTTAGAACCGGCATCGTCGCTTCGGCGGCCACCCGACGGATGAGGCTTTCGCCGCCGCGCGGGATGACGAGATCGATACTGTCGTTCATCTTCAGAAAATGCCCGACGGCATCGCGGTCGGTGGTGGCGACGAGTTGCACAGCATCGGTGGGTAGCCCGTGATTCGCGAGTTCGCCGGCGAGAATCGCGTGGATCGCTTCGTTGGAATGCAGACTTTCTTTACCGCCCCGCAAGATGACCGCGTTGCCACTTTTCACGCACAGCCCGGCCGCATCGACGGTGACGTTCGGCCGCGATTCGTACAGGAAAAAAATCACCCCGAGTGGCACGCCGATTTTCAATACTTGCAGCCCGTTCGGTCGCACGCCGCCTTCGCGAACTTCGCCGATTGGGTCGGTCAGCGCCGCGACTTGGCGCATCCCCTCGGCGGCGGCACGAATGCGTGTCGGGGTCAGCGTCAGGCGGTCGATGGCCGCCGCGTTGAGGCCGTAACCCGGTGCGTTCGCGATGTCTTTCGCGTTGGCGGCGACGATCGTTTCGGCCTGCGTTTCCAACAGATTCGCAGCGGCACGTAACCAGGCGTTCTTTTTCGCCGTCGAAGCGAGCGCGAGTTGCCCGGCGGCTCGTTTCGCACGTTCCGCCATGTCGCGACACTGATTTTCGAGATTGGAAATCGTCACGGTCGGGGTATCTCAGGTGGCGGTAACGCGGAACGCATCGATGGCGGCAGATAATTTTACGGCATCCACGGTCGCAGCGACATCGTGGACGCGAAGAATATGCGACGAACCGCGTGCGAGGCTGAAGCAAGCGACCGCCAACGAACCCGCCAAACGCTCGCCTCGATTGCGGCCCGTGACGATTCCCATGAAGCCTTTTCGCGACGCGCCGAGGCAGAGCGGGCGGCCCACCGCATTCACCCGCTCCAGATTCGCGAGCAGCGTCAGGTTGTGTTCTTGCGTCTTCCCGAAGCCGATGCCCGGATCGATGGCAATCGAATCGGGGTCGATACCGGCATCGGCGAGGTGGCGAAGTCTCGCCGTGAAAAACGCAGCCACATCAACGACGACATCGTCGTACGTCGGGTTCGCTTGCATCGTCGTCGGCGTGCCTTGCATGTGCATGACGATCGCCCCCGCACGATATTTTGCGACGACCGAAACCATCGCCGGATCTCCGGACAACCCCGTGACATCGTTGATGATCTTCGCACCGCAATCGAGCGACTGACGCGCGACTTCGGCTTTGGATGTGTCGACAGAAATCATCGCCGATGTGCGTTTCGCCAGTTCTCGCACAATCGGGATCACTCGCGAAAGTTCGTCATCGAGCGAGACCGGATCCGAACCGGGGCGCGTCGATTCGCCGCCAATATCGAGAATATCCGCCCCTTCGGCGATCATTTGCAGCCCGCGCTCAACGGCCATCGCCGGGTCGAAGAATCGACCGCCATCGGAGAAGCTATCGGGGGTGACATTGAGAATGCCGAGGACGAGGGCGCGCGAGCGGCAGTCGTAATGCCGGTCGGTACATTTCCAAACGAGTGGCGTGTGGATATTCAACTACAGCCTCAGATGGGGAGCACGTTTTTAACGTGCACGGTTGTAATCGCGGCGATTCTGGGTAGCAGGAAAGTGGTTTCGGCACTTTCCACCCACCCCTCCGCGAACTCACTCCCGAATTGCGGAATGTAGCTAACACACCAACGACTTACGTCCGATTTTGGCC
>JAYWCL010000051.1:0-40409 GCA_043780595.1 Limnoglobus sp.
CCCTTGCAAACACACTCATACGGATTCGCGCTTTACCCGACCCCTTGCGGGGAATCGGCTCGGTAAGTCTCGCTTTGACAACGCGCATTCTCGAAAAACTGGCGTGCCGTGGGAACCCTCTGCGACTACGGCTGTGCGTCAAATACCTGCAATTTTCAGGGAGTCGTGCAGGAACTGCAGGAAAGCGCAACTTCAAAACGCGCAAGCGAGGGGAACCCGCGAGAAGGACGCGATCGTAGAAACGATAATAATCCCTCGCGAGCGCGTTTTGAAGTTGCGCGATTTTGCAGTTCAGACAGGGCTTTTGTATCGCCTGCGTTATCAAAGTCCGGTTTTCCGGCCTGAAGGGCCGGTTCTATCAGCCCAAGGCAAAGCCTTGGGTATGGTGCTAGAATGTTCATCGGCCCTGAAGGGGCCGTTCACAGTACAACGTCCACGCGATCAACCTTACTATTCCGCACCGCACTGTTTGCGGCGATGTGTCGTCATGGGTGCGGCCTGAATGGCCCCTTTCAGGGCCGAATCGTGTATATTGCCGATACCCAAGGCTTCGCCTTGGGCTGATGGAACGAGCCTTTCAGGCTCGAAGACGGTCTGGTAATACGTGCTATCCCGGATCGCGAAAGCGCAACTTCAAAACGCGCCAGCGAGCGATATGAGAACAATCCCTCGCTAGCGCGTCTAACGGGATTGAAATGATACAATTGGAGGTTTCGTCATGTCCACGATTTTGCTCGATCCCAAAACGCGGGTGTGGTCGGCTACAGAACTTCGTTGCCTATCACCAGAAGCGAGAGACGCGATTCTTTTCGCCGCCGCACAGCTTGCCGACAGCGATTACCGTCACGACGAAACATTGACCGCATTCGAGGCTTTTGGGGAGGACGATTTGCATGGTGGTAGTTGCAGGTAGCACACCACCAGAAAGTCTGTTTGTGACTCCGATGCGAGGATTCAGGCCGTAGTCCGTTCCCGATGCGCATCTCGAACATTCTTGTTCTAGGTTGTTAAGAATGGGAACCATCGTGGTCCACCCCGGTCGATTTGTTCGTTTCGAGCGCGAAAATGGAACTGCGGAGTGAATCGTCTACCCAGTCGGTGACCGATACGCCACTGCCCCGGCTGGCCACGAAGCCGATTGCGGCGAAGACGTTCGAGCTTTTCCTGATCAGCGTGGTCGGGCTGTTCCTCGAATTGATGCTGATTCGCTGGATTACGACCGAAATTCGCATCTTCGCGTACCTGCAAAATACCGTGTTGGTCGTCTGTTTCCTCGGCCTCGGCATGGGCTGTTGGGATTGTCGAAAGAAATTCGCTTTGCGGAACGTGCTGATCCCGCTCGCGATCTTGGTGGGACTACTCGCGTTCCCGCCGACGCGGATCAACTTGGGTAACACCATCACCGAATTGCTCAGCGGTTCGACAGGCATGACGATCTGGAAAGAATCGAACTTGAGTGGCGGTGTCGCATTGCTCGGCGGTTTCATTGGCCTCGTCATTACGCTGTTGCTCATGCGATTGCTCTGGGCGGTGTTCGTGCCGTTCGGCCAACTCCTCGGTTCGATCCTCAACGAACACCCGCATACATTATGGGCGTACTCGGTCAACGTAGCCGGGAGCCTCATCGGCATCTGGTTGTTCGTGGCCTGTAGCGCTTTCGGTTTGCCGCCCGTCGCGTGGTTTGGCGTTTTCGCGCTCGGTGCTGCCTATTGGCTCGGTTCGGGTGGAAAATCGAAAGCGGTCGACGGCCTCTTGCTGCTGCTGATCGTCGCTGGTGGCGCGCTCGCCGGGTATGAACCGGGCTGGCTCGAAACGCGCTGGTCCCCTTATCAGAAGTTATCGGTGTACGCAGTCGGCGAAGAACGCGAATCGACATTCTGGGCGCATCTACGCGGCGAACGGGTGCCCGCCGATGCCGGCATTGGCACGCACCTCATCGCGGTGAACAACGTCGGCTATCAAGCGACAATCGATCTTCGACCGGAGAACGTAGCGATTCATCCGGACACGTTTCCGCCCGAACAACGCGGTTTCTCGCAATACGACCTTCCTCCCAAGCTGCATTTGAAGCCGAAGACCGCGTTAGTCGTCGGGGCCGGTACGGGTAACGACGTGGCGGGGATGCTCCGTAACGGCGTCGAGAAAGTCATCGCCGTCGAGATCGATCCGACGATCATTCAGTTCGGCAGAAAGTATCACCCCGAGAAGCCGTACGACGATGCCCGAGTGACGGTCGTCAACGACGATGCGCGATCTTACTTCGCCACGACGACCGAGAAATTCGATGTGATTACCTTCGGGTTGCTCGATTCGCACACCACGACATCAATGACGAACGCGCGGCTCGACCACTACGTTTACACCGTCGAAAGCCTGACCCACGCGAAGACGCTGCTCAATCCGGGCGGCATTATCTTCCTGAGTTTCGAGGCGCAAAAGCCGTACATCGTCGACCGCATGGCACGCACGCTGGCCGGTGTCTTCGATCGCGAGCCGTTCCAGTTCTGCGTTCGGGGCAACCCGTACGGTTGGGGCGGCGTGATGTTCGTGGCCGGCGACCAAGACGCAGCCAAGGCGCAAATTGCTGCCGATCCTCGCTTCAAAACGCTCATGCAAAAATGGCAAGCCGACATGCCGCAACGCTCGACGAACGCCACGTCGTTGGCGACCGACGACTGGCCGTACATCTACCTCGAACACCGCCAGATTCCGCCACTGTACTTCCTGTTGGCGCTCGCGCTCGGCATCCTCTTCTGGCTCGGTTTGCGCGAAATGAAAGCCCCGCAGATCATCCGAGGTTGGGAAGGTTCGCAGACGCACTTCTTCCTGCTCGGGGCGGCGTTTATGCTTCTCGAAGTGCAAAATATCAGCAAGGCGGCGGTCGTTCTCGGCAACACTTGGATTGTGAACGCGGTGATTATCTCCGGCATCCTCATCATGATCTTGCTGGCAAACGCGATCGCCGGGCGAATTAAAAAGCTGCCCGCCGGGTTGGTCTATGCCGCTCTCGTGGGCAGTTGCATCGGCCTCTATTTCCTCGATCTGTCGCAGTTCGGCTTCCTCCCCTACTGGCAGAAGGCCGCCGTCGTCGGCTTGCTCACCAGCCTGCCGATGCTCTTCAGCGGCATCGTCTTCATCCGCTCGTTCGCCATCGCCGAGCGAAAAGACGCCGCCCTCGGTGCCAACCTGTTCGGTTCCCTGGCAGGCGGCTTGTTGCAAACCGTCACCTTCGTCACCGGCATCAAGGCACTCCTCCTGATCGTCGCCGTGTTGTACCTGCTCGCCGTGATCGCCAAGCCCCGCGTAAAAACGGCCTCCACGGTCCACCCGATCTAAGACTGTACGAAGACTACGGCTTAGTGAATCTGAGGATGGCTATCAAACGTCTCTCGCTGTGGGCGTAATCGTGCCGAATTGGGTCGGAGAGCCGGATGCGGCAATTCTGCATGTCCGGTTCGATGAGCGGGGAGTGGAAACGCCCTCCGCGGTTAAAATTCTTCGTGGAGTCTCGCAACCCACGTGCCATTCCAGTCAAATGGGACAGTTAATAAATTTCGCATCCTGAGTTGGCAATTGAAAACGCAGCGGCTCGGGCAACGGTTCCATTCGATGCGATCAACCTTTGCCGTGAAGTTCGACAATCTTCGGAGTCAATACGGGTGTGCTTCCGTGGATGGCCACGTAAACCTCTTCGCGGTGTACGGTGACATCTTTCGGCGCGACGATCCCCAGCCGGACTTTGTCGCCGCGGATTTCCACGACTGTGATAACGATGTCGCTATTGATGATGATCGACTCGTTTTTCTTCCGAGATAGCACGAGCATGATGTTACTCTTTCAAAAAGATCTCAGAAACCAGGGCCGGTTCCGAAAAATCCTCCGATTGTGCGCGACAGTCTCAATCTCCCTATTTCACTGTAAAAGCGACGGAAGCGCAAGGTCAAGTGTCATTCGCTCGAGATTTTGTTTTATTTGCGGAAATTCGCTCAAGAACTGGCGCGTGCGGCTTGGCGCGATTGTACTGCGAAGGCAAACTGTTCTACCCGTTCGTTTTCCGTCGGGCGAAGTCGCGGATGGCGGACTCTTGCTCTTGCGTTTCGATTGAGCCGGGGCGAAGCGAACGCACTTTCGTTATCGCGGCGTCGGCCGATACACCTTTCGCCACGAAGTACGCCGCCAGAACCGTGCCGGTTCGCCCACGACCCGCAGCACAATGGACTGCCACGCCGCGACCGTTGGCGCGATCGATGGTCGTAAGGATCGTCCGAAACTGACTATCGGTGGGCGCGTCCATGTCCGAAATCGGCACGTGCAGCAGCATCAAACCGGCTTCGTTCACCCAGCGCCGTGGCACCGCGTCTTCGGTGAGCGAAATTAGTACCTCGATGCCCTGTTCGCGTAACCAGATCAGTTCTTCGACGCCGTGCGGGTACGCCAATGCCGCGATATGAGGTCGATCGACCCAACTGAAACCGTGCGGGGGCATGAGGCGAACTCGGCGAGATCGGGTTACAAAAGCACATTCTACGTACGAGACACGTTACTTTAGCAGCTTTTGGCCGAATACCGTCCGCAGGCGATTCGCTTCCTGCCACGCGACCGGGTCGGCTTGCAGCAAGTCGATGAGGTTCGCGGTCGATACGCCGAGTCGTTCGGCGGCGGTACTCACTTGAGCTTCGGTTAATGCGAGAACGTCGAGCGCGACGCCGATGGCGGGCCAAAATCGCGTTTCTTTCGGCGAAAGGTGAACGTGGCCATCGTTGCCGCGTGCTGCCGTCCAGTCGTCCATCGGCGGCGGATCGTCGCGCAAATCGCGATAGAGTGTGCGCCGCAATCGCTGGAGCGCCTTCGCTTTGTTTTTATGTTGCGACCGGCTTTCTTCGGCAATCACGATCAACCCCGTCGGCAGGTGACGCAACCGCACTGCCGACGATGTCTTGTTCCGCTTCTGCCCGCCCGGCCCACTCGCACGATACGTGTCGACCGCACATTGCGCCAGCAAAAGCCCATCGGAAAGCGTCGCCCAAGTCGCACGGGGAAGGCGGGGTGTCATGGCTGGCGGTTTCGGGCGGCGGGGTTCACGATCTTATCGGCGGGCCACTCGCCGCGCAGAATCGCGATCGCCGATTCGGCCGCGGAACACGCCATATCGCCGAGCGATTGCACGTCGACGCCGGCCGCGTGCGGAGTGAAAATAACGTTGTCGAACGAGAACAACGGATGATTCGCCCCTGGCGGTTCTCGTTCAAAAACATCGAGCAATGCCGCGCCGACCTGCCCGCTTTCCAACGCCTCCACGAGATCGACTTCGCAGACCAGCCCGCCACGCGACGTGTTCACCAGCGCCGCACCCCGCTTCATTTTGGCGAAGGTTTCGCGATTCATCAGGTGTCGCGTTTGCTCGGTGAGCGGCAGGTGCAACGAGAGGAAATCCGATTGCGAAAGCAGTTCGTCGAACGACAGTAACGTCACATTGTTCGCTTCGCAGAACGCGCGATCCGGAAACGGATCGTACGCGAGTACGCTCATTCGGAAGGCGTTGGCGCGAACGACCATCGCTTGGCCGATGCGCCCGAGACCCGCGAGGCCGATGGTTTTCCCGCGTATCGGCACGCTGCGATTGCGCGGCCATATCCCGCTGCGAATATCGAGTGTGTGATTCGCGATTTGCCGCGTGAACGCGAGTATCATACCGAAAGCATGTTCCGCAACCGACTCGTGATTCAAACCCGGAGTGATGGTGACGGCAACCCCGCGAGCCGTGGCCGCAGGAATATCCACGGTATCGTAGCCGACACCCACGCGGGCCACGACGCGGAGTTTCGGGAACGCATCGAAGAGTTCCGCAGAGTACGTCTCCGACCCCGCAATCACCGCGACGACACCGGCGAGCGCATCGCGAAGTTCCGACGGCGTCGGCTGGTTCGCCTTCGACGGAGCCGGGTACTTCACGGCGTACCCCGCCGCTTCCAGCAACGGCCGGTACCGCGCCTCAAGCGTCTGCAAATCCCGCGGAGCAACGAGTATTTTTGGGAGCATCGGTAATCCTAAAAGATCCTACGCGCCACCGGCTTAACGCCGGTGGGAGTTTCGTAAGCGGAGTCTCCCGCCGGGATGAACCCGGCGGCTCGTAGGTTAATGCCGGTGGGAGTTTCGTAAGCGGGAGTCTCCCGCCGGGATGAACCCGGTGGCTCGTAGGTTAATGCCGGTGGGAGTTTCGTAAGCGGGAGTCTCCCGCCGGGATGAACCCGGCGGCTCGTAGGTTATCGTCGGCTCTTGGCGTGGTGGAACGGCAGCCAAGCTCCGTTTTGCTTGCTGCTGGCGACGCTTTGTGCGATGAACAACATGCCTTCGACGCCGTCGTAGACGTTCGGGTACACGGTGTTCACCATCTCGATCGCTTCGCCGGCGGCCTTCTTGGCGATTGCGTCGTAGGCGGCGCAATAGACGTTCGCGAACGCCTCGAAGAACCCTTCGGGGTGGCCGCCGGGCAAACGCACACTCGACGCATGATGTGCCCCGATGTACGGCCCGCCGTTCCGCGTGTACGTCTTGTGCGGCTGGCCGTTCTGGCGGAACGTCAGCGTGTTCGGGTCTTCCTGACGCCACTGGATCGAGCCTTTCGTGCCGTCGATTTCAATCGACACATCGTTCTCGCGGCCGTGGCTGATCTGGCTGGCGGTCACCGTGCCGATGGCACCGTTGTCGTAGCGGATGATCGCGGTGCCGTAATCGTCGAGCGCGCGGCCTTCGACGAACGCCTTCAGGTGTGCGGAAATTTCCTTCGGCAGAAGCCCCGTCATGTATCGGCCGAGATTGTAAGCGTGCGTGCCGATGTCGCCGAAACAGCCCGCGATCCCGCTCTTGGTCGGGTCGGTTCGCCACGCCGCTTGCTTCTGGTTGTCGCCTTCGATGCGCGTGCGGAGCCAGCCTTGAATGTAGTTCGAGCGGATCGCGTTGATCTCGCCGAGTTCGCCGGCGAGGATCATCTCGCGGGCTTGGCGAACGAGCGGGTAGCCGGTGTAGTTGTGCGTGACCGCGAACACGACACCGGCTTTTTCGACGACTTTTATCAGCTCTTCGGCTTGTGCCAAATCGAATGTCATCGGCTTGTCGCAGATCACGTGGAACCCGGCTTCGGCGAACGCCTTGGCGACTTCGAAGTGCGTGTGGTTCGGCGTGGCCACCGAGACGAAGTCGATCTTGTCGGCGCGTTTCGACTCGCCGGCAAGCATTTCCGCGTAACTGCCGTACGCGCGATCCGCGGGAATGTCGTAGTCCGGAGCAGAGGCTTTCGCCCGTGCGGCATCGGACGAGAGCGCCCCCGCCACGAGTGCGGCCCGGTTATCGAGCACGGCGGCGGTGGCGTGAACGCGACCGATAAAGGCCCCTTGGCCACCACCGACGAGGCCCATACGAAGTTTGCGGTTGAGCGGTGCGTTAGTCGGCATCGGGACGATCTCCGGGAGTGGGGGAAGCGTCCGGGGATTCTACGAACATTCACGCCGTTTGCCGAAGCGCGACGGGCATATCGGGCGAGTTTTCACCGGCGAATCGGACGACCTTCTCCCAGGCATCCGACGGGCACGGGTTCGACTCCGCGAGCCGGGCGAGGTCGCGCAACAATTCGGAAGTATCGGCATACGGGCGATCGATTGCGACGACGTCGCCCATCGGCGATTCGGAGCCGATCTCGAGGCGGCGGATCACGGCCGTCAGTTCGGCGGGGAACGGCTTCGAGCGTGCGCCTTTGCGCCGCGAACCGAGTTGCGACCAGACGAACGCAACTTGGCCCAAGCCGCGCAAATCGGCGGATGGCGGCAGGTCGGTTGGTGACATCGCGTTCGGCGTCAGCCACGATGGCTCGCCGAAACCCTGAATTTTCAGTGTGCCATCGGCGGTGAGCACGAACGACTCGGGGATCAACCGGCCATGGACGAGGCCCGCTTTGTGCGCGTGATGCAGCCCCTTCGCGGCTTCGTTCAACAAGCGCAACCAGACGCCAGCGGTGGCGGCGGCGGGTGGCCAATCGGCGGACGACAACCCGGACACCCACTCTTGCAGTGCCGCCGGGCGACGTTGCACGTCGAGCACTTCCATCGTGTTCGTGAGGTTCGGATGGCCCGAGCCGATCATCGTTCCGAAGCGCTGGCGGAAGTCGTCCGCGTTGGCCATCTCGTTTTCGCTGAGTTGCCGCAGTACGTAAACGCCGCGCGTCGGCCCGTTGGCGCGGCTCGGGTCGAACACGCGGTACACGGTTTCTTTCGCCGTCGTGCGAACGCGATCGACCACGCGGAACCGGCCGAGTATCAGCCCTTCGAGGTTGCCCGCTTCGATGAGCGCCAGTTGGTAAAGCGTCACCGCGCCGCTAGCGAGCAACACTTGCCGTAGCGAGCGCCGTTGGCGTTGCGCCTCGGATTTCAGTGCATTCAGCGTCGGCTCATCTAATAATCCGCGCGAACGCAGGAGTTCGCCGAGTTGCACGTCGCCGGGTTCGTTCTCGGCGGGGCGTGCCAGTTCGAGCGTTTTCGCGGGTTCGAGATTTCGCGCGGCAGCGGCATTTGCAAACGACTGTGGCGCACTCGGCAGATCGGTTTCATCGACCGTGCGACCCGCTGCAAGTTCGCGCAATTTGCGTCGGTACCAGTCGCGCATATCGCCGAGGTGCCGTTCCATTTCGGAACGCTTTTCGGCGACGAGTTTCCGCTCCTGGCGAAGCTCGGTGGCTTGTCGCGCGATCTCTTCGTTTGCCGTCCGCGTTTGTTCGGCGAGCGCTTCCAACTCCGCTTGTTTCTGTTCGACGCGCGACTCCGATTGGCCCATTCCCTGCCGGAGTTCGCCGACCTTCGCTTGCCATTCGACGAGCTGCTGGCGGAACCCCGTGACGGCCACGCGCTGTTCCGCACGGGTGCGTTCGAGTTCCTCTTCCCGCAACCGGATTCGCTCGGATTCCTCGCGGAGGTTCGCACGGGCCGCATCGAGTTCTTCGCGGGTTTGTTTCGCGTACACTTGCAATTCCGATAGCTGCCCGCGTAGCACATCCCGCGCTCCGGACAGTTTGTTCAACGCGGTCTGCGCCTTGTCGTCGAGGTCCGGTGCCTGCCCGCGCAGTTCGGCGAAATGGGCGGCCACCCGCGTACGGAACGCCTCGGTTTGCTCTTGCGAATCGAGCGCGGTTTGCGCGGCCTGCGTGCGTTCGGCTTCCCATGCCGCACGTGCCTCGAACACCGCTTTCCGTTCGGCGGCGACACTCTCGCCGACTTCCTTCAGGCGTGCGACTTGTCGCGCCAAAGTCGCTTCGCGTTCGCTGAGAACGGCGGCTTGTTTCTGAAGCTCGGCGGTGTGTTCGTCTCGCTCCTGTTGGCTCGTCGTGGCCGTTTGACCCTGGCGAAGTCGCTCGGCGTCCCACTCGCTGCGTTGCCGATCGAGATCGGCTTGCAGTGCGGCAAACTCTTGCGTCCGGGCATCGACTTGCTTCGCCCGTTTCGAGAGTTCATCCGCACGGCGACTGAGTTGATCCTGGAACGACAATCGCGCCGCATCGGTGTCGTTGAATGCCGCTTCCCGGTCGCGCATCGCCTGACGATCCGTTTCCAGACGCGCCTGCAATTCCAGCATTTGTACCGCACGCGATTTCAGAATCGCCGCCTGTTCGGCGAACTCCGCCGAGCGCGTATCGAGGTCGATTTCCTTCTGGTGAATCCGCTCTTCGGCCGCACTCAGATCGTCCTTTTGGCGCTGAATATCGTCGAGCGTCGCGGCCAGTAACGAGTTGCGTTCGAGCGACACCGTGTGCTGAATGGCGTGGTCGTCGCGGATCGTTCCGAGTTCGGCCCGCACGTGTTCGGCATCGCGCAAACGGGTGTCGAGTTCGGCCCGCGAATGCTCCAACCGCACGCGATCCGAAGCGAAGGCGGCGGCTTCGTGCCGCATCTCTTCCTGTTGTCGATCGAGCTTCGTTCGCAGTACCGCCAACACCGCTTGTTGCGCTTCGAGTTGCTCCGCACGTTCGGCTAAGACCGCCGATTCCGTCTCCAGATCCGTACGCCATTTCTCGAGCCGCGCACTCTCCGATTTCAGCAGGTCTTGCTCGGAATCGGCGAGTTTGACCGTCTCTTCGAGTTCGCCCGAATTGCGATGCAACAACTGGAAACGCTGGTCGATCTCGGCGGCCCGCGCGACGAGCGTCGAGTGGTGCGACTCGAGCGTTCCCTGCCAGCGATCGATGCGCAGCAGGTCTTCCTTGTGCTTCGCCCGCTCGATTTCGAGTGCGTCGCGATCCGCTTGCAGCATCGTTTCGCGACGGAGCAATTCGGCGGTGCGCTCGGCGTTGGCGGCTTCGGTCTCGCTTAAATACTCGTTGTGTTGGGCACGTTCGGAGTCGATGCCATTGCGTTCGACGTGCAGTTCGTCGCGCAGCGAAACCGTCGTTTGGCGATGCAATTCGAGGTCGTTCTGCGCGGCGATCAAGCGTTCGCGGTGGGCGTGCAATTCGACCAAGCGCGGCTCGTATTCGCTCGCTTCTTTCTCGAATTGCAACCGGCGTTCGGCGATCTGTCGTTCGAGTTCTTGCACCTGCGCATCGAGCAGGTTGTCGGCTTCCAATCGCTTGGCGGCTAGTTCGTTTTCGATTGCCGCACGCGCGTCCGCAAGCTGTTGAAACTGCGCTTGTTCGCGTGCCAGCATCGCGGCTTCGCGTTCGCGAAAATCATCGCCGGGCGGTGCCGTCACGATCGTTCGCGGCTTCTGAAGTTCGGCTTCGATTTCCTGACGGTGCCGGTACCAGCGTACGCGATCTTCGTCGAGTTCGGCGCGTTCGCGTGCCAATTCGTCGCGTTGCCGCGCGATCTCGGCGGCTTCCTTTTCGGCTGTCGATTCTTCGAGGCGTCGCAACTCGGCCACCACGGCATCGATGCGGCGTTCGACGTTCGGCGCAATTTTCGCGGGTTCTTCGGCGACTTCGAGCGGCACCAGGCGCGGGTATAAGTACGTGCCGTTCGGCATCTGCACGACGATCTCGGCCGGGCCAGCCGAGACGCGGTCGCCGTGGCGAACGAACGACGGCGTCGATCCGTTCAGCGGCTTGTCGTTGAGCAAAACGGTCGCGTTCGGCGCGAGTTTGCGAACCCGTAGACCGTCGTCGGATTGCGTGAACTGACAGACGACGGGCGGCACGTTCGACCCGCTGAGACGCAGATCGCAACCGGTCGCGCCGCCGATTAGAAATTCATCCGCCGCCATCGGATACGACACGATGCGACCCGCCCCGAGACGAATCTCCAGGCGCGTCGCATCCGCATCATGGGGCGAAGCCTCGCGGCGCGGTATCGGTATCGGGGCGAGCATAATCGAGGTCCGCGATCCCTGCGGGTGGAGAATTGCGGGATTGGAACCCAAAGTGAGAATGACGACAAGCCCAAGTTCGAAACGCGGCTACGAAATTTGGCAGAATCTGCCGTTTGGCACCAAAGGCTACAACTCTGCACGCACCTTCCGTACACTTGCCCTTCCACTGCACGTTCCGACTTCCTTCCTGGACGGTCCCGATGCTATTCAAACTCTCGGCGATGATGTTCCTGCAAATTTTCATTTGGGGGGCCTGGTTCATCCTGACGTTTCCCTACATCGGGGCGCGCGGCCTCAACTTCAGCGAAGACCAGCAGTTCATCATCACGTGTGGGTTCCCGGTCGCATCGCTGATCGCGCTCTTCGGGCTGTCGTCGTTGGTGGACCGAAAATTCGCAGCCGAGAAATACATGGCGGCGGCGCACTTCGTCGGTGGCTTGTCGATGATCGGCCTCGCGTTCGTGACGGACTTTCCCTCGTTCGCGGCGCTGATGTGGCTGCACTGCATCGCGTACGTGCCGACGGTATCGGTGGCGAACTCGATCACGTTTGCGAACCTGAAAGACTCTTCGCAGTTCGGCAAAGTGCGGCTCTGGGGCACTATCGGTTGGATCGCCGCGAACTGGCCATTCTTAATCATCTTGACCGACTGGGCGAGAATCCCCGCCGGTTCCGAAACGCTCGCCTTCCTCGATCCGAAGTACGGCAAGGCCGACGATGCGTGGCGAAACGGCGTCACGATGGCTTACATCATGGGTGGCGTTGCCTCACTGGTGCTATCGGTATTCAGCCTGACGCTTCCCCACACCCCGCCCAAGACTTCGGCAACGGGCGTGCCCGTGCTGAAAGCATTCGCACTGTTGAAGAAGCCGTTCATCCTCGTGCTGTTCCTCGTCACGTTCATCGATGCCGCCGTTCACCAATCGTACTTCTTGATAATCGGAGAATACCTCACCGAAAAGGTCGGGCTGGCTGCGGGGTTGGTCGTACCGGTGACGAGCCTGTGTCAGATCGCGGAAATCTTCACGATGCTCATGCTCGGCTGGTTCCTCAAGCGGGCCGGTTGGCGGACGACGATGATTATCGGCATCCTCGGCCACGCCGTGCGCTTCGCGGTATTCGCGTACTTCCCGCAAGTCGTACCCGCAATTTTGGTGAACGTGCTGCACGGCATCTGCTACGCCTTCTTCTTCGCCACCGTGTACATTTTCATCGATGCCTACTTCCCGACCGACATCCGTACCAGTGCGCAAACGCTGTTCAACTCGGCGATCCTCGGCTTCGGCTACATGTTCGCCAACTACGTGGTGATCCAGAAACTGATTCCGAAATACAAGGTCGATGGCAAGCTCGATTATGCCTCGTACTTCATGTGGCCGATGGGGGCCGCGCTCGTCGGTTCCGTGCTGTTGTTCTTGTTCTTCCACCCGCCAAAACAGCCAGTTAACAGCACCGCACCCCAATAATCTCAAAGCCCAGACGATCGTCGGCGTTTCACCGTCTCACGTTCAGCTTTGGCAGCGCCGCTTCGAGGGCGCTGATGCCTTTTTCCGTCGCACCGGTCCGGGTGAGCTTCAGCAGCTTCAGCGTGGATACGTCCTTCAGGGAAATCACGCCGACATCGGTGATCTTCGTCCCGGCGAGATTGAGCTCTTCGAGCTTGGACAAGGCTTTCAATTGCACGAGGCCGCGGTCGGCATCGTTTAGCGTCTCGAATTTGGCGGCGACGCGGGCATCGGGGTGAAGCGTCTTATCGAGCGTCGCCGTGCCTTTGAGGCTCTCGATGGCCGCGATGGCAAGGCGTTCGTGGGCAACATCGGCGCGGGGCATGGCATTCTCGCGATGGTGGGTGTCAACGAATAAACCCCGGCGATGTCGCCGGGGTTCGGGGTTTTCGTCGGCGGTTACTTCTTCACTTGGTCCTTCGGGATGTCGGCGAGTTCGACCGACACGGCCGCGTAGTGGCTGAACTCCATGCTGAAGCTCGCTTGGCCCTTCGTAGCACTCCGCAAATCGCTCGTGTAACCGAACAAGTTCGCGAGCGGGATCTTCGCCATCACCTGCGCGACGCCGTTGTCTTCGCTGGTTTCCTCGATCACGCCGCGCTTGCTGCTGATGTTACCGGCAATCTGGCCCTGGTAGTCCTTCGGCGACACGACCACGACCTTCATGATCGGTTCGAGCAGTTGAATGCCCGCCTTCGTCTCGGCTTCGCGGAACGCTTCGAGGGCGCACAGGTAGAACGCATCTTGCGACGAGTCGACGTCGTGCATCTTCCCGAAGTGGAGTTCGAACTCCAGATCGACGAACGGGAACGGGTACTTGTACCCCTTCTTCGCCGCTTCGCGGAGGCCTTCCTCGACGCTCGGGATGTACTGCTTGTCGATCGCCCCTTGCGTGATGCTGTTCACGAAGTAGACGTTGTTCGGGTCGGGCTTGATCTTCGGATCGTTGAGTTCTTCGATCTCCTTGATCTTTTGCTCGACCTCTTCCGGCTTCAACGGCGCGAACTTCACCGCGATCACGGCGAACTTACCGCGGCCACCGGTTTGCTTCTGGAACTTGTATTCGAAGTCCACCGTACGCGCGAAGCACTGGCGGTACGCCACCCGCGGCTTACCGAGCTTCACCGAGTCCAAGTCTTCCTGTCGAATGCCGACGGCGCGTTTCAGCTTCTCGATCGAAATTTCCAAGTGAAGCTCGCCCATCCCGCTGAGGATCGTTTCCTTGGTTTCGTCGTCGGTGTGCGTTTTCAGCGTCGGGTCGTCGCGAACGAGGCGGTTGAGTGCCTCGCCGACCTTGCCCGCGTCGAGCAACTTCGAGAACGTCAGTGCCTGCGCGATCACCGGCTTCGGGAACTGGATCGCTTCGAGCGCGACGGGACTATCCGGGTCGCTGAGCGTGTTCCCGGTGAACGTATCCGCGAGGCCCATCGCCGCGACGATGTCGCCGGGGCCTGCTTTTTCGAGCGAGATCCGCTTGTCGCCCATCATGCGGTAGAAGCGGGCGATCCGTTCCTTCTTGCCCGTGGTGGTGTTCAGGTAGTTTTCGCCCGGTCGCAGTTCGCCTGAGTACACGCGAATGTACACGAGGTCGCCGTTCGTTTCGGCAACGGTCTTGAACGCCAGTGCCGACAACGGCTGCGACGGGTCCGGCGTACGAATGACGACTTCCTTCGTCTTCGGGTGCGTCGCCACGATCGGCGGTCGCTCGGTCGGGTTCGGCAGACAATCGACGACGAGGTCGAGCAGATGCTGCACGCCGTGATAGTGCTTCGAGCTACCGCAGTGGACCGGCGTGAACAAGTTATCGAGCGTCCCCTTGCGGAGCGCTTTGCGAATGAGGTCATCCGAGACTTCTCTGCCTTCGAGCACCGCTTCCGTGACTTCGTCCGAAGCGATCGAGATGCCATCGAGCATCTGCTCGCGGCGCTTCTGCGCCTCGGCCAGGTACTTTTCCGGTACGGGGACGGTGAAGAACTTGCGGAACGTTTTGTCCGTGAGGTCACGCGTGATCAGTTCCATCTTAATCAGGTCGATGATGCCTTCGAGCGCTTCATCTTGACCCGCCGGGATGGTGACGACCACGGGGTTCGCACGCAGCTTGGTTTTCATCTGCTCGACGCAGGCCCAGAAGTTCGCGCCCATGCGGTCGAGCTTGTTGACGTACGCCAGCCGCGGCACCTTATACTTGGTGGCCTGTCGCCAAACGGTCTCGGACTGCACTTCGACGCCACCCTTGGCGCAAAACACGCCGATCGCGCCGTCGAGGACGCGCAGCGAGCGTTCGACTTCGGCGGTGAAGTCGACGTGGCCGGGGGTGTCGATGATGTTGATGTAGATCGGGTTTTCGTCGCGGTCGGCCCAGTCGATCGACACGGCGGCCGAGTTGATCGTGATCCCCTTCTGGCGCTCGAGTGGGTCGAAGTCCGTAGTGGTATCGCCGTCGTCGACGTCGCCGACTTTGTGTTTGGTGCCGCTGTAGTACAGAATCCGCTCGGTAGTAGTCGTTTTCCCGGCGTCCACGTGGGCCATAATTCCGATATTGCGTACGTTATCGAGCATCGTCGTCGGCCGGTCCGAATAGCGGTCCGGCTCCTTCCAGAAGGAAATCGGTTGCGAACTCCCGTGGGTCGAACGACCCGAACGGGCGGGAACAAGAGCCACCTGCACCCTAGACTTCGACAGAAGCCATTTTAATAGGAGCCGAGAGCCGAACCAGAGGTTCGACCCACCGCGCAATCCATTAGTAGACGATCTTATCGGAGAACCGAAAACCGTCCACCGCGCAAGGTGCGAAGGATCGGAGAAGAGCTGTATCATCGAGAATAATAATTGCCGCATTGGCATAACTTTTATACGCTGTCTTTTTGAAAAACCCACACCCAATGATTGGGCGAACGTACTTTCAACCCCCTACAAATTATGCACCGTACGCTCACGAAGACCCGGACTGCACCGGTTTCAAACGCAAAACCCATTCCCAGGCTACTCGAACTAACCGCGCGCCAGATCGCACTCGCCGAAAACTGGTTTCGCGATCCTCAAGCGACCAAAGCCGCAGAGTTTTGCGAGCGAGTTCGCATCGATTGGGACGACATATGGTTGAATTGGAAAGACACTCCTCGCAAGCGTGCCGCGTTAAATGTTTTTATCGAGCAAGTCTTGCTCGGACGAGCTTCACTGGTACTCATGACGAACTCTTGCGATCGTACCGAGCTAAAATACAAGCTCGATCAATATGCCCGCAGTTGTGAATCCCGTTGGGAGTTCGCAATCACACTACGCGACAAAGGCGAAGCGGAAACGCAGTCCGCCATTCAGCGTCACGATCAGAATCTGCGATATGCCGCTAACCCTGTCGATTGATTTCAAACTCTCCCGTTCGACTCTCCATCGAATGCCCCATTGCCAGGATCTCCCGTGCCTTCCGACAACCCCTCGCCATCGAAGTCAGCCGAAACGCTCGTTCGGAAAATACTGTTTCACTTCGTAGTCGAGCTACGAAAAGAAGCGGGGCCATACGCGGATGCAATCCACACGTTAGCAAAGATGAGCCGCGGCCACATTCGCAAGATGCGCGATGCGACCGGGAGTTTGCGATCGGCAAAAAGGAGGGTCGCCGAGTTAAACCGTTACATCGATCGTTATCACGTCGAAGTCGTCAAACCGCTCAAACAAGCGAATGGTCCACTCACCGAAAAATCTGCACAAAAAACGATAGCGGACTGCCGCGTGTCACTCGAAGGATTGGTCGATGATTTCGAACGCCGATTTCCGTCGCCAGTTTCGTCGATTCCGCCGAGTCGTCTGCCGATTTACCCAGACGTCGAGCGGACGGTGATCGCTTTCGATCTCGTCGGCTACAGCGATAAAATTCGAGCGAGAACCGACACAAACCCTTCCGGTGCCCATAGTCCGCAAGCCCTGAGAGATGTTCGCCTTATCAACACGACGATTCACCAGCACATCCATAACGCCTTGTTAGACACAAAGGTTGCCGACAGAACGTTCGTTGCTGTCGATGGCGATGGCGGGATGATTCAGTTTCTCGACGCAAAAAAAGCCTTTGAATTCGCAGAGAATCTCCACCGATACGCACAGCGGTTCAACGCGGAAATAAACTCGAAAGCGAGCAGCCAAAACCCCGAGAGTCGCCGCTTGCGCGAATACCATTATCGAGTGGGCGCAAGTCATGGGTGGGTGACGATCAATCCCGATGTTCACTTGGCGAACCAACCCGAATTGTGGCGGGTCGGATTGCCGTATTACGAGGCTTCCCGGATGTTGGCGGGCAGTTTGGAAGATTCGATTCGCGTCGTCGAGCGGACCTACAAATATCTCTTCGATGCGGTCGGCACGGAGTCTGCGTTGACAAACGGCTATTCAAAACTTGCAAATGTTCCTGGGAAGCGGGATGAGACGTTCAACGTCTACGACAAGCCGATTTCTGAATGACAACGGGCTGCTCGTACAATTCGCATTTTCAGCGCATTCGCACGATGCCGGGCAATCCGGTTTTTCGCTAATCCCGTCAGTCAACTCGGATTGTGCGAGGAACGCATTTTTGAGACAAGGTCGAACATCTCACTCGTAACGTATGTCCTGGCGTATAATTTGCCGTCAGGGGCAAAACAACTGAGGTACGACAGCCGAGGCAGACGATTATGCGTACTAGCGTTCAAAACACCGTATTTATGCGGTTGGCTATTGATGCGCCCGTGCGTGGTCTGTCGCGACTGCCTTTGCCAAAGTGCCGTACTAACCACTATGAAGAACATCGAATGTTACCGTCGGTTTGCCAATCGAGTGTCCGTGTTCGCACGGACGCCGACACCTGTCGCGCTCGCGCAGGCTGTTGCAGCGGCTCGCATTGCTTGGGATGCCCTGTACATTTCGGCAATCGAACCATATCCGTCGCTGTATGAAGAAGCGGCGATGTTCGGGTACACGCTCGACGCACTCGAAACCCAGGCTAATTGTTTCCGAGAAGTAACGGCTGGCGTTCTCTCCGCGAAGTCGGCCATCCGAGAGTATCGCAAGCGATTTGAAGCCTTAAAAGTAGGCGGCATGGCCGCGGTCGATGCGATTTCGCATGAATCGGTCGGTTAAATTCATTTCGGCTCATCCGCTGAGACTTTGTTCGCACATTCCACCGACGCGCTTCGCCCGTTCCCCCAGATAAGATGACGACGGGACCGGGGGACGTGCGGAGAGGTGGCCGATGCCGAATGTCGCGATCCGTGGGGTACTTGCCCGGCTTTGCCTCGGTTTGGCCGAAGTCCAACCCGATGCGGAGCTACTGGAAAACTACATCGCCAATCGCGATGAGGCGGCGTTCGCGTTGCTGGTGCAACGGCATGGGCCGAAGGTGTTTGCGGTCTGTCGGCGGCTGCTCGGGCAGCATCAGTTGGCGGAAGATGCGTATCAAGCCACGTTCGTAGTGTTGGCAAAGAAAGCCCATACGATTCAACCGCGTTCGGCGGTCGGGGGGTTCCTGTATGGTGTGGCCCGCAAAGCCGCTCTGGAGGCGTACACCGTGAGCCGCCGTCGCAAAGAAACGCTCGTCGAAACCGTCCCCGATTCCCCCGCCGCACCGCTCGCGGCTACCGATAGCGATGTCCTCGCGATGCTCGATGAGGAGATCGCAAACCTCTCGGACACTTACCGCGCTGCCGTCGTGTTGTGCGAACTCGATGGCGTCGGTCGCACAGAAGCTGCGATGCAACTCGGCATTGCCGAAGGCACGCTCTCGAGCCGATTGGCCGCCGCCCGCAAACAACTCGCAACGCGGTTGAAGGCGCGCGGCGTCGTCTACTCCGCCGGGTTAATGTCCTCGCTGGCGATCTCCGCGAATGCCGCGATCCCGCCCACAATCGCATCGGCAACCACCGCCGTTTCCCTTATTGTTACAGGAGTGTTGCGTACCATGTTGCTCGCAAAATTTAAACTCGTAACCACCGTCTGCATACTCGTGAGCGCGATTATCGGCATGAGTACCTTCGTGCCAAAAGCGAGCATGGCGGCGAAGGCGGCCCC
Source organism: Limnoglobus sp. (assembly GCA_043780595.1). Lineage (GTDB taxonomy): Bacteria > Planctomycetota > Planctomycetia > Gemmatales > Gemmataceae > Limnoglobus. The sequence goes on from JAYWCL010000051.1 coordinate 18,885, forward strand.
CGTGCCGCAGGTGGAGAAAGACGAAGGCTTGTTGTGGATGTTCCACAAGAAAACGAGCACGCTGACTGCCTACAGGCCCGATGGCAAAGAAGCGAAAACGATCGCGATCCAGGATGGCAAACACTTTCTCGGCTTCACGGAAGAGGGCACAAAAATTCTGTTCGCAGGCAAGGATGGCAAACTCGCGGAACCGAACGCAACAGACGGCCTGACGCTGCATTTGCGCGATGTCAACGATAGCGTGGAGGGGACGGACACGGGACTCGCGTATCAGGAGTACGATGGATTTGTCATGTCCCCAGATGCCAAAAGCATCATGCGAACCAGGGTCAAGCAAGCGGATGAGGCCAATCCCGAAAAGAAACTGCGATTTTCAAATGTTCTGTTCGACCGTGCATCCAAAAAGGAAACCAAATTCGACCTGCCCGAAGATCACCAAGTCTTGCATCCATTTCCCGACGGATCGGGCTGGATGGTGCTTCAGTACAATCTGGGTCGCGATCCAAAATTGCCGAACTACCGCAGGCACAAGCTCTCGAATAACGGCAAGTTGAAACCCGTCAACGATAAGTACACCTTCTACGGATTGAGCTTTTCACCGGATGGAAAGACGCTGGTCGGCAGCGGGTTTCGGCTTCCCGTCAAGGCGGATGAAGAAGTGAAATTCGCGAACTACCAGGTGAATGCGTCCGATTTTACCGTTGCGGAACTGAGTCAGTCGAACAACGGCGCGGGTATCACGGGTTTCTGCTGGTCGCCGAATGGAGATCGGCTGGCCAAACTCAATTTCCAGTTCAAGGACAATGTTTCGCGCCACAGCCAACTGACTCTATATGACGCAGATACAAAAAATCCGCGAGTGCTATTCACGATCCCGGACGATGGCCAACAGACGAACCTCCTCGGCTGGTTCCCCACAAAGCGGGAACTTCCGAAACAGAAGATTTCCGCGCCCGTGCCGAAGGTAGCAAAAGACGAAGGCTTGTTGTGGATGTTCGAGAAGAAAGCGAGCACGCTGACCGCCTACATGCCCGATGGCAAAGTCGCAAAAACGATACCACTCAAAGATGGTAAACACTTCCTCGGCTTCACGCCCGATGGCACCCAGATTCTGTTTGCTGGCAAGGATGGCAAACTGGCAGACCCAGGCGCGACACTTGGACTGACGCTGCATTTGCGCGATGTGAACGACCGCGTGGAGGGCGTCGATACGGGACTTGGGTATCAGTTGGCCGATCAGTTTATCGTTTCGCCGGACATGAAGAAAATTGTTCGTTCGCGAACCGATGCGTTGGCGAGCATCGGCGGCAAGAATTATCCGCGCGGCACGAATGTACTCTTCGATCTGGCCACGAAAACGGAAACGCCGATTGACGTACCGGACGACTTCCAGATTGTGCAGTGGTCGGCGGATGGGAAATCGTGGCGGGCGATTCAAAACAACCTCGGTCTCGATCCGAAACTGCCGAACTACCGCTGGCACACCGTTCCCATCGCTGGCGGTAAACCGACGCCGTTCAACGACAACTATACGATCTTTTGGCTGACACCATCGCCGGATGGCAAGACGCTTCTCGGAACCGGTTATGAGCATCCGGTCAAACTGCCCGCCGCGATCAAGTGGTTCAACGTTACCGGCGAGAAAGCCACTGTTACACCGGTGGCCCAGTTCGAGAAAGTCGCCTTCCTACTGTTGCGATGGTCGCCTGACGGTCGCCGAGTGGCGTACGTGAAACACGAATTCGATCCCGAAACTGGCATCACGCACGACAGTACGCTGTTCGTCTGCAATCCCGATGGCTCCGACACCAGGAAACTCAAGCGATTTGAAAACGACAACCAGAACACGACATTTCTCGGCTGGTTCCCGACGAAAATCGAGCTTCCTAAGCAGCCAATCGCTGCCGATCTGCTCGTTCCCAAGCTCGGGAGTGGCGTATTTGCCGAGCGCGAAGCGGCACAGAAAGAACTGCGAGCACTCGGATTGGCGGCGTTGCCCGCACTGAAAGCGGGGCTACAGAGTAGCGACCCCGAAGTCGTGTTGCGCTGCGAAACCCTCATCGACCGCATCGGCAAAGACGATGCGGAGGCATTCGCGAAAGCGTTCCTTGCGGATAAAGACTACACGAAGACTTTCGATCACGCGATCTGGACTCGCTGGGCAAAACTCATCGGCGACAACCGCGGTAGCCGCGAACTGTTCGCGGAAATGCTGAGCGCAGACGGGGCCGCCGTCGCACTGGCCTACATGGCCGACGCAAAGCCGAAAGACGCCGCCGAACGCTATCGCGTCGAGTTAAGAAAGATCTGTTCGCGAATTCATCCTCGAACGATCCTGTCGCAAAGTAGCACCATTGCGATGTCCAATCGCACACTCGTTGGTGAAGCGAGCTTGGCCGCATACATGGGAACATATGAGGGTACCGGCGACGCGGTGAAACTTCGGTATGATGATAGCTACCCAGAATTCGAGTATGAAGCCGATTTGCTACACACGTTCTGTCAGATGCCTTGGGTACAACAAGGCTCAGTGTGGCCTGTAGGCATACTCGATTCTTCTCAACCTAAACCGCTCGAAGGCGAATCGCTGAAACGCGGTTACCGAATGCAGAAGCCGGGTTGGACACTGTACGTTGCATCGCTTGCAGTCCGTATGAATCCGCGTTCCATTCAGTCGGGGTTACAAGGGTTCAGCGGTTACAAAAGCGAACTGCTCGACATCGCTAAGGCGGTCATTCGGAATCCGAAACTTCCATCGACTTGTCGAGTCATGGCGATACCGATACTCGGGGAGTGTGAAGCATTCGATTACCTTTCAGACATCGCCGCACTGCAAAATGACAAGACGTTTGTCGAGAGTGGTCCCCAGGTAAATGGTCGAGATGTCAGCGTGGAAGTTCGCGATGTGTCGATTGCCGTTCAGCTTCTGATGCACAAGCAATCGCTGGCGGATTTTGAATTTTTCGTTGCAAAAGCTGCCGACGAACAAACGCGACGATTTCCAACGTGGCAATTCATTCCCAAGTATCACGCCTTCCCCGACGATGCCTCACGCACGGCTGCGCACGTCAAAGCCCTGGCGTTCCTGAAGACGGCGAAGAAGCCGGAATCGGTGAAAAGGATGCTCTCGAAACTGAAAGCCACGGCCGCGCCCGAACAGGCGGAGATGATGTTGGGCGAGCCGATTTCCGTGACGTTTACGATTGCGAATCCGACCGACCAAAATTGGCGCGTGCTGGTCGGTGGCAACGATCGCAATCGGCTCGGTCGCCCGAATTCGTTTCAGGTGGACGTCGTCGGACCCGATGGCAAGGCGGTGCCACAACCCGATTCGGGTATGGACATGGGCGGCATCACGAGTTCAAAACCGTTGCCCGCGAATGGAGAATACACATTTCGGTTGTTCCTCCCGCATTGGGCGACCTTCGCGAAAACGGGCGACTATACGATCGCGATTCGCCGCAAATTGCAAATCGTCCCCGACGACAACAACCATGCGTTCGGCCCGAATGCGAACGAACTCGATCTCTCGGCCACGACGAAGATCAAAGTCGTTGCGGCGGACGCGGGCCAATTCGGGGTACTGATCGCGAAGTTCGGCAAATTGGCGGTGGATCGCGAATCGCCCGAACGCGAACGGGCAACGCAGATGCTAAGAGCGATTCGCGACCCGCGAACCGTGCCTTACTACATTGCACTTTCTAAACAGCCGCACCACGAACCCCGGATGACGGCGTGCCAGGGGCTTGCGGACTACGGAACCGATGAGGCGTTCGAGGCGCTCAAGGCAATGACAAAAACGACGGGTGCCGACCTGCGCGGCAGCGCCACGACGGTGAAACTCGAAGAATCGTCTGCGGCGGGCGTTCGCGGTTCTGCCGTTCATGCGTTCGGCAAGAACCCACACAAAGACGCGCTTTCCACGTTGTGGACGTTCTCACGCGATGCCGATTACGCGATCCGGATCACGGTGCTTCACAAAGCGGCGGAGATCGAGACAGCCGAAGCGACAGCGATCATCGAGACGATGACCGAGGACGCAAACGCGACCGTGCGCGACGAGGCGAAACGCTACCGGAGCGAACGCGCGAAACGCGGGAAATAGTCCAACGCTTTCGACCCCGGAATCGGCCATCTCCACACCTTTCCACGGCAATTTCTCTCGCGAATCAATCCGGCTTGACACCCTTCTTCGTTTCCGCCATAAGCCTGCAACTGTTCGGCCTCGGCTGGTGGGGGAATCATTCCCGCCGGGTATTTGGGCGAAACGGGTGGCACGAAGTTACGACAACTTCCCACCCAAATCGCCCAGAATTGCCAAACGGAATTCAACGAAGGAGTATCGAAAATGACAGGATTTACGCGACGCGGGATTCGGTTGCTCGCGGTGATTGCGGTGGCGCTCGTCGGCCAGTCTGCGCGTGCGGGTTTGTTGCCCGTTACCGTGACGACCGCGACCGAAGGCGACAAATTCCGATGGACGTACGCGATCGTGCTACCGACCGATTCGCAATTGCGTTCGGGCGACTACTTCACGATCTACGACTTTGCGGGCTTGGTTACGCCGAGCAATAGCCAACCGGCCGGTTGGACGTTTTCGGCCGCGAACGTCGGCCCCGTGCCCGATGGCGTCGACCCCGACGATAGTGCCACGCTGCCGAACTTGACGTGGCGATACACCGGCGCGACGCTATCCAGCGGTCAAACGGGCCTCGGTAACTTCTGGGCCGTCTCGGAATTCGGCGAAGCGACGAACTCGTTCTTCACGGCTCGCACGCACCGTACGGCCGATGGCCGCGTCGATACGAACATCACCGACACCGTGGTGCCCGTACCGACATCGACGCCGAATCCGAACCTCGTTCCGGAACCCACAACACTCGCGCTCGCCGGTTTGGGCCTGCCCCTCATGGGTTTGGTTCGACTCATCCGCCGCAAGCGTACGACCTCGATTCCAACTGCGGTTGACACGATTTAATGTCTCGCTTACTGTTCTACCCGCGAAACGAATGCGACTCGGATTCACATACAGGAGGATCGATCAATGATTCGCGCGAAATGGATGACGCGGTTATTCGCCGCCGCCGTGGTAGCCGTGGCAACCGGCACGACGGCGAATGCGGGCCTACTACCGATCGCGGTGACGGTTACACCAGAAGCCGATAACTTCCGCTGGACGTACGCGATCGTTCTGCCCACGGATATGAAACTCCAGTCCGGCAACTACTTCACGATTTACGACTTCCACGGTTACGTGGCTGGCAATGAATCGGCACCCGAAGGCTGGACGTTCGGTGCCGCGAAAACGGGCCGAACCCCCGACCGCCTGCGTCCGAAAGACGACGCCGAAGCGTTCAACTTGACCTGGACCTACACCGGGGCGACGATCCCCAGCGGCCAAATCGGCCTCGGGAACTTCTGGGCCAACTCGTCGCTGAGCGAAGTCAGCATCGATTCGTTCACCGCCCTCACGAACCGTACGTCGGACGGCCTGATCGATAGCAACATCACCGACACCGATGTGCCGAGAGCACAAACGACCGGTATCGACCCGAACCTTGTGCCCGAACCGACCACGCTCGCGCTCGCCGGTTTGGGCCTGCCGCTCGTCGGTCTGCTGCGTGCGTTCCGACGCCGTAAGTAAACCGATTCGACTGAGAATCTTCGCGAGCCGACCCGAACGGGTCGGCTCGTGGCGTTGATAGATTGCGGTTTATGCCGAGTTGTAAGGCGATCGCGCCGCTTGGAGTATCTTCGTGAGGATATACCTTATGGAGAGACGATCATGATCCGCATCCGACGTGCTGACGAGCGAGGCATCACCGACTTCGGTTGGTTGGATAGCCGACACTCGTTTTCTTTCGGCGATTATCGCGATCCCGCGCATCATTCGTTTCGTACGCTTCGCGTCATCAACGACGACCGCATTGCGGTGGGCGGCGGGTTCCCTTCGCACCCGCATCGCGACATGGAAATTTTAACGTGCGTCCTGTCCGGTGAACTCGCGCACCGCGACAGCATGGGCAACGGCACGACCATCCGCCCCGGCGAATGGCAGAAGATGACCGCCGGAACGGGCGTGATTCACAGCGAGTTCAACCCGTCCGAAACCGAAGCGGTACACTTGCTGCAAATCTGGGTGATGCCGGATCGTAAGGGACGTACGCCAGAGTACGAGCAAAAGTGGTTCCCGGCTGATGAGAAACGCAACGGCTGGCGAACGATCGCATCCGTCGATGGTCGCGACGATTCGCTGACCGTGCATCAGGATCTGGTGCTGTCCGCAACGCGGTTATCTGCAGGAGATGTACGAACGTATTCACTCGCACCGAAACGCGGTGCGTGGTTGCATCTCATCGATGGCTCGGCACAAGTGAACGGCCACGCGTTGTCCGCCGGCGATGCACTCGCGATCGAAGATGAACCGACGATCCGAATCGAAGGTATCGAGGCCGGCGAGGTGCTGCTTTTCGACCTCGCATAACGCGATGCTCGGTACGCAGCACATTTCCACCGAATCCGAACGAGTCGTTTTTCGTCTTATCTCGATGGGATTGAAGTCATTCGCATTGGGTTGCGGACACGCACCAATGGTACACCCTGGGCGATCCCCTGAGCGCGTAGATCGTTTGTCTTCAATCCCTCCGGGATAAAACAATGCAATACATACGGGTCGGAATGGCGTGAGTTTCTTTGGTGTACGAACGCGAACGCGGACCAAAAACATCACTAACCGAAACTTCTGATCGGGGTAACGCGATCCTCACTCTCCCAGCATCTCGCGGCGCACGTCGTCGGGGGCGGGGGCGTAGGTGAGCGGCTCGATCGTACTTGCGGCGCGGCCCTGGCTGAGGCTGCGGACGCGGTCGGCGTAATCGAAGAGTTGTCGCAGTGGTACGCGGGCTTCGACTTCGCTGAGATTTCCGCCTTCGGACTCGGAACGCAAAATTTCGCCGCCGCGTTGACTGAGGTCGCCGATCACGTTGCCGATGAAATCGTTCGGCGTCGTCACGGTGACGCGCATGAGCGGTTCCATCAGTTGCATGTTCCCGTCCATCGCTTCGCGATACGCCTGCACGGCGGCCTTCGTAAACGCATCTTCGCTGCTCCATTGCGGGTCGAACTTCGCATCGGTGATCGTCGCCTGCACGTTCATCAGCGGGTAACCGAGTTCGCCCGTTTGCAGCGCGTCGAACAAACCGCGTTCGGCGGCAGCGGCAAATAACGCGGGCAAAATGTCCGACGCGACGCTGTTATTGACGATCACCGGCTTGTCGGATTTGAAGTTCGTGAACGACACGCGGAGCTTCGCGAACGCCTGTTTGTCGCCCATGCGATCGACTTCGACTTCGACCGTCTTGCCCGATTTCATCATCTCGCGGAAGCTGACGCGGGGCTTGCCGACGCGGACTTTCAAGCGGAAATCGCGTTCGAGGCGGTGGCGCTTCACTTCGAGGTGCAGCGTGCCCATGCCGCTCATTAACGTTTGTGCGGTGTCTTTCTCGACCTTCACTTTGAACGTCGGGTCTTCGAGTTGCAGCATTTGCAGTGCGTTCGCCAACTTGTCCTTATCCGCGCCACTTTCGGGTTCGATCGACTGGCTGACCACCGACTCCGCAAACGAAATTGCTTCGAGCAAGATCGGGTGCGCCGTATCGCAAAGCGTATCGCCCGTCGTCGTGTCTTTGAGGCCGATGACTGCGACAATATCCCCCGCCGGTGCCGAATCGACTTCCTCTAACCCGCGGCTCGGGTCGGCGTGAATGTGATACAACTTCGCGATGTTCTCCTTCACATCCTTACCCGGATTGAATGCGCGGGCGTTTGGCTTCAGCACGCCGGAATAGACGCGGATGAAGAAGCGGTGCCCGTTCGGGTGCCACGCCGCCTTGAAAACGAGGCCGCAGAACGGCTCCTTCGGGTCGGGCTTGCGGATCTCTTCTTTCTTGCCCTTCGGATTTGTGCCCACGACCGGCGGGCGATCCAACGGGCTGGGCAGGTAGAACAGCACCGCATCGAGCAACGGTTGGATGCCGATATGCTCGCGGCCACTACCCGCGAGTACGGGGTAAATTCGCCCCAACAGCGTTTGTTCGCGCACGAGTTCGCGGACCTTCACGGGGTCGGGGTCTTGCCCTTCGAGGACGTTCGTCGTGATGCGGTCTTGTTCGTCCTTTTCGGTGAGCACATCGAATAACAGTGCCCGGTATTTCTGATACTCGGCCAGCGACTCTTCGGGGATTTCCGCGGTGCGAACCGTCTTACCGTAGTCGCCGGCATCGAAGAAGTAGGCCTTGCTTTCGATGAGATCGATCACGCCCCGAAACGGCGTGGGGCTGTCTTTCGCGGAGCCGTACCCGATCGGTATCACGACCGGCGTGGGCCGACCGTGTGCATGATAATCGGGTGTCAAGCGTTGGTGAATTGTCTCTAAGGTGCGCGCGAAGTTCGCGCCGACGACGTCCATTTTGTTGATGAACACGAGCCGCGGCACGCCGTACTTGTTCGCTTGCCGCCAGACCGTTTCCGACTGGGCTTCGACGCCTTTTTGGCCGTCGAACACGACGATCGCGCCATCGAGGACGCGCAAACTGCGTTCGACTTCCGCCGTGAAATCGACGTGCCCCGGCGTGTCGATCAGGTTGACGTTGTAGCCTTTCCACGGGAACGGAATGCACGCCGAGTAGATCGTAATGCCGCGTTCTTGCTCTTCTTGGTCGTAGTCGGTGTCGGTCGTGCCCTCGTCGACGCCACCGAGTTTGTGCTTCACCCCGGCGTAGTAAAGCAGGTGCTCGCTCGTCGTCGTTTTCCCGGCATCGATGTGCGCGATCACGCCGAGGTTGCGTACGAGTTTCAGTTCTTCGGTCGGTGTGGACTTAGCCATCGGAGACAATCTCAAAAAGTATCAAACCGCGCCCTGATGGTATTGTTAGCCCGAGCGCAAGCGAGGGAAAACCAATCGCGGTTCGCCCTCATTTTAGAGATCGTCGACCGTTTGGAGTAACACAACGCAAAAACCCCCGATAACGATCGGGGGTTGCGCGGTTTCGATACTCGATGCCTACCAAGCGAAGTGGCTGAACGCCTTGTTGGCTTCGGCCATCTTGATGGTTTGCTCGCGTTTCGCCATCGCTTCGCCTTCTCGGCGGAAGGCGGCCATGAGTTCATCGGCGAGGCGGAGGTACGTCGGGCGACCGGCTTTCGCTCGGATCGCGGCGAGGATCCAGCGAATCGCCAGCGATTCTTGGCGTTTCGCCTTCACTTGCATTGGCACCTGATAGTTGGCTCCGCCCACCCGGCGGGAGCGCACTTCGAGTGCGGGCTTGATGTTGTTCAAAGCCTGCGTGAAGACTTCGATCGTTTCGATGTCGGGCATCCGCTTTTGGATTTGTTCCATCGCCTGATACACGACGCGCGTGGCCGTGGACTTCTTGCCGTCCCGCATGAGGCAGTTGATAAACTTGCTCATGAGGATCGAGTTGAAGCGGATATCGGGCACGAGTTTGTCGTAACTAGCGGTTCTACCCTTACTTGCCATTCGTCTATCTCTTTACGGATTGTGCCTGTTACCGGCGGCGTGTCGTCGAAACGCGATCGACGACAAAACCTCGGTTACTTTTCCTTCTTCGATCCATATTTCGAGCGAGCTTGCTTACGATCCGACACGCCCTGGCAGTCGAGGACGCCGCGGACGATGTGATAGCGCACGCCGGGAAGGTCGCGGACGCGGCCCCCACGAACGAGCACGATCGAGTGTTCTTGCAGGTTGTGGCCTTCGCCACCGATGTACGCGGTCACTTCGACGCCCGTACTCAATCGAACCCGTGCGACCTTCCGCAAAGCCGAGTTCGGCTTCTTCGGCGTCATCGTTTTCACGACCGTGCAGACGCCGCGCTTCTGCGGGCAGCCTAGCATGGCAGGGTGTTTCGACTTCGACCGTTGCGGTTGTCGAGGCTTCTTCGTCAGCTGATTAATCGTCGGCATTCCGTACTCTCCACCACACGACCGTATATTTCGGAACTCACATTTAATGAACTTCGCTCGGCGACGCCAAGCGGCAGTGACGAATTATTTCCCCTGCCGCGCCTTCGGAGAGCGGAAGAGCGTCATCATCGCCCGTAGTTATAGCCGCGCGGCTGGATCACTGCTTGCACGCCGTAACCGACCAGCGATGCCAATAGCAGCATCGCCGCGATCAACAATATCCAGCCGCGTATCCGCTTGTTTATTCTCACTTGTTCAGCACTTCGTCGAGGTTCAGCAGTTGGTTGCAGAGCATCGTGTAGGCGGCGAGGTCGGCAGGTGCGAGTTTCGCGTTCGGCTTGCTTTCGCCGTACGCGATCAGCTTCTTCGCTTCCTCGGGTTTCGCTTGAAACTCCGTGCGCAGTTCCTTCAGCGATTCGGCCACGATGCCCATTTCCGCGGGCACCAGCGAACGCGCCAACAGCCGCTTGGCGATGAAGTCCAGTCGCTTCTCATCGGTGTCGCCTGCAACCAGTGCGTTCTCCGCGAGTACCCGTGCGGCTTCGACGAACTGCACGTCGTTCAGCGTTAAGAGTGCCTGCAACGGCGTGTTCGTGCGTTCGCGTTTGACGGTACAGGTCTCGCGGTTCGGCGCGTTGAGAATCTCCATCGACGCCGGTGGTGCGGCGCGTTTCCAGAAGGTGTACATGCTGCGGCGATAGAGTTTTTCGCCGCTGTCGCGTTTGTAATCGCGGGTGTTGCTACCGATCATCGCGACGGCTTCCCAGACGCCTTCGGGTTGGTACGGCTTGACGCTCGCGCCGCCGATCTTGCGTACGAGCAACCCACTCGCGGCGAGTGCGTAATCGCGGACGGCTTCGGCATCCAGACGGAAGCGCGGGCCGCGGCTGATCCACTTATTGCTCGCATCCTTTTCGAGTTTCTCCTTGGTGGTGACAGCCGACTGTCGGTACGCCGCCGAAGTCACCAACAGTTTGAAGAACCGCTTGACGTTCCAGTCCGATTGGAAATCGAGTGCCAGCCAATCGAGGAGTTCGGGATGCGTCGGGGCATCGCCGGTGACGCCGAAATCGCCGGAGGTACGCACGAGGCCGGTGCCGTAAAGTTCCTGCCAGAAGCGGTTGACGTTGACGCGGCTCGTCAGCGGGTGGTTCGGCAACAGCAGCCACTTCGCGAAGCCGAGGCGATTCTTCGGCAGTTCCGCAGGGAATGCGGGCAACGCGCTCGGTGTTGCGGGTGCGACTTTGTCTTTTCGCTTGTCGTAATCGCCGCGATTCAAGATGAACGCCTCGGCCATCATCGCCTTCTCGGCGGAGATGTGCGCGATCGTTCCTCGCGAACGAATGTCGATTTCCTCTTGTTGCAACTTCGCCTCGTCGGCGTTCATCGCGAGGTACGCGACATCGGTACTGGCGACCCACCAATCGTAAAGGTCGTCGGTTTCCTTCGGCGTACGCTTCTCTTTCGCAAGCAGTTCCGTCGCGTAACCGGTCTTGGCGATCCGTGCGATTTCCGGCCCCGTCAGCGTTTTGCCGTAGAGTCGCAGGTCTTCGATCCCGACGTTCTGCACCCGCGCACCATCGGTTCGTTGACCGATGCGGAATGGCACCTTCGTGCGGATCGTGCTCTTGAGCGTGTTCGATTGCGTGTCGGTCGGCTGAAGCACGCCGTTGTGGTAAATCTTCACGCCTTCGGGTGTCGCCGAGCCGTCGTACGCAACGAACACGTGCGTCCATTCGTTCGGTTTCAGCGGCGTGCGGCTCACGACCTTGAGCGCATCGGCGGGGAAGTTGTTGATCAGGTGCATCCCGATCTTGTCGGCTTCCATCCACAAATCCCAGCCGCGATGCCCCTGTGCGGGAGTATCCATTCGCGAGACAATCGCACCCCCCGATCCGCGTTTCGCGATCTTCACCCAACCGCCGACGGTGAAGCCTTGCTTCGTGTCGAAGTCGCCGACCTCGGGCAGTTCGACGCTCGCGCCTTGCTGAACGCGGAATGCCTTCGCGGCATTCTTGCCCTTCGTCCAGTCGAAGCCATTGGGTAGCGTGACCGGTTTGTCTTTGCCGTTCACGGTCAGGTTGACCGTCTTGCCGGTGCCTTCGGTCAGCTTCGCGTGGAGTTGCAAATCTTCGGTCGGCACCATCGCACCGACTGCGGCGGGCTTGACATTTTTGAGCCATGCGTCGAAGTCGCCGCGTGCCGATTTCTTCCGGTCGAGCATCTTCGCCCGAACCGCAACGAGGTCTTTGCCGATCGCTGCAAAGCGCTTCTGATCGCCCGCGTTCGGCACCTGAATGATCGGCGGCGTGTCGGGGATGTTCCCGTCCATCGCGGCTTGCGTCGTGTTGTTGAAGAACGCGGACATACTGTAAAATTCGCGCTGCGAGATCGGGTCGAACTTGTGGTCGTGGCAGACGGCGCAACCGGCGGTCAAGCCCATCCACACTTGGTTCGCCGTCTCGGTTCGGTCCCGCGTGTACAGCACGAGATATTCCTCGGCAATCGCGCCGCCTTCGTTCGTCGTGATGTTGCAACGGTTGAACCCCGTCGCGATTTTCTGATCGATGGTCGCGTTCGGCAACAAGTCGCCCGCCAGTTGCTCGATCGTGAACTGATCGAATTTCATGTTGGAATTGAAGGCGTTAATCACCCAGTCGCGGTACGACCACATCTCGCGGGAGTTGTCGAAGTGGATGCCGTGCGTGTCCGCATAGCGCGCCGCATCGAGCCAGTAACGCCCGCGGTGTTCGCCCCAATGCACGGAGGTCATGAGCTTATCGACGTAGCGTTCGTAGTAATCGGGGGCTTTGTCGTTGACGAATTCCTCGACCGCCGCCGGGTCCGGTGGCAAGCCGACGAGATCGAGAGAAAGACGCCGTGCAATCGTGCGTCGATCCGCTTCGGGGGCGGGTTGCAGGCCGCGCTTTTCGAGTTCGGCCAACACGAAGTGATCGATCGGCGTGCGCGCCCAACCGGCGGTTTTCACGGCGGGCACACCCGCCACTTTCGGTGCGATGAACGCCCAGTGCGGTTGGTACTCCGCGCCTTCGGCCACCCACTGCTTCAGCATCGCTTTCTGTTGCGGCTTGAGTTCCTTGTGCGAACTCGGCGGAGGCATCCGCTTCTTTTCGTCGTCGGGCAAAAACAGCCGTTCGACGAGCTTGCTCTCGTCGGGTTTGCCCGGCACAATCGCCTCTTTGTCGATCGCCGCCGCGCGGTCGTCGAGCCGCAACTTCGCCTTGCGTGCGGCACTATCCGTCCCGTGGCAGGCGAAACAATTCTCGGCGAGAATCGGCCGAATGTCGCGGTTGAACTGAAGTTTGCCATCGGCGCGGATCGCCGATCCGCCAGCGAGAATCGCGATCAGAGTGAGAACACGTGTCATCGGTGTCCCTTTTTTATCGGTGAAGAAGTTTCGGTTGTGTGATCGAAGGTTACGCCAATCCAATAGCGTTCGCCAGATTGTATGTGCTGCGCCATCGCGTTGGCGGCCCCTGCTGCGTCATTCGCCTTGAGTGCGTCGAGTATTCGCATGTGTTCGTCGGCTTCGATGGCGAGCCGCGAGTAATCGTTCTGGGTGGCGACCCGTTCCCACGAACCATCGCGGAACGCTCGGAACAACAGTTTCAAGCGGCCAATTTCGCGCGCCAGCAGTTCGTTCCCACACGCCGCAGCGATCGCATCGTGCAAGCGACTATCGACTACGAGCGCGATGCGTACCAGATCTTCGTTCGCGGCGTCGCAACGGCTGCGAATCTGGCGGATCGCATCGCCGATCTCGTCGAGCGATTCGGCGGTCATGATCCCACACGCCGTTCGTACCGCTTCGCATTCGAGAATCCGCCGCACTTGGCAGACTTCACGCACCTCGCGTTCGCCGACCCGCCGCACGATCGCGCCGCGGTTCGGCAACAGGTCGATCATGCCCACCGCAGCCAGGGCAATCAACGCTTCGCGAATGGGAGTCTGGCTGACGCCGTGACGTTCGGCTAAATCTTGCGCGACGAGCCGTTGGCCTGCCGCCAGCGTGCCGTTGAAAATCTCCGCAAGAATCGTGGCCGCCAGCGCCTCGCGGCGCAAGCCATGATCCCACTTCGTGGTTCGTCTCGGAACAGTTTGTGTCGGAGTGTCGATCACGGATCAACCGAGGAGTGTTTGGGTAGGTCTTAGTGCGACCACGAAACCACCGTCAAAAAGTATGTCGCGTAAGAGTTACTCGCATACTTATCATCTGCATTATACGAGAACAGCTATCTCATTTTTGTTTATCAGTATTTGATAGCTTCCACACGCTTGCAGTATTGGATTTCCCGGAAGAAAACGCAACGTAATTGCTCTTATGCGAGTATGAAACATACTTGATTGTGTCATCCATTACCCCCATATGATATGTCCATTTGAAGCTGTTGCGATTGTATATCGCTACTTCACCAGGAGGCATTAGCACGTCGAGGACGCCCTTTTGCCCACCTCCTACAATTAGCAATTGGTCAGTGGCGAATCGGCAAATAAATGGCGTCATGGGGCAATTCTTTACGTGTTCCGCCACGAATGTGGAACTGGATAACACTGAAACAGTCGATGCGCCAGGTATCGCCAAGTGTTTCCCATCTGGCGTAACTGCTAGGCACCGTTCGTAGCCAGTTCCGGGATCATCATCCACTGTTTTCACTGCCTGATTGGATAAATCATATTGCGATATCCTGAACGAGATCGATTTATAACCTGGCTTGTCCGGAAATTTTTCTACTACTGTATGGCTTATGAACAATTTGTCAGTGTTTGGTATTGCAACAATATCATAAATGGCCCCATTTAGGCGATCTTTAGAAACTACTCGATTCTGTGCGACATTCCACGTTATTAGCCCCCCCTCGTTTTCGCCGATAACCAGCTTGTCGCCTTTGTCCGTAAATATCATCCGAGAGATATCCTTATCGTGAGTATAGATCAGTTTCTTTTCACCAGTAGACATGTTGATGCGATATAGCTTACTCACTTCTGAAGCTATTATGCTTTTCCCGTCCGGCGCATACGCGAAATCAGAATAACGTACGATTGCGGGATGAGTTCGGCCGCGTTGTTTCTTCAAGACGTCCCATGTCTCGATTGATGTACCGTTGATCATGTAACTTAACTCTTGCCCGTCTGGGGAAAAGATTAGTGTTCCTATTCTTTTTGGGTTGTCCACCTCAATATCAGCATATTTTTCAAGGCGGACCTCTTGGGCATTTGCGGTGGTGCAAATGCCCAAAACGAACAATACCGGCGATGCCATTTGGAAGGCAATGCGTGCTATCACTTCCATTTGACACCTGCTTTTCTAGCTGCTTGCTTTAAATCCCTGTGCACAGTAATTAGCATCTTATCTCCCCGCACGTCGATACGCGAACATTTTATAAAATCGCTGCCGTGCCGTAACTGACTCGCCTGCGAAAACTCGCCTTAACTATGTCGCAGTGCTTCGATTGGATCGAGCCTGGCGGCACGTTTGGCGGGGTATAACCCGGAGAGCAAGCCGACGAGGACGGAGACGCTGAAGGCGAGAATGGGTGACCACGTGCGGATCATCGTCGGTACGCCGAAAGCGGATTGCAAGCCGTAAGCGAGGCCGATACCGAGCGCGACGCCGAACAGCCCGCCGCCGCACGAGAGCACGAGCGTTTCCACGAGGAACTGGAGTGCAATGTCCGACTGCTTCGCGCCGAGCGCCCGGCGGATGCCGATCTCGCGGGTACGTTCCGTCACGGTGGCGAGCATGATGTTCATGATGCCGATGCCGCCGACGACGAGCGAGATTCCGGCAATCGCAGCGAGGATGAGCGTGAACAATCGTTGCGTTTCCTCGGCCTTGCGGAGCAGTTCGAGCGGCACGAACGCCTGCACGTCTTTCTGCGGGTGAAACTGGTCGATCATCGCCTGAATTGCCATCGCCGTTCGCGGTACGTTCTCCAGCGAATCGACCGTCACCGTGATCTGGCTGATGTCGAGCCGCTCGAGGTTAAAGCCGTTCTTGAAAGTGACGAGTTCGCGACCGATTCGCGCGCGATCCGTCGCGAACGGAATGAATATCACTCGCGCGAACTCGGCATCGCCGCCGCTCAAACTGCCACCCGCGAGCTTCTTATCTTCGGTCACGCCGACGATGGTGAACGTGATCGGTTCGCCGATTCCATCGATGCCCACCGAACGCCCGACCGCGTCTTCGGTCGGGAATAACGCATCGGCGGCAGAAGAACCGAGCACCGCGACGTTGTCGAGTTTGGCTTCATCCGAAGCGATGATACTGCGACCGCGAACGATTGTGATGTTGTTCTGGATGAAGAACGCGGGCGTGACCGAAACGAGTCGCACTTCGAGCTTGTGTTCGCGGTAGCGGATCGTTTTGCGGAACTCGCGCATCGGCGTGGCCGCCGTCACCGTGGGGATCGTTTCGCGAATTCGCCCGAGGTCGGCATAGGTCAGCCCGAAGGCGTACAAATCGGCCCCTTTACGCTCCGACGAATCTTCGAGCGGCTTGACGCTCCGCAACAGAATCGTATTCGCGCCGAGGTCTTCGAGTTGCTTCAGCGCCTGATACCGCGCCGCCTCGCCGACGGCCAACATGATAATGACCGACGCCACGCCCAGCACGATGCCAAGCGCCGTGAGCATCGAGCGCAAGCGGTGCGCCGCAAGCGCCCGTAGCCCAATCCGAACGACGTGTGTGAAGCCAACGCTCATGGGACGCGATTCTCGAACGCGGAATTCACTCAGTGTACAGTAAATTACCGCTACATGTGGTCGCGAAAGGCCCACAAGATCCAGACGGTAAGGCCGAAGAGCATTCGCAACGCGACTTGTGCGGACACCCACCACATCGAGGTGTTCATCGTCCGGCCCAGTTTTTCGAGGCCCTGCTTCACGCCTTCGTTCACCAGATGGTTCGGGTCGTACTTCCCCAACGTCGCGAGGCGGACCATCTTTGCTTTCCAGGTACCTGCCCATTTCTCGGCTTTATCGAGGTACTTTTCGGTCTCGTTGCGGTCGATCGACCCGACGCGAATGAGGAAGTACATATCGACCGCTACCATCGGGACGAGCGACGCGAAAAAGGGTACGAGTTGCCACCACGGCTCGAAAATATCCTGCACGCGGAGTGTGGCTTGCGGCCAGATCATTCGCGAGGCGACGATTTGCGTCAGCATCAACCCGAGCGCGAGCGCCGCCGGCCGCATCGTGCTGATATTGAGCAAAAGCCCCTTGTGTTCGTGAATCCGCTCCAAGAGCTTCGGCCAACGCCCGCGCGAAACCACGAGCAGGAACGTATCGCGATAGACCGTCCAACGCCGTACCAGTCCGAGCAGGAACATCAGCGCGAGGTAGAAGTCGAAAATCCGAATCAGATTCGCCAACTCGATGCGAGTCATTCTCACCCCGTAAAGGATTCACACGGCCAACTGATTATCGGCAGTCGAATCCACTTCAGTCCAATTGTTGCAAATAAAAAACCGCAAACACTTCCGTGCCTGCGGTTTGGAATTCGCTCGATTGGAGACAGACTACTTCTTCGGTGGATCTTCAAAGGACGCCTCTATCGATGCCTTTTTACTTTTCGATTTCGATTCGCCTTCCGTAACCTTGAGTGGTGCCTCGACCGGTCGCGGCGGGGTCGAATCCTTGCAGCCGGAGAGGAATAGTCCGCCGGCAAACAGCAGCCCAATGAACAATGCAGTTCGTTTCACGGTAGGAAACCCCAAGAGTGATGAACGGAAACGCGATTGCCGAGTCGGTTAGACTCGGCAACCGCAGGATTGAAGCCCGATTTAATTGATTAGCGCGTTGGACAAGTCGGACACAGTGCCATCGCGAGCACCGCCGAGCGCTTGGAGGACGAGCCAGCTCGAATCGGTCGTCGAACGGGGGATATTGCCGCGAATCCCTTTGACCGAACCGTCGGCCATCGTGACTTGAACGACGCCGGTGTGATAGCTACTCATCTGGTAAACGAAAGCATCTTTACCATTTGCCGTTCCATAACCCGTTGAAATGCTACCTGCACCGACGATGCTATGCGTGAATGCATTGTCTCGACCGGGGAACGAAGCATGTGAGCGACCGCTGACCTCGGAATACAAGATGGTATTGCTGGTTCCATCGGTGATGCTAACGGCATCCTTCGGGTTCCGATTGACGTAGACGCCTTCATAAATCGACCAAGTGGGGTGGCTGCCGCGACCCAGACCCGCACAACCGATGTAGTTCGAGATGCCCAACGGCATCATCGTTTCGACGCCATCGTAGTCTTCGTAATAAAACCCGGAGGTGACGACCGTCGATGGTGCGAGATTTCGCACGAGCAGGCCCCCGATTACGAAGCCACCGGGATTGGCGGCATTCGCACCGAATGCTCGATTGTCGGGCTCTTGCTTAGGGTCCGATGGGCAACGGAACGTCTTGATCTGCGCGAGTTTCCCCGCTTGGTAGATGGCGGTGGGAGGATACGGATTGTCGAACCAGTAAGGCATGGCCGGGCTTCGATTCGCCGCATCGTCCATACGCCCGAAGGGCGTAGTGAGCGCGGGATCGATGAGCCGGTAGACGTTATCTTGCTCCATGTAGGGAAGCATAACGACGATATTCCCCAACAGCGAACCGTGGCCGGCCGCATCTCCTCCGACGCCCACTAGCGGATTCACCGGCCCGATCATTCCAGCCGGGAACGCCATCCGCGCGCTGTGGTAGTTGTGGGCTGCCAAGCCCAACTGTTTCATGTTGTTCTGGCACGTGCTGCGGGCGGCGGCCTCGCGGACCTTTTGCACGGCCGGCAACAGTAAGCCGATCAAGATGGCGATGATTGCAATCACCACCAAAAGCTCGATGAGCGTAAAACCGGACCGGCGATGCCGATGCGTTCGAAACGTGATGCGAGAAAACATCTGGGAATCCCCACAAAAGGAATAAGTGAACGGACAAAATGTCCTATTTGGAACGACCGCAATGATGCCGAATTAGTTGAGAATGCCAACGAGAGAGTTGGTAGAATCGCGAACGAAGCCGAGAAAGTAGGGCCGCAGACAAGGAGAGTGGGCGACCCCTGGTTTGTTCACAAATTCTACTTATTTATCTTTAGTAGACGAGTCTAAACAATTTGGCAAGAGCAATGCTGGAGATAATTCTCGGAATTTTTGAAATTCCGAGAGACGAGCGGCGTATTACCCATTTGGTTCACATTTGTGGCTTCGGAATTACGCCCGGCATCCCCACGCGATGGCCGGTGCGGACCGCAACGGTTTTCCGAGCTATGCCAGTCGGAACGATCGTGCGATTTCCTGCGCCACAGGAGTTCGCAATTTCGTTTTCTTTCGCTTGATAACCTGAAATGTCAAGCTGTATCGTAAAATTGTGGTGGGTGTAAAGTTCTGGCGATGACTAACGGGAACGGGCGTAAATTATCATTGACACTCGGTTTCACCAAGTTAGGTTAAAGTTACTGTCCATCCCCGAAGCGAATCGCAAATGGAATCGTCGAACGACTCGGCGAGACCTGCCTGGCATTTCCCAGCCCACCCCCACTGGCTGAAGGGATGCTCGCGATGAAGACCATGACCAACATGAGTGCTAATGCCCAATCTGCACTGGATTCCTCATCGGATAGTTCCACGGAACTGGCCGACGATTTCGCGCAAGATCGCCGCAAGCGAACGATTCCGGTCGCCACCGACCGTCGTCGCGCCAACAACGCGGCCGAGAAACGGCGAACCTCCGAGCGACGCCGACTGATCGACCCGACCACCTGCGAACGCGATTACAACGACGAAGAAAACATCTTCATGCGCGCCATGGACCGGTACAAGCGCGAAAACCGCCGTCCGTTCCCAACCTGGAGCGAAGTCCTCGAAGTGCTGCGTTCGCTCGGCTACCGCAAAGTCGAGATCGCGACCGAATTGCCCGGCAACGGTCCGAAGAAAGAACTCGCAGCCGCAGCGAAGGCGGAAGTTGCGACCATCGAAGCCTAATGGAGGCCGCACAGCAAAATTCGCACTCGTTCGTCATTATTTATTGCGACATAGCCGTTGGAAGTTTCTAACGGCTATGTCATCGCTCACTTCGCTTTCTGAATCAGCAGGTCCAGCGATTGCAAGAATTGGGAACGGTCCTTCTTCGAGAAGCTCGCGTTGTATCCTTTGATCTCACCCGCTTCGCGCAGGTAGGCATTCAGTTCGCGCATGGCTAATGCCGAACCGATGTTATCCGCATCGAAAAACGCACCCGTCGAGTTCAATGCACGGCAGCTCTTTTCCAAACATCGCGCGGCCAACAAGATATCCGACGTGATGACGATATCGCCCGCATCCGCCCGTTCGACGATCCAGTCGTCGGCGGCATCGAACCCCGTGCCGACCGCAACTTGCGTAACGTTCGGCCCAACGAACGTCCGCATCGCCTGGTTGCTCACCAAGGTAATTGGTAATCCGTAGCGCGTCGCCACGCGAATCGCTTCCTCTTTCACCGGGCACGCATCCGCATCGACAAAAATTTGTAGTGGCATGATGCGCTTCAAAAACGGGTTGCGGCACGATTTGCCGCAAACCCGTAACTGTATCGTAACAATTCCGCGTGGCAGCCCCAACGCGACCGCTCCTGGCTCGCTTCGATGGGACCGACGACGAATTCCCGTTGCGATTCCAAACAACGAATCAGGGTGATGCGATCGTGGTTGAGGCCCGATTGGTGAATCGCGGCGAGTGCCTTTTCTGAGTACCGTGGCTCGGTCGTTGTCGGATGGCGTGGCGAGGAGCAGAAGCACGGGGGAAGTGTAGTGCCAATTGGCTCGCGAGGCATGGACACGGCCAATAGAGTAGACGCTCGTCAGCAACGCAACATACATCAGAACCCAGAACCGCTCTCCCGATAAAAATGCTCGATGTCTGTGAGCTTGATTTTCCCGTCTGAGTAATTCTGCTGTAACTGATCGTGGGGACTAAATTAGCCGTAAGTACTTTTAGAATCTATGGTTATGGCAATCACCGACTCAGTGGAAGTTATATCGCCATAACTATTGCACCCGTAAGTTTTTGCGGCGATTCTGATCGCTGAACCGGCACAGTAGAAGTGTTGGTCTTGAATGCACAACTTCCGAGGTGTGCCATGACCAGCGAGCGAACGTCAAGCATTTGTCGGCACCATCCTGGTAGGCGGAATGCAGGACAGGATCGGAAAGTTCCCGATTCCCGGACGAGCCCCGTAATCGACATACGGCCCATCATAGCTCAGCAGGTGAAGGATTGCCCGTCCGATCAACGTCCGCAGGATATCGAAGCGTTGGAGTTCCTGATCGCACTGTAGAGTGTCATTCCCATCCTTCAGCGTCTTCGTCCCGTGCAAGCTCCTGTTGCGATTGCCAATAACTTTCTTTTCCTCTGCTGTGAGCTTGATGCCAAGCTCCTCGAATACCATGACTAGTGCGTCGTCACGGCTAAGAATTGGGGTTGGTGAGTCTTGGGAATTGCGGGGATACTTCCGACACAAGGAGGATTCCCATGAACAAGAAATACG
>JAYWCL010000052.1:0-41398 GCA_043780595.1 Limnoglobus sp.
ACGCCAGTGTGGAAACCACGATGATCGACTTGCACGTTCTCAACAAAGGGGGCCAAGGCGTCACCAGCCCGGCGGATCGGCTGTGAAAGAGTTGGGGTGCGGATACCCGGATAGACCAACTCGAATTTTTCTGTTTGACATGGCTCGGCGAACCGGATAGGCTTTAGCGTAGCTGATCGCCTATCCGGTTCGCCGTGATCCGGCGCAAGGGCATCGACCGAGTTGGGGTTTCGTTTTCCCCGAGTTGGTCTACACACTGTTCGGCCTTGGAGCCGGGATGAAACTTATCCCGCATGCTACTTTTTCGGTTGCGACGAATGATCGCGAAACCGTCGTTATGAGACGTTTGTCCGAGGGCGGCAGGAAGCAAGCGGTTTTTGCGAGACAAGTTCCCCGAGGTTCCTATGGGCGGCAAGCCAGCTGACCCTAACGTGATCGTCGCTGCGACTACGCCAGCCCCCGAAGCGCTTCCCGCTGCGCGGTACGCCCTCCGGTCGCGCGCCGTTCCAGCGGCCGTACTGGGACTGATGGTCGGTATTTTCGCGATCGATTACGTCACGCCGCAGGGCATGACCGTCGGCCCTCTGTACGCGGCCCCGATCATCGTCGCTCTCTTTTCTGCTCATTGGCGGCGGAACGCGTTCTTGACCGCACTGATCGCCTCGGTATTCCTGCCGATTGGCGTTTTCGTGTCATCAGACGATTTTGATGTTCACTGGATCGTGGTTTGCTGGAACCGAAGCATCGGTTTGTTGGTCATCTGGGCCGCCTGGTATGTGGGTATTCGAGCCAAGAAAGCGTTCGACACGATCACGGACTCCGAAGGGCACTTACGGATTTCGGCGGAGAACCTGGCGCGCTCGAATGCCGAGTTGGAGCAATTCGCGTACGTCGCCTCGCACGATTTGCAAGAGCCGCTGCGCGCCGTGTCCGGCTGTGTGCAGATTCTCCAGAAGCGGTACCACGACCAACTGGATGCCTACGCCGGTGAACTGATCGGGCACACCGTCGCCGGGGCCGCGCGGATGCAGACCTTGATCCACGATCTTTTGGCCTTTTCCCGCATCGGGACGCGCGGGAAGGAGTTCGAGCCGACCGAGTGCAATGCCGTGGTCAACCAAGCGCTGGCCAACCTGGCCGTGGCCGTCAAGGAGAGCGCGGCCCAGGTCACCGTGGCGGATCTGCCGACGGTCCAGGCCGACGCCACGCAACTGACGCACCTCTTCCAGAACCTGATCGGCAATGCCGTCAAGTACCGTGGCGAGAGGGCAGTCGAAATCCATGTGGCCGCCGATCGCCAGCAAACCGGCTGGCGCTTCCGCGTGCGCGACAACGGCATCGGCATCGCCCCCGAATATTTCGCGCGCATCTTCGTGATTTTCCAGCGCTTGCACACGCGGAAAGAGTACACGGGAACCGGCATTGGCCTGGCCATCTGCAAGAAAGTCGTCGAGCGCCACGGCGGCCGCATCTGGCTCGAATCGGAACCGGGCAACGGTTCGACCTTTTTCTTCACCCTGCCCGACCCGGGAGCGACACCATGAACGTGTCCGACAACCCCCGACTCATCCAGATCCTCCTGGTGGAGGACAGCGAAACCGATGCCCTTCTGGCCATGGAGGCCCTCAACCACTCGATTTGCAACAAGCTGCATCTCGTGACCGACGGCGTGGAAGCGATGGCGTTTCTGCGCCAGGAAGCGCCGTATCAGAACGCGCCGCGGCCCGACCTCATCCTGCTCGACCTCAACTTGCCCAGGAAGGATGGCCGGGAAGTGCTGGCGGAACTCAAGGCCGACGAATCATTCAAACGGATTCCGGTCGTGGTCATGACGACCTCGAAGGACGAGTACGACGTCCACGGCGCCTACAACAACCATGCCAACTGCTATATCGTCAAGCCAGTGGACTTCGAGAAGTTCAGCGACGTCGTCACGACGATCAAAAACTTTTGGTTTGCCGTGGTCACCCTGCCGACGGAGAGTTAGTATGCTGGCCGCGCCGCCCATTGATGTGTTGCTCGTGGAAGACAGCCCGACGGACGTGCTGCTGGCGCAGGAGTCGCTGTCGAGCGTGCCGAACATCCGGCTGACCTGCGTGGACAGGCTGGCGGACGCCCTCGCGGCCGTCGGCGATCGGCACATGGACGTGGTGCTTTTGGATCTGGGCCTGCCCGACAGCCAGGGGTTGGACACGCTGGTCCGGTTTCTGAACAATTCCCCGCGCTGTCCGGTCGTGGTGATGACGGCCCGGGACGACGAAGCCCTGGGGCTCCTGGCCATCAATTCCGGTGCCCACGATTTCCTGGTCAAGAGCCAGGTTGGGGGCCGAGACCTGGTCCGGGCGGTCCTCTACGCCGTGGAACGGAACCGGCACGACGACGCCCTGCGTCAGCTCGTTGATTCGCGAATAGAGGTCGCCCGCCGACAGGTGGAACGGAACCGGCACGTCGACGCCCTGCGTCAGAGCGAAGAGCGCTTCCGGATGATGGCCGATTCCTCGCCCGTGCTGATCTGGATCAGCGGCGTGGACAAGGCCTTCACCTATTTCAACAAAACGAGGCTGGAATTCACCGGCCGCTCTCCGGAGCAGGAACTCGGCAACGGCTGGGCCGAAGGCGTCCATGCCGACGATCTGGCCCGTTGCCTGGATGTCTACACGAAGGCCTTCGATGCCCATGAGCCTTTCGCCATGGACTACCGTTTGCGCTGCCACGACGGGGCCTATCGCTGGATTACCGACCAGGGCGTGCCGCGTTTCGACCACCTGGGCGGCTTTCTGGGCTACATCGGCTCGGCCATCGACATCACCGAGCGCAAACAGGCCGAGGCGGCGCTGCGCGACAACGAAGAGCAGCTGCGCGACTTCCTTGAAAACGCCCATGACCTGATTCAAAGCGTCGGGGCCGATGGCCGTTTTCTATTCGTCAACCGCGCCTGGCAAGACGCGCTCGGTTACACCGCCGAGGAAGCCGCGCGGATAACAATCTTTGACGTGATCGCACCGGAAGCCCACGAACACTGCCGCGTTTTCTTTGGACGGATTTTGGCCGGCGAGGCGTTGAGGGTGGAAGTTCCCTTCGTAACGAAGGACGGTCGCCGACTCCTGGTGGAAGGCAGCGCCAATTGCCGCTTTGACAGCGACGGCAGGCCGATAACGACGCGCGGCATCTTCCGCGATGTCACCGACAGCAAGAAGGCCGAGGAACAGGCACGTGCCGCACAGCACATGCTGAAAACGGTCCTCAACAACATCCCCCAGGGCGTGTTCTGGAAGGACCGCCAGTCCCGCTACCTGGGCTGCAACGCCGTCGTCACCCGCTCGACCGGAGTGGAACGAGCGGAGTTGCTGCTCGGCAGGACCGACCATGAGTTGCCCGGCTTGACAAAGGAACAAGCCGATTTCTTTCTCCAGAAAGATCGGGAAGTAATGGCATCGGGACAGCCGCAGTTGGGCATCATCGAGCAGTCGACGCACGGCAGCGGGCGTACGGTCTGGCTGGAGACGAACAAGATACCCTTGCGGGACGTAACCGGCGAAGTTTGCGGCATTCTCGGCACCTGGCAGGACATCACGGAGCGGAAGAGCCTGGAAGAGCAACTCCAGCAGTCGCAAAAAATGGAGGCGTTCGGGCAGTTGGCGGGCGGCGTGGCCCACGACTTCAACAACCTGCTGACGGTCATTTCGGGGTTCAGCGAACTCCTGCTGTTGCAACTGCCGTCGCAAGACCCCATGCTGTCGTCGTTGGAGGCGATCAGCGACGCTGGGGAGCGAGCCGCTTCGCTCACTCGGCAACTGCTCGCTTTCAGCCGTCAGACCGTGCTGGAAACGAAGGTGTTTAACCTGAACTCCGTTGTCGGCGACACGGAGAAAATGTTGCGGCGGATGATTGGCGAGGACGTGCTCCTGACGACGGTTCTCGATCCCAAACTCCGGTCGATGAAAGCCGATCCCGGCCAGCTAGGGCAAGTGCTGATGAACCTGGCTGTCAACTCCCGTGATGCCATGCCGAAGGGCGGGAAACTGACCATCGAAACCGGCATCGTGACATTGGATCAAAGCTACGCCGAGACGCACCCCGAAGTCCAGACGGGTCAGTTCGTCATGCTGGCGGTGAGTGACACGGGCACCGGCATGACGCCGGAAGTCCAGCATCGCATTTTTGAGCCGTTCTTCACAACCAAAGGAGTCGGCAAGGGAACCGGGCTGGGGATGGCCGTGGTCCACGGCATCGTCAAGCAGAGCGGCGGAAGCATCGAAGTGTCCAGCGAACCGGGCATCGGCACGACCTTCAAACTCTACTTCCCCGTGGTGGATGAAGTGTTCGCCATGCCCACCCAGAATAGTCCCTCCGAAAAAGCGGGGCGTGGAACCGAGACAGTTCTTCTCGTGGAGGACGAAGGCAGCGTGCGCGGCTTGGTCCAGCGTGTGTTACAGTCCCACGGCTACACAGTCATGGCGGCGAGCAACGGCATCGAAGCGCTGCGAACGGTCGAGAAACATCGGGGACACATCGACTTGCTGGTAACAGACGTGGTGATGCCGGAGATGGACGGTCCAGACTTGGCCGACGTTTTACGATCCCGGTTCGTGCAGATGAAAGTGTTGTTCCTCAGCGGCTACACCAATGACGCCGTGGTGCGGCATGGTATCCTGCATGAAGAAGTGGCCTTCCTGCAAAAGCCGTTCGCGCTGCTCGCGTTGGCACGGAAGGTGCGGGAAGTATTGGACCAACCAGGCGAAGCCGGCCGAACCGCGCGTTGCAGTTGACCGGGGCCGCCATTTTGGTTTCGCGCGGGTCAGCCTCCTTGCAGGCGGCCCCGGCAACTGAACTTCATCGTTCGGCGGCGGAGTCGCTGGGAGGGCTGAAGTGACGAGCCGTCTAGACGAGGATCCCTTGGCCGACGAACTGCGGGGGTCTGCAGAGGTGTTCGACGCCTGCCTAGCCGGGCTGCGGTCGCGGGGGGCTGGCATCCTCGAGTGCATCAAGCGTGTCCGGCAGGCCCGAGGATGCCCGCTGGGCGAGGCCACGGCCGCGGTGGCCAACTCCGCCGCCTGGGCCGATCAGCGGGACGCGTTCTGGCAACACCAGCGGGACATGTTCGAGGAGTTCCTGGCATTCAGCCAAGACCGGATCGCGTCGGTCGAGCACACCATGCGGCCGGACGGGGAGACGGTGGTGGTCCGCCTGAAGGCACCGCCCGAGCACGATCAAGGCACGGCGCCCCAAGAACTTCTTCTGGCGGCGAGCGTTAACCCACTGCTGTGACCGGTGCTCTTCATCCACCTCGGCACGCACCGGTTGCGCGGGCCGTCATCGTATTTCCGAAGCAGCAACTCATTCCGAATTGTCAATTCCGTCTCGCCACTCGCCACTCGCCACTCGTCACTCGCCACTCAGGCCGGCATCGCGGGTGGGCGGTGGACCTCGTAGCCCAACTCTTTCGCTCTGCGGTGGAAGCTCTTCTCCTGACGCGCGTGCTCTTGATCGGCGTATTCGGCTTCGGTCTTTTGCATGTACTCGACGCCGTAGCGCATCAGGTTGTACAAGATGCGTGCGAGCGGTCACGTCGTCGCCGATTACTTCCTCATCGGCGACGAGTTTCTGGCCGAGATCCGTGGCGGACTGCACTGGCCTCAACGGCAAAGTCGACACGACATTCATCGAACGATCGTTCCTTGCAGGGAAGCGAGCATACGGCGGTTAGCCTCACCCGCCCGCCCGCTTTGCTCTCGCGTCTTCCAGAATCGCTTTCGTCGCGGTCGCGCCGACCCGCGTGACGCCGACTTCGCGGACGGCCATCAGTGTATCGTAGGTTCGCACGCCGCCGGCGGCTTTCACTTGCACCCAAGCCGGGCTATGTTGCCGCATTAACTTCAAATCGGCAATCGTCGCGCCGCTCTCGGCGTAACCGGTTGAAGTCTTCACCCAGTCGGCTCGCACGTCGCCGCAGATTTTACAAAGCGCGATTTTGTGTTCGTCTCGAATCAGCGCATTCTCGAAGATCACCTTCACCTTCGCACCGCGAGCATGTGCGGCCATCACCACGGCGGCGATGTCGTGCGCCACGTAGTTCCACTCGCCGGACAGGACTTTGCCGATGTTCGCGACCATGTCGAGTTCGGTTGCGCCGTCGTCCATCGCGCGCTCGGCTTCGTACACTTTCACGCCGGTCAGGTGGCCACCGTGCGGGAAGCCGATCGTCGTACTCGCTTGGACCGTCGAACCCGCGAGGAGCTTCGCGGCCAACTTCACGGCATACGGCTTAATGCACACCGAGCCGACGTCGAGTTCGCGGGCCAACATGCAACCCGCCTCCAGGTCCGCGTCGGTCAGTTGCGGTTGCAACAGGGAATGATCGAACATCTTGGCCAGTTCCGCGAGCGTCGGCATGGGTAACCCCTTGGGAAAGGATTTCGAGTCGTGTATCGAGTACGCAAACGTTATATTGCCCGCTCGCCACAGAACCTCCGACGCCTACGACATCGAGTGAGAGACCTGCTACCGTTGACAGTTATGCAAAGGTATCCTCGCACATCGGCGTCGGCGATCGTAAGATAAATTTCGGTAACAACAGCGCTCACCAGATTCGGGACTGCGCGGTATGAACAGGCGGAAGTACATCTTCCCGAACGTCATCGAACTGAACCTTGCGGCCAGTCGATCGTTCGGCGTCAATATCTATCTCATCGATGGCGGGACCGAATACCTACTCATCGACGTCGGGTTGAACGACACGCTCGGCGAGTTGGTCGACCTGATTCGCGAGATGGATTTTCCGCTCTCGAAGTGCAAGATGATCATCGCGTCGCACGCCGATGCGGATCACGTGCAGGCGTTGGCGGCGGCGCGCGAACGGTTGAAGACGAAGTCGGCCGCACACGCTCGCGCCGCCACGCTGCTCGAATCGGGCGACGTCATCGAAACGTACGCCTGCATTTCGGCGCAGAACTTCAGCATCCCGATGCCGCCGTGCAAAATCGACCTGAAACTGAAGGACGGCGACACGATCAAAGTCGGCAACCAGAAGCTGCAAGTCTGGCACACGCCGGGCCACACGCAGGGCCAACTGAGCTTCAAGATGGGCAACCTGCTGTTCAGCGGCGACAACATCTACCAAGATTCGTGCGTCGGCGTGATCGACGCGCACCACGGCTCCAATTTGCCCGACTAC
This sequence comes from Limnoglobus sp., assembly GCA_043780595.1. Lineage (GTDB taxonomy): Bacteria > Planctomycetota > Planctomycetia > Gemmatales > Gemmataceae > Limnoglobus. Next base: position 7,175 of record JAYWCL010000052.1, read on the forward strand.
ATCAAGTCCCTCAATCGCATTCTCCACGACGATTCGGAGTTTTTGCTCCCGAGCCACGGACCGATGTTCCGCCGCAATCCCGCGATCATTCAGAAGGCGATCGACCGCCTCACGCAGTATCAATTCCTCGCGGACTTCGGCACCTGCGCCGTCAGTTGGCCGCTGCAAGAAGAGTGGGAAAAAGCGATCAACGAAGGCCGAATGCCAGATCTGAATTAGCCGCAACGCGCAGGCCAACTCCGGAGCGGCAACGTCCGAATTGTCTGACTTGGGGTACGATGTCCCACTACATTGAAATACCACGCCGCAGGGGTAAGACGCGCATCTACTTTGCGTTTGCGATGATGGCGATCCTCGCGATGTTGTTCTTCATGGGGGCGTTTTCGTTCCTGTCATGGGAGGCGATTCGCGACAACCTCCAAAACTGGCAGGCAACCACCCGTGCGAATTTGCCGCTCGCGATTGGGATATTCCTCGTCATCTACATCCTCGTTGCGTCGCTTTCGATTCCGGTTGCCGGGCCGTTGACGCTGTTGGCGGGGGCGCTGTTTGGCCGTTGGCTCGGCACCGTCGTCGTCAGTCTCGGTTCCACGACGGGCGCGTGCGTGGCGTTCCTGTTGTCTCGCTATTTCTTCCGGAATGCACTCACCTCGCGGCTCGGGGATCGCGGCCTAGCCATGCTCGACGGCGTCGAGAAAAAAGGGCGATATTACCTGTTTGCGTTGCGACTGGTTCCGGTGTTTCCGTTCTTCCTCGTCAACATCGGCATGGGCCTCACGCGAATCTCGCTGTTCGCGTTTGCGGTCATTAGCTGGGTCGGCATGTTGCCGGGCACGTTTCTTTATGTGAATGCGGGGACGGCACTCGGTGCGATCGATGAACCGAAAGATCTGCTCGCGCCGTCGACCATTGCGGCGCTCGCCGCATTCGGGTTGGTGCCGTTGGTTTTGCGCTGGCTGCTGTGGCGGGGAACCACGCGGCGCGAGGTTCTCAAGGCCGTCGGCATTGCGGTTGTCGTCGTTGCGGTCGCGATGGGGATTCGCATCGCCTTGCGGTATTCGACCGCGCCGGAGATGCTCGTCCCGATCCGCGAATTCTCCAATGCGGAGTACCCCGAAGATCCTGCGTTGCGGTCGGTCCATCATGGCCGTTACAACGGGCGTTCGCTGAATCTCGTGCAGCGCGACGCGACGCATTTCGATTTTGTGTTCACGGGGAAAGACGCCCACATCGCGCGGATCGCCTTCCGCAATATCGATGTCAGCCTGATGACGCCGAGCTTGCCGGAGTGGGCGAAAGCGGACGCGGGTGTTCGTCGGATCGCGCTAACGGATCGGCAGTGGAACCGCCAGCAAGTGCGGTTCGAGCCATCGGAAATCGAGATCGACGGCGGCGATGGTTTCGAGAAAAGCACGCTGTTTTCGGCCGAACTCGCGAAGAACTGCCTGAACGCAGGGCTGTGGGAACTGCTGTTGTTCACGAAGGAAGGCAGCGAAAAAACGCTGTATTACCAAGGCTGGTTCCCGTTCCCGCTCGGACAGTATCGCAAACTCTTCGAGCAAAACACTGGCTTGCCGTACTGGCAACACGCCTATTACCTCGAACACTGGTTCGACCCCGCCGGTACGCATCTTCCCGCCGAAGCCCTTCGCACGGTCGTCAGCGAACGCACGGTGCCGACCGCGTACGATCCGCACGAACGCATCATTTCCGGTGGCGAACAGAACCGCAAACGGCGAACGACGATGGCGGAGAACGTCGTCGATTGGGGTGACTTCACCGGCCCGAAAAAGATTCGCTTCGCCGCGTTCATTCCGCCGGGCCGCTACAGTGTCGCGAACCCGTGGAAGAACGAGTATCGCCGCCTCGACACGTTCCGCGATGCCGTGCTGCGCGATGTGACGTGCCCCGGTTCCACCAAGCCGTTGCACGAACTCGAACTGCGCTTCGATTCGTCGGTGCGACCCGGTGTGTGCCGGTTCATCGTCGGCGGGTTCGATGCCGATGCGCTACCGATCTTGGCGACAAGCGATTACTCCAAAGGACTCTACCGCCCGATGGGTATCGGCGTGCCGCCGTTCTTCCAAACTTACCGCGAAACGCAAGCGAACCCGCCGCACCTCGACCCGTTCTATTGCAATTTGCTCGATGAAAACGATCGCTGGATCGACCACCACACGTTCGGCATCGACGGCCCCATCATGCACCGCGACGAGAAGAACCCGCGCCGCATCCACATCTATATGCTGTCGTACGAACGCCACGCACTGATCGGGCACTGGGTCGTGGAGCGGTAGGGGCTGCATCACTCCGGGACGATTGCTTCGGCTTCGATTTCGACGAGCATATCGGGGTCGATGAGCTTGCTGACTTCGACCATGGTCGTGGCGGGGCGTGCGGTGCCGAAGACTTCGCCGTGGGCTTTGCCGACCTTTTCCCAGTCGGCGATGTTCGTCAGATAGATGCGGGTGCGGACGACGTGTTCGGGTTTCGCGCCGGCTTTTTCCAGTGCGGAAACGATCGTTTTCAACGCCTGCACGGCCTGCGCGTACGGGTCGCCTTTGCCGACGAGGCCTTCCGGCGTCGATGCGGTGCTGCCCGACACGTGGACGAACGGCCCGACGCGCACGGCCCGCGAATAGCCGAGGATCGGCTCCCACTTGCCGCCGGTGCTGATGTTCTCGCGCTTCATGATTTCTCCTTGTTGGATACCAATTCCAGAATATCGGCGAACGCATTCAACGTGCGATCTGGCCCCGCTGCGGTCGCCGATTCTTGGCCGGTTGCGCCGCCGGGGACGAGCCAAACGCGCATTCCGGCCGCCTTCGCCGTGTGGACATCGACCGCCATATCGCCGATGTAAACCGACTCCGCCACGGTCGAACCGAGCCGCTTCACGCCTTCGAATAACATCGCCGGATCGGGCTTCGCCTTGCCGACATCTTCCGGCCCGAGCACGACGGGGAAATACTCGTTTAGGCCAAGATCCTTCACCAGTTGTTTCGTGAAACAGACCGCCTTGTTACTGCACACCGCGAGCAAGTAACCGCGCTGGTGGAGTTCGATCACCGTTTCGCGGACACCCGGAAACAGCTTCGTGCCCGCTGCCATCACCGAGGGATGGTGCGCGTGATACGCGGCGACGGCATCGGCGGTCGAAACCTGCGGGGCAAGCGTTTCCATGAGGTTCGCCAAGCCGAGGCCGACGTGTTCGCGAACGGTGCTTTCGGGGATTGCGGGCAAGCCGTAGATGCCGCGAACGTGATTCGTACTGGCGGTGATGGCGGCGAAACTGTCCGCGAGCGTGCCATCGAAATCGAAGAGAACCGCGCGAATCGTCATGCCCAAATCTCCGGCGTATCGTGCCGGAGTTATCGTATGAATTTCGCGATGGCTAATCGTGGCGGAGTGCGTCGATCGGGTCGAGCTTGGCGGCGCGGCGTGCGGGGTACCAGCCGAACAAGATGCCGACGCCCACGGAGACGCCGAGCGCGAGGAAGATCGATTTCACGTGGATGATCGCGGGGATGTACAGCGTACGAATCCAAGTGGCGGTTTCGGGGGCGGAGAGTCGTTCGGCAATGCTGCCGAGCAACCGCGGCGCGGCGGGGACGATGAATACGAACGCCAGCCCGAAGATGACGCCGAGCATTCCACCGACGGCGGTTTGCACCGTGGCTTCGACGAGAAACTGCATCGTGATGTCGCGCTGTTTGCCACCGAGTGCGCGACGGATGCCGATCTCGCGGGTCCGTTCGGTCACTGTCGCCAACATGATGTTCATGATGCCGATGCCGCCGACCAATAGCGAAATCGACGCGATCAGCACGAGCAGCGACGTGAAGCGTTCCTGCGAACGCTCGGCTTCCTTCAAGCGATCGAGCGGCACCGTGATGGCGAAGTCTTTCTTCGGGTGATCGCCTTCGAGCATTCGCTGAATTTCGTTGCCGAACGCCTCGACCTTTTTCCGTCCGTCATCGGTGTCGATGTCGGCATCGACGACGAGCGTGATCTGATTCACTTCGACCGTCTCGCCGCTGCGCGAACCGGAACTTCGCACGAAGACCGTGCTGCCAATGCGACCGCGACAGGTGCTGAACGGGATGTAGATGTCGTTGTTGTAATCTTCTGCGGCCTGGCTGCCGCCGCTCCCGCCCGTGGGCATTCGGTCGGCGGCGACACCGACGACCAGAAAGCGGTGGCCCCGGCACTGGATCGTGTGGCCCATCGGGTCTTCAAACGGGAACAGCTTGTCCGCGGTGCCGGACCCGAGCACGCAGACGTTCATCGTCTTCGCTTCGTCTTCATCGGTGAGAAATCGTCCGCGTGCGATGACGATCTTGTTCACGTCGGCGTATTCCGGCGTCGTCGCCACGAGGCGGCTGTTGTGATTGCGTTCCAAGTAACGCAACTCGGAAGGGAACACCCGCATCGGTACCATCCGCACGATGATGTTGCCGTACGTCGTGAAGCGGTCGTAGTCGCGAAATTTCAACCCGTAGCTGGCCACGAACGAACGCGAACTCGTCGCCGAATCGTCGGGCGGTTTGACGCTGCGCACGATGATGTTCGTCGCACCTTGGCGTTTGATGTCGTCGAGCGCATCTTGCATCGAGCCTTTGCCGAACGCCATGAGCGCGATCACCGACGCGGTGCCTATGACGATGCCGAGCACGGATAGCAGCGCGCGCAGTTTGTGCAACCACAGGCTGCGGACGGCCAGCACGGCGGCGCGGATGAGTTTGGTAACGGAAAAGCCACCACCACCGCGAATGGGTGTCGGGGCCGGTGGCACATCGAAAATGTTCATGCAGTCATCTCCACCATCGCATCGTTGCGGACGTCGGTTTCGACGCGGCCATCGCGCAGCCGGACTACGCGCCGTGCCCATGCCGCAATGTCGTTCTCGTGCGTCACCATGAGGATCGTCTTGCCCGCTTTGTTCAGCATCGTCAGCATCTGCATGATCTCGATACTCGTCTTGCTGTCGAGGTTGCCGGTCGGTTCGTCGGCGAGGATCACGTGCGGATCGTTGACCAAACTCCGTGCAATCGCGACGCGCTGTTGCTGGCCGCCGGAGAGTTGCAGCGGGCGGTGATCGAGGCGATCCCCGAGGCCGACCATCTCGGCGAGCGCCACGCAGCGCGCCTTCGTTCGCTCGTCGAGCCGCACGCCCTGATACACCAACGGCAGTTCGATATTTTCGACGACCGTGTACTGCGGCAACAAATTATACGCCTGGAAGATGAAGCCGAGATAGGTGCTGCGAATCTCCGAGAGATCGTCGTCGGATAGCCGCGCGACATCCTCGTTGTTGAGGTAATAATTGCCGCTCGTCGGCCGGTCGAGGCAACCGAGGATGTTCATCAGTGTCGATTTGCCCGACCCCGACGGCCCCATCAACGCCACGAAGTCGCCTTCGTCGAAAGATAAGTTCAACCCCTTCAGCACGTGAACCGGCACGTGTCCTTCGAGGAAATAATCCTTGTACAAGTCCGCAACTTCAACGATGGCAGGCATAGGCAGATCGTCGCAAAACGAATCGGGGAAGGCAGAAACAACAGTTTACCAGAGGGAGTGGCGAGTGGCGAGGATTTAGCCGCGGACGCCACGTAAAAACGCCGCATACACCATGGCACCGATGGCAACGAAGCCGACCCCGACGATGGCTTCGGTCCGCTGCGTTTCGCCGATGAACATGTTCATTAAAATTGCGAACAGAATGACCACGTACACGATCGGTACCACGGGGTAGCCGGGGCAGCGATACGGCAGCGTCGGTGTCAGTTCGCGTTGCGTGCGACGTAGGATGAAGATTGCGGCCACGCCCATCGTCTCGAACGCGGTCGCACCGACGACGCAGTAATTGGTTAGGATGTCAAAAACGGATTTATTCGGGTCAATTAAGCCCTTTTCTCTCGCCATTTCGGCCGCCACAACGAGCAACATCGCCCAACCGGAGAAGACGACCATCGCGGCGGCGGGGGTGCGGTATTTCGGGTGCAGTTCGCGTAGGCGTTTCGGTGCCAGCCCGTCGTCACTCATCGCGTAAAGTAACCGCGGCGCGACGAGAATGTTCCCGTTGAGCGAGCCGAAAACCGAGGTCATAAGGATCAGCGACGCAATCGCGCCACCGACGTTCCCGAGTAGCCGGATGCAGAACGCGGTTGAAACGGGCGTATCGCCAAGTTCCATCATTTCGGCTCTCGAAATGACTGTGTAATACGCGACATTCGCGCCGACATACAGCGCGATGAGCAATAGCACGCCACCGATCAGCGCTCGCGGAATGTTACGTTGTGGGTCGGTCACTTCCTCGGCCACGGGCGTGATGTTCAACCAGCCGTGATACGCCCATTGCACCGCGACGGCGGCGGATCCGTACTTCACCCAGTCGATTTGGCTCCAGTCGCTCGGCCAGAACGGCGTCATGTTCGCCGTCGTCGGCGGATGCACCGGCTGCGACACGAAAACGAGAATCGCAATCGGTAGCGCGATGATTGCCAACAGCGACCCGACTTTGAGCAATGTCAGTGCTACTTGCAGCCTGCCCCCGATTCGCGTCCCGCGAATGTTCACTGCCGTCAGCGTGGCTATCGTAAAAAGTGTCGCGAGCACCTTCGGCCAACGCTCGAACGAGACTTCGACCGTTTGCATTAACAAGTCGTTGAGCGATTCGACGAACATGACCGCGAGCACTCCGATACTCGACGTGCGAATGATTCCGAAATCGACCCAGCCCCACAAGAACCCCGCCCACCGCCCGTAACTATCGCGCAGAAACGCATAGTTCCCGCCCGCTTTCGGGATGCGGACCGCAACTTCGGCAATCGTCAGCGCGCCGAACAACGCGAGCAAGCCACCGAGCACCCAGACCGAGAGCGCCAGGCCAAACTCGGGGCATTCGATCGCCACGTTCCTCGCCTTCTTGAACACCCCCGAGCCAATCACGGTGCCCACCACCACCGCCGCCGCCATCCACGGCCCGAGAACGCGAGGCAATTTCGAAGTCATGAAAACCGTCCGTTAAACGAGCGAGAAACACCGAAAGGTTCGCACAAGGGTAGCAGGAGTGCGGGGCGGGAAGTAGCGCGAAATTTAACGACCGATGGCGACGTCGCGATCCCGAACGAGCCTCCGTTTTTAGTTGGCAGGTGCATCGTTATCCCGATTGTTGTGAAACCAGTTTACTCTTTCGGTGGCTTCGGTCGTGGACTGCCGTAGGCGGCTTCGAGTGCGGTGACGCCGGAATCACTTCACGCGCATTGCGACGAACGAACGATCGAACGGATAGATCGTGCTGTTGTCGCCTTGCACGTTGAAGCGAATCAGTTCGAGGCGTTGCTGTTCGGCGAGCATTCGCGGGTCGTCGGCCGAATCGTATTGACCGACGCAAACGAGGCTGCCACTGAGCGTGTGCAGGACGTACGCCTCCACCGCGCGAGGAGTATTCGTACCCGACGGCTTCAATTCGCGTAGCATCTTCGCGAGGTTGACCGCGAGGCCCGCCGTGCGGTCGATCTGATCGCGGCGAACCGCTGTCGGCTTACGCAATTTCATGCTGGAATCGGCGTCTTTATCTTTCACTTCAATGAGCGGGGCGTGGAACGACTTCACGACGATCGTCCACGGCTTTTGAATCTTCAGCACCGATAGCGGTTCGTCCTGGTTCATGCGAATCACGAGCGGATCGTTGCCACTTTCGGCGGTCGGCACCAACTGTGCGACGGGGTTGCGGACGACGAACGCGGTCAAGAACGGGTTCATGAACGCGATCTGCCCTTCACGGGCACCGTTCGCGCCCTTTTCGCCGAGCGTGAAGCCGCGATCCATCAACGATTGGTCTTTCGGTGGCTGCCACTGGCGAATCTTATCGAGTTCTTTGCGTGCGGTTTCCATGTCTTTCCAACCGCCGATCAGCACGCCGTATTGTGCCTTGAATCGCACGCGGGGGATCAGGTAGCGCGGCGCGGATTCCATGAACTCCATCCCCTTCGCAGCTGACTCGGCCCGCATCCGGTTGTTGAAATCGAGGAACGCCTTCTCTTCGATCGCTCGCTTTTTCTCGGTTTCCCGTGCCACGCGCGCTTCTTCCTGGCGTCGCTCTTCGCTTCCTTTTTCGAATAAATAAGCAGGAATGCGGTACGTCTCGCGGATCTCCCGTGCGAGGCGTTCGGCCATGCTTCTGGCTTGGCCTTCGCCATCGCCTTCGACGTCGCCATCGGAGTAGCTCTTGACCAAAATCATCCACTGGCCGACTTCGGGCTTGACGTACCACGGGTGCGTCGAAGGGGCCGGTCCGACGGCTTTCGGGGCGGGCGTCGGTCTCGCCGGTTCCACCCGCGTGGCTTGCTCGAACGACGGCGGTGCGGCCACAATCGGCGCGGGGCCGATGGGGACTTGGGGCGTCGCGACAATCGGCGCGGGGCCGGTCGCTGGCGCAGCCACCGGCGGGCGATCCACCGCAAACTGTGCAAACGCCGACGTTGCCGTCGCAACGAGGCCAACGATCCCCGAACCCAGACGCATCGATCGCGACATGGCCGATTCCCCCACAAAACGCGGATTCGCTCAAGCGAGTGCGACCGCATACCATCGAGTCGCCGCAAAGGGAAGAGGAAAGTGCGCGAACCGAAAATCACGGCTTCCACCAGGCGTCTAATAACGTGCGCAGCTTAGCGGCCTTCTCGACATTCTTGTCGGCGAGATCGGTCACTTCGGTCGGGTCGGCGTGCAGGTCGTAAAGCTCCCGTTTCGCGTTCGGCAATCGCGCCGCGTTCGGGACGATCAGCTTGCAGTGCCCAGCGATGACCCAACGATACTTCAGGCTCGCAACGGGGTTCCGGATGTCGACCGCGTTGTGCTCGTAGATCTCTCCGAACACCGCCTCACGTTTATTCACTGCATCGGGAAGCAGAAGGTTCACGCCGGGGAGTTTCGTTTCCTGCTTCATTTCCAATGCGGCGAGGATCGTCGGCACGATATCGATCGAACTGGCGAGAGCATCGGAGCGACCCGGTTTCACGCGGTTCGGCCAGCGGATGAGGATCGGCGTTCGCACCCCGCCATCGTATTGCGACTGCTTCGATTTCGCCGCATACACTGCCGACTTCGGATCTTGAATCCAGCCGTTGTCGTGCAAATAAATCACGATCGTGTTCTCGGCCTGCCCGGTTTTATCGAGGTGCCCGAGGAGTTCGCCGACGGTTTCGTCGAACCATTCGCACATCGCCCAATACTTGCAAACGAACGGCGACTCGTGCTTTCCCTTGTACTTCTCGAACAGGCGGGCGGGCGGGTTGTGCGGTTGGTGTGGCATGATCGGCGCGTACCAGACATAGAACGGCTTCTGCTCGGCCTTCGATTTATCGATGAAGTCCGTGACCGCTTTCAGCCCTTCGCGGCCGATCTTCAATCCTTCGTCGCCGTGGCGACCGCCCTTCGCCGTATCGCCGTGGGTCATGCCTTCGGTGAAGCCACCGCACCGGCAGGCGTTGCCTTCCCACCACTTCCCCGATTGATGGCTGACGTAGCCGTTCGCGCCGAGGAGCTTCGCGAGGTTCGGCACTTTCTCGAAACCGGCGACCATTTTCGCGCGTTCGGCGAGGTAGCGCGGATCTTTCATCGCTGCGCCTTGCGTGAGTCCGGCGGGCAATGGCGGATCGTTCGAGGTGATCGTGTGTTGATGCGGATACAGCCCTGTAATCATCGTGGCGAGGCTGGCGCGACACAGGCTACTCGGCACGTAGCCGTGTGGGTAGACGAGCGATTGTGCCGCGAGTTTATCGAGGTGCGGCGTCGCGATGTGCGGATGGCCCATGAAGCCATAATCGGTCCACGCTTGATCGTCGCCGATAATCATCACGACGTTCGGCGGGGCCGCAAATGCCGTCGTTCCGAACAGACAGAGGGCTGTCACCGCGATTGCGAAACGCATCACTTCGCTCCTTTCGCGATCGCCAGTTTCGCTTTGTGTTCCTTCACGATATCCGCGTGTTTCGGATCGGTCGCGATGTTCGTCAATTCGTGCGGATCGGTCGTGAAATCGCAGAGTTGCACGCCCTTCGTGCCACCGTCCCACTCGGTGTAGCGATAGCGTTCGGAGCGCACGCTGTAGCCCATGAACCCGTTGCGGCTGACTTGCGTGATCGCCACTTTGTCCCAAGACTGCTTCGGGTCGTTCAGCAATGGCCGCACGCTTTTGCCCGTCAGTTCCTTCGGTGCATCGAGGCCGCACAGGTCGGCGAGCGTCGGGTGCAGGTCGATCAATTCCACGGTACGCGCTGTCGATTGGCCGTTCGCTTTGGAACGCGGATCGTAGACGATCATCGGGACGCGGGCGGAGTTTTCGAACAGGCTCATCTTCTGCCAGAGTCCGTGTTCGCCGAGGTGGTAGCCGTGATCGCTGATGAACACGATGATGGTTTTGTCTGCGAGCTTCTGCTTTTCGAGTTCGGCCACGACGAGGCCAACTTGGGCATCCATGAACGTCGTCGCGGCATGGTACGCCTGTAGTGCGAGGCGGCGTTGGTCGTCGGTCATCGTGTCTTGTTCTTTTTTCGAACTGCCGAACGCGGGCTTGGGTAGCGTATCGCGGTGATCCTTCGGCACGACGGGCAGTGTGAATTTCTCTGGCGGGTACATCGCGAAGTACGCTTTCGGCGCGACGTACGGCGTGTGCGGACGGAAGAAACCACACGCGAGAAAGAACGGCCGGTCCTTGTTTGCGGCAATCTGCGTCACGACTTCGGCGGCAATTTTGCCATCGGTCTGCTCCGCGTCTTTGCCGTCCGAAGCGTGCCAACTGAGGCTGCCACCGAACCGCCCGGAGCCTTTACCCATCGGCGTCATGCTGAAAATGCGGTTCTGCTCTTCGTCGTCTTTGTCGTAGCCTTTCGGGTTATACACCTTCTCCCACGATGGTTCATCGTCGAGGCCGTTCGTGCCAATCTGCCCCGGCACGCCGTAGTGATACAGCTTGCCCACCCGCGCGACGAAGTACCCCGCTTTGCGGAACGTCTGCGGCAACGATTGTGCATCCGGTGTCGTTTTGCGGAACTGCGTCGCGTTCTCGTAAATCTTGATTTGATCGGGTCGCAACCCCGTCAGGAACGATGCACGACTCGGATTACATAACGGGAACTGGCAGTATGCGCGATCGAACCGCACGCCCTTCGCCGCGAGTTTGTCGATGTTCGGCGTCTGCCCCTTCGCACTGCCGTAACAGCCGATGGTCTGGTTTGTGAGGTCATCGCTGACGATGAACAGCACGTTCATCTTCTCGGCGGCCACAACGGGGAACCCGAGTGCAAGAATCGCGAGCGTGAGGGAGAGTCGCATAGGAGTTTCCAGGAAGTGATTACGTTTCGCCGCGCAGGTTATGCGCGGCGCATGAACAGCCGCTATGAGCCAACGGCAACAGATGGCGAACGATGGCGTTCGAGACTCGCCATCATTGCCAGAAACAGTGCTAACCGAGGGTTAGCCAACACTTCCGAAGTAACGGGTTGTGCACCGATCGCGGCGGCAAATTCTGCCGGCTCCAGTCGCTCGGCTTTTTTCCCCGTCGTTCGGATTCGCGTCGCCTTTTTCCCCGTCGTTCGGATTCGCGTTGTCATCGCATCACCTCCCACAGCCCACGGAAAACTCCCGTGGGCTTGTCGCACTTACTTCTTATCCACAACCCACACGTTGTTGAACACGACGGGGTCGCCGTGGTTCTGGAAGAACATTGCGCCGGGTTCGGGGACTTCGCCGCCGAACTTGCCACCGGGCGTGAACTTCGGCAACTCGAGTGCGTCTTGCACGACGACGCCGTTGTGCTTGACGGTCACGATCGCGGGCTTGGTCTTCTTCTTGTCCGCGTCGAAGGTCGCGGCGGTGAAGTCGATGTCGTAGGTTTGCCACACCATCGGCGGTAGGCACATGTTCACCTTCGGCTTGCTAATCGTGTAGAAACCGCCACACTCGTTGTTTTCGCCGCTGAGGCCGAAGCTGTCCAGCACTTGCAATTCGTAGCGATCTTGCACGTACACGCCGCTATTGCTGCGGCCCTGGCCGGTTGCGTTCGGCATCCACGCGAGGCGGAATTCGACGTGTGCGGTAAAGCTCTGGAAGGTCTTCTTGCTGCGTGGGTTCGTCGCGGCGAGGAACTTGCCATCGGACAGTTCCGCGAGCTTGCCGCCATCCCAGTTATCGAGATCGGACGCGCCGTTGAACAACACGTGCGCGCCTTCGGGGGGCTTCGCACCCAGCGTCGGCGAGGTGCGCGTGACTTTCTTCAACGTGCCTTTGGCACCTCTGGCTTCGAGTGTCAAAACGCCCTTCTCGATGCTTCCGATCGCCTCCGTATCCTCTGCGGATTTCGTGACGACGACTTTATCATCCGTGCGAACCGCCACCGGTTGCAGTTTGACTACTTCGCCGTCCCAGCCCGCGCCGGGCAGGCCGTCTTTGAACCCGACGAGTGCGAACTTGCCATTCCCTCGGGCGATCACCTGCACGCCGAGTTTGAACTTGTTTCCATCGTGCTCCATCTCGCCCAAGTACTCGCCCTGAATGGCGTAGTCGGCATCCGTCTTCAGATCGTTCGGCTCGTTGATCGCGATGCGGGGCGGGGCCTTCGGTTTCGGTTTGGCGTCTTCGGCCATTGCCGAAAACGACGCGGCCAAGAGTGCGGTGGAGAGAACGAAACGGCGCATGAAAACCTCGTGGAAAGGGTACGCGGCGAATGTGCCGCACGTCGGGCGTCAATCCCCCGGTCTGGGGCCGATCGCCATCGGTTCGCCAAGTGTACCGAAATTTCGGATGAATTGCAGGAACAAATCGAGCAAGCCGCTCGCATCGGACGATCGCCCGCCGATCGTTACCGAGTGGCTATGCACGGTAATCACCCCGGCAATGCCCTTCAGCGCGATGTGGCACGAACGCCCATCGCTGTCGGCGGTGAGCTTCATTCCGGCGGGCGGTTCGTCTTCGAGGCGGTCGATGAAGTCGTTGACGACGATCGGCTTCGCGAGTTCAAAAACGAGCTTGTCGAACATCGTGCCGAAGATGGCTGCGAAGTTCGGGCCGCGCAGAAACTCGGCATCGGTGAAGTGCCCCGCCTCGCGCCGCCAAATCACCCGCGATGGCTCCTCCGGGTCGAGATCGACGAACACCGAATACTCGAAGTCCGGCGTACGCAGATACCCCGTGCCATCGGTTTCGACCGAGATTTCCAGGTCTTTTCGCTTGTAACCGAGTTGTTCGCGCGACAGATCGAACACGCGATCGAGTTCCGCACGAATGTCGTCCGATGCAATGCGCGTAATGAACTTCCGCGACGACGGACTGGCGTTATCGGGCACTTGAAACGACTTGCGAAAGTTCGTGAGTTCGCGCACTTTCATCGTGCTTTCGGAGCGGAACAACACGCGGCGCAACCGGGCGGCATCGAGCACGGGCATGTCTGCGGTGCCACTCCACAGCTTCGAGAAATCGGCGAGCACCGTGGCCGCATTCTGTTCGCCGAACAGGATCGGCGACTGCCTCGCCCCGCCTTCGAGGTGCTTGCGCAGAAGCCGGGGAAGTTCTTCATCGACGTAGCGTTGCAGGCTGAGTCCCGTCAAAATTTCCTTCGCGTCGGCGGCTTTGCGCGCCCGCCCGGAGAACGCATCGACGATCAATTGCGACCACAACCCGCCTTTCCCCGCCGCGAGTGGCTTCTGATCTGGTTCGCAGGCCAACAGCCCCACTGCCTTCGCCGACGATGAAAATCGTTCGCGAAGTTCGTCCGCATCCAGGCCATCGACCGACAGGAGAAACGTGCAGGATGCGGCCTTGGTTGCCGTCACGGTCGCAAATAAATCCGCGAATGACATCGCGGTGTCATCGCGGTCTTCGGGAAGCGTATCCCAGCAATTGAGGTAGCCGCGGCCATCGGTGGTATGCCCGCGTCCGGCCCAGAATACGATGACCTCATCGCCCTTCTTCAATTGTTCGTTCAACGCCCGCAACCGCGATTCGATCTGCGACTTCGTGGCCATCGTGCCGATCGAAGCGAACTGCTGCGACTTCGGTATGCCCGCAATCGCCAATGCCACCGCAATCGCTTGCGCATCGCCATCGGCAAACGGCAAATCGCCCACCTCCGGGTGGAGACACTTTTCAACGCCAACGAGAAAGGCCCAACGGTTCGCCACGTGCGTTCATCCTCAATGGTGTGGGATTTGTTAAATTGTAGTCCGTTCGGCAAATCCTTACAAAGTACGTTGGCCCAGGCACCCAGGGTGCGCGGACGCGACCCTGGGCTATAAGATGCAACCCCGTTGGGGTAAATGCATTGCGAGACTTTAACCCCAACGGGGTTAGATCGCTTAGCCCAGGGTTAGACGTTTCGTCGTACCCCTGGGTCTGTTTCTGTTTTTAGGACGTTCACATGCGAACCGTCGATATTCTGCGAAAGAAGCGCGATGGCGGCGAACTGAGTGCCGCCGAGATTGCGGCGTTCGTCGAAGCGGCGGCGCGCGGCACGTGGCCGGAGTACCAACTTTCCGCGATGCTCATGGCGATCTGCATTCGCGGCATGACCCGCCAAGAAACGGCTAATCTGACGCGATCGATGACCGACTCCGGCAAGCGACTCGACCTTTCGGATATGCCCGGCCCGAAAGTCGATAAGCACAGCACGGGTGGCGTCGGCGATAAAACTTCGCTGATCCTCGCGCCACTCGTTGCGGCCTGTGGCGTACTCGTCCCGATGATGTCCGGTCGCGGCCTCGGCCACACGGGTGGTACGCTCGATAAACTCGAATCGATCCCCGGCTTTCGCGTGAATCTGAACGAATCCGAGTTCCGCAATGCCCTCCGGAACGTCGGCCTCGGGATGATCGGCCAAACTGCCGATGTCGCTCCCGCCGACAAGACGCTTTACGCTCTGCGCGATGTGACCGGCACCGTCGAAAGCGTGCCACTGATTACCGCGTCGATCCTCAGCAAGAAGCTGTCCGAGGGGATCGATGCGCTCGTTCTCGATGTGAAATGCGGTTGCGGTGCGTTCATGAAAACGCTCGCCGATGCCCGCATTCTCGCCGAATCGCTCGTGCGAGTGGCCACACTCAACGGCCTGCGCTGCGAGGCGATTATCACCTCGATGGAGACGCCGCTCGGGATGGCCATCGGCAATACGCTCGAAGTCGTCGAGTCGATCGAAACGCTGAAGGGGAACGGCCCCGCCGACCTCGAAGAATTATCGGTGGCACTCGCCGCACGGATGCTTCGCCTCGCAGGATGTGCGTCGACCGATGCGGCGGCCGAATCGCTCGTACGCAAGGCGATTCTCTCAGGTGAAGGCGTCGAGCGGTTCCGCAAAATGGTCGCCCAACAAGGTGGCGATCCGCGTATCGTCGACGATTATTCGCTGCTACCACAGGCACCGTATCGCACCACAGTAAAGGCAACGCGAAGCGGTTGGATCGCGCGGATCGATGCCGAAGCGATCGGTATCGCGGCGATGATGCTCGGTGCGGGCCGCACGCGATCCGACGATGTGATCGACCCCGCGGTCGGGATTGTCCTGAAGGTGAAACCGGGTGATTCGGTTCGTGTCGGTGATGCGGTGCTGGAAGTCCACCATCGTGGCGTTTCGTTGCCGGTCGAGGTTCAATCTCGCATCGATTCCGGTTATACTGTCGGGGAAACCTCCGTGGGCGCGGCCCCTTCTATTTTGGAGTATTTGACGTGAACACGGACCCACTCCTCATCGCGGCCGCCGTCGTACGCAATAAGGCGCACGCCCCGTTCTCGAACTTCAAAGTCGGTGCCGCCATCCAGGCGCTCGACGGGATTATCTACACCGGTTGCAACGTCGAAAGCGCCAGCTATGGCCTGACGATCTGTGCCGAGCGCGTCGCGATTACGAAGGCGATCTCCGAAGGCGCTCGGCGATTTTCCCGCATCGCCATCTACTGCGAAACCGAAGAACTCACACCGCCGTGCGGCGCGTGCCGGCAGTTGTTGTGGGAACTCGCGGGCAATATCGAAGTCTGTTTGTTCAACCACAAGAAGCAGATGGTGGCGTACATGCTCGACGTTTTGCTGCCGTTGCCGTTCGATACGCGGTCGTTGCAAAAGCCACCCGGTTCGTCCGCCAGCCGCCCCGGTTTGCCGAATTAAATCTCTACACCCACGATGATTATGATCGCACCCGTTGCCGTTTCGACGCACCCGCTGGTGTTGCACAAGCTATCGCGTTTGCGAAGCCAAGAGACATCGTCGTCGCAATTTCGCGAGTTGGTGTACGAAATTGCGCAGGTGCTTTTTTACGAAGCGACGCGCGACTTGACGTTGCGGCCCGTGGCGGTTTCGACGCCGTTAGTCGTTTGTACGGGGCAAGAAGTCGCGGTGAAAGTGGGGTTGGTGCCAGTGCTACGGGCCGGGTTGGGCATGGCGAACGCGATGCTCGACGCGATGCCTGAAGCCAGCGTGTGGCACATCGGGTTGTATCGCGATCACACGACGCTGAAACCGGTAACGTACTACAACAAACTGCCGCCGAAGCCCGATATGCACCTCGGCATCGTCCTCGATCCGATGTTGGCGACGGGCGGATCGGCGATTGAAGCGATTCGGTTGTTGAAGTTAGCCGGGACGCCGAACGTGAAGTTCATCGGCTTGATCGCCGCGCCGGAGGGCGTGGCCGCATTGCAGGATGCGCACCCCGATGTGCCGGTGTATCTGGCGGCGATCGATTCGCACCTCAACGAACTCGGCTACATCGTACCGGGCCTCGGCGATGCCGGGGACCGCCAATTCGGCACGGCGTGATGTTTACTGAATCGACTTCAGCCATTTCTCGAAGGCGGGGAACTGCTTCGCAACGACTTTGTCTGGGCCGCTCAGTCGCACGTGCGTGGCCTCATCCTTCACGATAACGATACCCCAGACGACGCGATATTCGGGCTTGGTTTCTTCTTTCGATTTCGGGTCGAACGGGCGTTCCTTGTACTTCCACGTTCCGCTAATGTCGAGCAAGTGAACCGTTGCGCCGCTCACGTCGAATTTCGTTTCCTTGGCGATGTCGTCGATCTTCATGCCGTCGGCGAGCACGAACTGCGTCTTCCAGCGTGGGAATTCCTTGTCGGGTTTCGACGACGATTCGGGCATCACGATCACCTCGGCATCGGCGAGGCCTTCCTCGCCCGATGCGATTTTGAACTGGTGCGACCGCAGCCGATTCGCGGGCTTCTCGGCTTTCCAGTCGGCGGGTGCGTCGGACTTCAAAGTGCCGAACAAGATCGGCTTGACGGGGTCGGCGGCGTAGCCAATCATTGCCATCGCCAACAGGCACACAGTCGCAATCAGCCATCGGGTAGCCATCGTTTGCCTCGTTTCAGAGAGTCGGTTCGTCGTCGTCTTTGAGTCGCGGGGAACTCGCGGTGGGTCGGTCGTCGCGGTGGCTGGTCGTCATCGCGACTTCGTCGATTTCCACTTGCATCGGGTTCGCAAATGCGGCGTGGCCGAGCGACAGCGAGCGGAGGAGCATCCCCGCACAAGCGAGCATGAGCATACCGAAGCCGACGCCGACCCAGATGGCGCGGACCGTCTTCCGTAAGTAGCCGAACGCACTACCGCCGCCGTCCAGTTGCACGAAGGTATTCGTCGAGACCGTCTGATTGCGTTCGGTGGCGACGCCTTTCGTGTCGGTTCGATAAAACGCGACGTCGAGATCGATATGAACTTCGACCAACATGCTCATCGCGCCGGAATTCGCGAAGGTGATTTCCATCGCGGGTGTCACTTCACTCGCTGGCGTCGTACGCAGCCAAACCGGTTCGTGCTTCACGACCATCGACGATAATACGTCGGAAGTGACAACGGGCTGTCGCGAGGTGTCGCCGAGGTTGCGGAACGTCACGCGCGGCGGCTTGGCGGTCCAGTACCCGCCGATGGCATCGAAGCGGTCGGGGAATTCGATCCGCACCGGGTCGTTGAAATAACCTTCGAGGATCGTCGGTTGTTGCGTTTTGATCTCAGCGGCGGCCGGGGCGAGGAGAACGATCGCCGCCATGAACGTACACAGGTGCGCGATGACGTGCCAACGGGTAATCGGGCTGAGCGCCCGCTTCTGTTTGCTGCGGTCGCCCTCTTTGACTACGTCTAAATCGCCGTCTTCCTCGTGGGAACGGCTCGCGGTGCGGTTCGCGTCCAGATCGCGATTCGGGTTCATCAACGAGATCGACGAGTGCGCGAGTGCGGCGGCTAACCCGACGACACCGACGAGACACCCGAACACCAGCCCGTCCATTCTGGAAAGGAACGCGATCCCGGCAACGATCGCGATGGCGATCAGCGCGAGGATCGCGATACGCAAGTGTTGCTTCGCATTTTTCAGCCCGACCCAATCGGGCTGGAACCGTCCGCAATCGGGGCAGGCCGTCGCGTTCGGTTCGGCTTGCAGTTCGCTCGTCAGTTGATTCGTTGCCAGCTTCGTCGCGGCGTCTTCGGAGCGAGCCGGTTCGTCGATGACGCGCTCGTCGCGCATTCGATAGACGCACCCACACCCCACGCAGGTGTAGCGTTTGCGGCATCGGAAACTGAAAGAGTACGCAGCCATCAGTGTTGTTCGGGTCTCTCCATCACGACACAGTTCAAAACGGGGTTGCAGTTTCCGCTTCTTGCCAAATCTGGTAGCCGCAGGTCTTTAGCCTGCGTAACTTCCACCGGCAACGACTGAGGGTCGTGGCGAGTCTTCGAGACTCGACATTTCTCGCGCCCGGAATGAGCGTTTTGGGTGTGGGACGTCGCGTCTCGCAGACTCGCCACGACTGGTTTTCTAGGGTAGAATCCCCCGCGCAGGCTAAAGACCTGCGGCTACCTAAGAACGAACCTGCTAACTGTACCACCATCACTCGTCGTTATCTGCTTCGTCGTCTTGCTCTTCGTCCTGAATCGACTCGATATCGGGCGGGATCGCGTGGGCTTGGAGCGACTTCGCCAGCGAACGCAAGTAGAAGCACGAACCGACCGAGAGCAGGCTGCCACCGACCATGCCCAACCACCAGAGTGTACCATACTTTGCACTCGCGCCCGGTGGCGACACGGCAATTTCCACGTCTTTGCTCATCCTCTTGTTCTGATCGAGGAAGCGGTCGCTCGCATCGGAGTTCGGATAGCGAACGTTCATGTCGATATGTACGCGAATCGTTCGATTCGCGAGTTTCGGGTCGCTCGGCAACGCGATCGTCGCCCAGATGCTCGGCGAAGTGTGCTTCTCGCTACTCTTCACCGTAATATTCCCGCCCCACGAACTGCTTTTGCTCGTCGTCGATAGCCCTTCCGCGATGCCCAACTCGGCGGCGTTCGTTACCCGCGCCATCGGCGACCCGCTCCAATAATTCTTGACGCAATCGATCGTGTCGTCGAAATAAACCGTGACGGAATCGCCGGGCGATACGACTTGCGGATAGGAAGTCCGGTTCACGTTTAGCCCGTTGAAACTCGTGCAGATCATCGGTGCGAGAGCCACGAGCGCGGCGAAACCACCGGCGGCGATCCCGATCCAGTGCGGGATGCCCATCGGGTGCGGCGGCTTTTCGAGGCCGGATGTTTTGCCTTCCTCGGTGATTTCGACGTCGCCTTTTCGCACGGACTTTTCGGTGCCAGAACGGTTCGCTTCGAGGTCGCTGTTCGGGTTCCCGATGGCGATGACGATGTTGAGAACGACCGCCGCAGCCGCGATCGACGCCACGATCAACGGCGCGGCGCTCCCACCGAGAACGTACGTGGCACCGAGGACGATGAGAATCGCCAAGATCGGGAGAGTCACCCAACCGACGAGCGCGTGGCCTCGCGCTTTCACTTGACCGATCATGTCGGGTTGAATGCGACCGCAACTCGGGCAGGGGCGCACATCGACTTCTTGCCGAAGGGTTTTTTCGACGATCTTGTTCGCGGAAGCATGGGCGGCTTTCTCGCTGTTGCCCGTACCCTGAATCGTTCGCTTGAATTGGTAGCGAAATTCGCACCCGCAATCGACGCATTCGTGCTTCTTCCAGCACTTCACGTTCGCAGTCACGGTGTAAGTCGTAGACATTCCGGTTCACTCCGCTTGTCGCCCACGGGCGGACGTCGCTCGGCACATCATAGCAATCGTACTGCCGAGCGACAGGCGAAAATCGTCGCGCGATGGCAAGACGCGCGCCGATATCCGAATGCACCGGATAAGAATGCGCTCCCGCGCTCTGCATTTATTATCCACCGGCATATCTTACAATGAAAGGTATTGTGCCATTGCATCGACTCTCCGAACGTAACCCCTATGTCCCCAACGAATGAACCGCCCGTTCGTGCTCGATTCGACCCCGAGCGTTGGGCGTGGCTGATCGCACCGATCGGTGCGATTCTCGTAGCGCTGGCGTTTACGGTGTCGCCGCTGCTCGCGGTGGCTGGAGTCGGGTTGTTGGCGTTGTCGTGCGTGACGGCGGAGCGGGAGTTCTTGCTGTTCGGGCCGTTTCTGCGGCTCGAACTCACGCGGATGTCGCGCAAACAACGGATCCACCTCTGGCGGCCGATCGTTGCGGCGGCGATGGGGCTGCCCGTACTCGTGCTCTATTACGCGGCTTTTAGCGAATCGTCCTCTGCCGACGTCACACCGACGCAAGCGAAAATGATCGCGAGTGGTGGCTTCGCGATTTTGTTCTTTTACCTCTGCCTCATCTGCGGTTCGGCGGGCCTCACGTATCTTTCCTACGCGATTGCCGAAGATCGCGAATCGAAGCGGATGGACTTCGTGCTCGTCACCGATCTGCGCGGTCGCGAGCTCGTCATCGGCAAGCTCTTCGCGCGTGCGTTCGGTATGGCGATGTACGTTCTCCCCGCAGTGCCGATCGTCCTTTCGCTGCCGTTGCTGTTCGGCGTCGAGCCGGAAATCATTCTCTACACGTTCGGCTACTTCGGTGTCACCATGCTGTCACTCGCGGGGCTGGCCGCGCTCGGCTCGGTGAAGGCGGCCACGAAAAAAGCGAGCGGAGGCTGGATTCTCAAGTACGTGATTCCGTATCTGGCGTTGAGTTTCTCGTTGCAAATGTTGCAAAATTACCCGTCAATCTGGTTCTTCCCCGGAGCGCCGAACCGTATGTCGACGGTTTCGGTGGGCGATGTCGTCGACTGGATCTCGACGGGCAACTTGGTCGCGAGACTCACGACGTGGTTCCAAGTGGCGGGTGGTGGCGTTGCGGGGATCGCCCGCGACTTCCCCGCGTATGCGGCCTTTCACACCGCCGTCGGGTTGCTCGCGTGTATGCGTGCGGCGTCGCTGTTACGCGGATTCTCCGCCGACGATCGGCTGTCGAGTGGTGGCAAGACCAACGAGGATGCACGAACGGTGCGGCCGCCCATCGACGATTATCCGATCCGCTGGAAGGAGCAATTCTGCAACCCGCTCCTTGCGAAATTTGGCAACAGGAAGCGCGCGAACGGGATCGCGTGTATCGTCGTGTTTGTGATCCCGACGCTCGCATTCCTCGCCGCTTCGGTATCGGACGTCGGCGGATACGGGAAGGATATTATTGCGGGTGCGCGGTTTTACCCGATGTTGATCGTCGTGTTGATGATGTCCTCCGCGAGTACTTACGGCCTCTACTCGATTGCCCAGGAACGCGAACGCGACACGCTGACGAGCCTGTTGCTCACGCCGATCGAGCCAAAAGAAATCATGGCGCAAAAGCGACGCGGCATCCTCGGTTTAACGCGAGGCATCGCGATCGGGCTGGTACTCACGAGCATCGGGCCGATTGCGTGCGGCGCGTGGGCGTGGTGGGCGTATCCGGTGCTGGTTGCCTTCGCGATCGAACTCGCGTTCATCGGCGTGGCACGCGGCATGTTGCAATCGGCGAATGCGCCGACGGTCGAAGTCGCCCAGCGCCGGAATGGCTGGCAGACGCTGATCGCCTTGGTAGTGGGGAGCGCGCTGTTCGGGCTGTTGATTTACCTCACCGGCGGCATGGATTCGCCGCTCAAGTATCTCTTCGTAGGTCTGATTCCCCCTGCGGCGGTCATCGGCTTGGGTGCCGCGCAGGAGGTGCCGTTCAACGTTTTGTGGCTTTATGTCGGCGGGTATGTCTTGGGATTCTTCAGTAATCTGCTGATTGCCCGTTGGTTGTGGCGGCTTGCGGTGCGGCGGTTCGAGGCGGCGTGCGATCCGGCAACCGAGGCGGGGCCGTTGCTCGACCGAAGCGCCAACGAGCGGGAGACACCGAATGGCGGGGGCTAGACTGCTGGAGATCATCGCACTCGCGTTGTTTTTCGGCGCGAGTTGCACGGTACTCCCCGGCATCGTGCTGAAGCTCATCGCGAACTATCGGCGACTGCGCGGGCGACCTTACGATTCGCCGCCGATTGTCGGGCCGCTGTTCGCCATCGAAATGCTGCGGTTGGCACGCGGTGGCGTGCATCTGCGGTTGCGCGTTCTGTACGCGGTGGTGCTGATGATCGGGTTGCTCGCGACCTACGTTCGCGAGTTCAAGGAACTCAGCCCGATCGAACTGATCGTCGGCCACGACGTCGTCTTTCCACTCGACCGCATGGCGAGTTTTGCCGCATCGTTCGCGCAGATGTTTTTTATCTGTCAACTGATTGCGCTGTCGCTCATCACGCCCGTGCTGGCGGGTGGCGCGATCATCGAAGAAAAAGATCGCCTGACGATCGACTTCCTGCGGTCATCGCTATTGTCGAATCGCGAAATCATCGTCGGCAAATTGCTCGCGCGGCTCGTCTACATCTTCGGCTTCGCAATGACGGGCTTGCCGATACTCACGCTGACGATGCTCTTCGGCGGTATTGATGGCACCGTACTCGTCGTCTGTTTCATCGTCGCGTTTATCTCGACGTTGAGCCTCGCCACCTTCTCGATGTGGACAGCCACACGCTCGGAGACGTTGCGGCCAGTGCTGATCAATTCCTATGTGGTCGTGTTGTTTCTAGCGGTGGTGAGTTGGTGTTGTGTGTTGTTTGCGGGACCACAGTATATGTTGTCGCCGTTCGTAATGACCATCGGTGCGTTGAACGAAGCGCCATTACGCAGGTGGATGGGCCTTAACCTCGAAGCGGCCACCGTAATTTTCGTACTGCTACACGGCATCACGTCGCTCCTCTGTACGCTGCTCGCGCTCGGTGGCATTCGCACTTATCTGCTGAACGCTCAGCAACCCGTGCCACGCGCAGAGTTGCCCGTATTGGAACCGGAACCGGCGTCGCCCCGCCGCGAACGAGCGCCGTTACGGTTGAAGCCCGTCCCGCCGATGCGGAAAGACGACGACCCATTGTTGTGGAAAGAACGCCACTTCGCGGACCGCACGGCCAACCTCGATCGCAGCCTTCAGAAAGGCTGCTTGTTCGGCGCTCTCGTCGCGTTCGCGGTACCGGTCGGGTTGATGATATTTCTCGCGATGATGAAACTCATCGCGGATGGAGAAAGCCCGTCGCCATACGTGACACCCATACTGTTCGCCGCGGCACTGGCTGCCGTCGCGGGGTTCGTGCCGTTCGCGGGCATGATGGCAACATCGACCGTCGTTCGCGAGCGCAAACGGCAAACGCTCGATTCCTTGCTGATTTTGCCGATCGAGCGCGTCGACATCCTCTGGGCGAAAGTTGTCGCATCGGCGCTATGGCTGAAACCCTGGCTGATCGGCCTCACGATATTAGTAGGCTACGCCGTGATTACGCGCAGCATTCACCCCGTCTGTAGCGTTGTCGTCGGCGTACTCATTGCCGCGACGCTTGCGTTCGCGCTCTCGCTCGGCATCTGGCTCTCGGTGCGTTGCCTCACCGTGGCACGGGCCGCCACGTGGTACCTCGTGATCCTCGCAACGATCTTCGCGCTGCCGCCAATGCTCGCGGTGTTTTTCCGCTTCGCCGCGTGGGAATGGTTTGGCATCGAAGATGTCGACCACTACATCGAAGCCCTCAGCCCGCCGCTCGCGGTTCACGCACTGATTCGCGAGTGGAACACAGCGACACGACGCACGTTCGACGAACACATCCCCGCGATCTGTGGCAGCCTGATGGCCACAATCTCGCTCGCGCTCAGCGCATTCGCCTTATGGAGAAGTGCCAAGTCCCACTTCGAGAACGAGGGTAGATAACGATGAGTAACGTGCCACCGGGTTCATCCTACGAGCCACCGGGTTCATCCCGGTGGGAGTCTCCCACGCCGATAATCACTGATCTTCGATCTTCGGCAACCGCCCCGGCGTCAGCGGTGCCCCCGCTGCGTCGAGTTTCTTTTCGAGCGTTGGCACATCGGATTCGATCATCGCCTTCAACTCGGCCAGTAGCGCCGTCAGTTCCTTGGTGGCGGCCGCGTACGAGGCTTTCTGCGTTTCGGTCGGCTTCGCCAGCGCATCGGAGTTGGCGTTCGCCGCGTAGTTTACCCGTTGCGAAATCGAATCGGGCACGTTTTCGTTTCGCGCTGCCAACACGCGGTCGCCGTTGAGTTTTCGCTGCAACACTCGCAGTTTCTCTTGCAGAATCCGCACGGTCTCCTTCGCTGGCTCGTCGACTTTCGGTGCCTGATCGAACGCCTTGCGGATCAGATCGAGCTTCGTGGCGAGGTCGTTTGCCGCACTCGAAGTGCCGGACAACGTGCGACGTAGCCCCTTCACTTTCGTGTTGAACGCGGCAATCTCCACATAGTCTGCACCAGTGAGCGGCGTCAGCGGATCGGGTTTAATCGCGAACTCGATCGCCGGTGCGAGTGGCGTTCGCTTCGCGCCGATTCGGCGAACGAGCGTCGCACGATACCGGCCCGGCATCGTCAGCGGCCCGCCGCCGGAATCGTCATCACCACCAACCGTCACGCCCGATTCGCGCAAGTCCCACGTCACGCGGTGGACGCCTGCCGCCGTCGGCACATTCACTTGTCGCAACACATCATTGTTGAAGTCGGTAATCAGCAACACCGTACTGATCGCTTCCTCTTCCGCCTCGGCCCGCAGTTCCTCCTTCGTCGCGTACGGCAGCGGCTTCCCCGCTTTCTCCGCGTCGCGCTCGGCGTCTTTCCGCTTCGTTTTGAGGCTTTTCGGTCCTTCCGCCAGGTGAACCGTGAACGTGGTGCCGTAAGCGGGGTTCTCGGTGGTGTAGAACGATGCCCCCTGAAACGCCTTGCCGCCCCCGCCGTATTGGGCCGACGGAATGTACAACATCGTGTCGCGAACCGTACACAGGTGCGCGGGCAAAGCGAGCGTGGCCGGTGTCAGTTCGCGGAGCGGGCGGATGTCGTCGATGACGTAAAAGCCGCGCCCGAAGGTGCCGACGACGAGGTCGTCGTTCGCCTTTTGAATCACTAAATCTTTGACTTGAATCGTCGGTAGGCCGTTCTTCATGCGGTGCCATTTCTTGCCGCCATCAACCGTCGTGAACAGGCCGAATTCGGTGCCACAGAACAGCAAGTTCGAGTTCACGTGATCCTCGGCGAGGCAATACACCGAGCCGCGTTCGGGCAGGTCGCCGACGATCGAAACCCAGCTTCGGCCGGCATCGCTGCTCTTCAGCAAGTACGGTTTGAAGTCCGCGTTCTTGTGCGCATCGAACGACGCATAGACCGTGAATGGCTCGAACTGCGACACGACAATTTTGCTGACGTACGTCTTCTCGGGCACGCCGGGGAAGGTTTCGATTTTGCGCCACAGCGTCCCGCCATCTTCGCTCACTTGGATCAAACCATCGTCGGTGCCGACGTACAACAGGCCTTCTTTCGCAGGCGATTCGGCGAGTGCGACGATGTTGCCGTAGAAGCTCGTCGAGACGTGTTTCGATACCGCATCGGGGCCCCAGACTTTGCCCATAACGGGTAACTTGTCGCGATCGAGTTGCCGCGTGAGATCGCCGCTGACGGGCTTCCACGTGTCGCCGCGGTCGTCGCTGCGGAAGAGTTTATTCGCGGCGAAGTACAACCGTTTCGGGTTGTGCGGGCTGATGGTGAATGCGGCATCCCAGTTCCAGCGGAGTGGCGGTTCGCCAGGGGCGGCCTGCGGTTGAATGTCGACGCTGTTGCCCGTCTTGCGGTCGAAACGGCAAAGGCCGCCGTACTGATATTCGCCGTAGACGGTGTTCGGGTCGGTCGGATCGACTTTGCAATGAAAGCCGTCGCCGCCCTGTACGACGTACCAATCGGCGTTGGTAATGCCGTTGCGGCTGCGCGTTCGCACCGGACCGCCGAGCGTGAAGTTATCCTGCGTGCCGCCGTAGATGTGGTAAAACGGCCCGCTCGCCGGGTTCTGATCGACGCCGATATCGTAGAACTGCGCGACGGGTAAGTTCGATTTGAAGTGCCAGTTCGCGCCGCGGTCGAAGCTCTCGTAAATGCCGCCATCGCAGCCGACGAGGTAATAATTCGGCTGGTTCGGGTCGATCCAAATTTCGTGATTATCGACGTGCTTGTTGCCTTCGCCGAGGTTGCGAATCGTCGCGCCGCCGTCGTCGGAAACTTGAATGAACACGCCCATCGCGTAGAGGCGATCTTTGTTGACGGGATCGACGACGAGGTGCGAATAATATTGGGCCTGGGAATCGAACGGGTTGCGTTTCTCCCACGTGATGCCGAAGTCGGTACTGCGGAAAATGCCACCCGCTTTATCGCCCGCTTCGACGATCGCATACAGCGTGTCGGGTGCGGTCGGTGCCATCGCCAAACCAATGCGGCCGATGTCGCCACCGGGTAAACCGCCACCGAGTTTCTTCCAGGTTTTGCCGCCATCGATCGAGCGATGCACGCCCGAACCCGGCCCGCCGTTGATGAGCGTCCAAACGTGCCGCCGACGCTGATAGCTCGCCGCAACGAGAATGTCCGGGTTGCGCGGATCGACGACGAAATCGGTGACGCCGGTGTTTTCGTCGATCGTCAGGATTCGCGTCCAGTTCTTGCCGCCGTCGATGGTTTTGTAGAGTCCGCGCTCGCCACCCGGCCCCCAGAGTGGCCCTTGTGAAGCGACGTAGACCGTGTCCGAATCGCGCGGATCGACGACGATTTTCCCGATGTGCTCGCTCGTCTTGAGGCCGACGTTCGCCCACGATTTGCCGCCGTCGATGCTCTTGTAAACGCCATCGCCGTACGCCACGCTGCGCTGGCTGTTGTTCTCGCCGGTACCCACCCAGACCACGTTCGGGTTCTTCGGGTCGAGTACCACGCAACCGATCGAGTATGAACCTTCGCCATCGAACACCGCTTGCCACGTCGTCCCCGCGTTGGTCGTTTTCCACACACCACCACACGCCACCGCCACGTAGTAATTCGAGCGATCCTTCGGGTTGACCGCGAAGCCAACGATCCGCCCCGAAGTGACCGCCGGGCCGACACTCCGCAAGCGAAACGCCCCAACCGGCGGCGCGAGTTCGGCTTTCTTGGTTTCCACGACGCGCGGCATGGGTGCAGTGGGAACTTGTGCCGTGGAACCGATGGCGACTAGCAATGCGAGCGGGAACATCCGGGAACCTCAAGGCGACGAAAAAGTGTGAAGATTCGTAATGTAGTCGCAGGTCGTGCAAACGTCGCAGCGAATCGAAGTGGAATTAGCCGTGACGCTCACAATTAGCCGCGACGCGGAGTCTTCGGAGCGGAGCGCGTGCGCGTCACCCATTCTACGGATGTGGGTGAAGTCCACGCGCTCCGCTACGCAAAGCCTGCGCGTCGCGGCTAATTCTAATTCTGCACCGCGTTCATGCGTTACTCTCCGATCATGGGAAGCGCGATGCGGTGCGCGTTCACTTCTGGCGTCGGTTTCGCGCAGTTACCGCAACCGGAGCCACAGCCGGGTGATTTCTTGCCGAACCACGTTCGCCAACTGGAGTACGCGAGGTACGCACTGGCGGCGATGATCGTAGTGATGACGGCGATGAGTTGATGATCCATGACAGACTTTCGTGAATGCGGTCACGACAGATGATCGACCACCCAGCGCCCAATTTGAAACGTCAGGAATGCGCCGATGTAGGCGAGGATCGTCATGTACGCGAACGTGAAGGCGGGCCACGCCCAGCTTTTGGTTTCGCGGCGAATCACGGCCAGCGTCGAGGCACACTGACAGCATAACGCGAAAAACACCATCACCGATAACGCAATCGGCACCACGTACGGCCCGCGAATTGGATCTTCGCTCCAGCGGTCGCGGATCGTGTTTTGCAACTGATCCTTCTTCTCGTCGGAGTCGATGTCGCCTTCTTGGTACAAGATGCCGAGCGTGCCGACGATCACTTCGCGGGCCGGGAAACTCGCGAGTGCGGCCACGCCGATCTTCCAGTCCCAGCCGAGCGGCGCGAACACCGGTTCCATCGAACGACCCACCCGCCCGAGCAGGGATGTCCGCTTCCATTCGCTGCGTAACGCATTGACCTGCTTCTCGCCCTCGGCCTTCGCCTCTTCGCCCTCGGTGGCTTCGGCTTTCTCGGTGATGGCCGCAATCCGATCTTCGTACTTCTGCCCGTTTTCGTCGGTATTCGGGAAATACAACAGCGCCCAGACGATCACCATCGAAGCCAGGATTAGCGTTCCGGCACGGCGAACGAACGCCCAACCCGCATCGAACATCCGCCGCAAGATCGCCTTCAACGACGGACGCCGGTACGTCGGCAGTTCCATCACGAAGATCGGCGTCGCCCCCTTTAGCAGCGTGCGTTTCAGGATGAGTGCCACGATCGGCGCGACGAGGAACCCAATCATATACATAATGAACAGCGTAAAACCTTTTAACCAGAACGGCCGGCCCACGGTCAGGAACGCACCGATCATCAACATGTAGATCGGCAAGCGGGCCGAGCAACTCATCAGCGGCGCGACGAGGATCGTGGCGATGCGGTCGCGTCGGTTTTCGATAACCCGTGCGGCCATCACGCCGGGAATCGCGCAGGCAATCGACGACAACATCGGGATGAACGACTTGCCGCTGAGGCCGCAGCGGCTCATGATTTTATCCATGAGGAATGCCGCCCGCGCCATGTAACCGCAGTCTTCGAGGAACGCGATGAAGGCGAACAGTAACAAGATTTGTGGCAGGAATTTGATCACGCCACCGACGCCAGTAATGACGCCATCGGTGATGAGCGAGCGAAACGGCCCAACGGGAAGTACGCCTTCGACGAGCGACGCGAGCCACTTGGTGACAGTGTCGATTGCGGCCATCAGCGGTTCGGCACCGACGAAGATCGCCTGGAACACGACGAACATCAGCGCCAAGAAGACGAGCGTGCCCCAGAATTTGTGCGTCAAGATCGTATCGAGACGATCCGTCGTCGATACGGGGCGAATCGCCGGTTTCGTGATGGCCGTCGCGGTGGCGGCACGGATCCAGGCGTAGCGGGCCTTTGCCTCGGCGGCGGGCACGGGGCAACCGCTTTTGGTGAGACGCAGTCGCGCGTCGAGGAGCGTTTGATGCCACTCGGGGCCACGTTTCGCGGTCAACCATTGCTCGGTATACCCGCCGACATCGAGCAACAAACGGCGTGCCAGGAACTGCGGAATCTCGCCGTTCAGCGAGCCGTGAAGTGCCTCGCTCTCGCGCAAGATCGGCTCGGGCAACAGGTTCGCCGCGGGGGCCACACCGTGATCGGCGGCACGCACGATCTCCGCACGCAGTCTGTCGAGGCCCGTGCCCGCGTTCGCCTGAATCGGAACGACCGTCACTTGCAACGACTTCGCCAAACGCTCCGCGTCGATCGCGATGCCCTGCGCCTTCGCCATGTCGATCATGTTCAGCGCGACGATGACCGGAACGCCGAGTTCCATCAGTTGCGTAGTCAGGTACAAATGCCGTTCGAGATTCGAGGCATCGACGACCGAGATAATGAGATCGGGTCTCGGTTCGGACGGTTGCCGACCGAGGAGCAGATCGACCGCAACCATCTCGTCGGGGCTACGCGCCGCCAGGCTATACGTGCCCGGCAAGTCGATGAGTTCCACGCGCCGACCATCGACGACGAAGTCGCCTTTTTTCATCTCGACCGTGACGCCGGGATAGTTACCGACGTGCTGCCGCAGCCCCGAAAGAGCATTAAATAAGGTCGATTTCCCCGCGTTGGGGTTCCCGACCAGGGCGACAACAATTGGCGGAACAGGCATGGAGCGATCGGGTTTGAAGGAGAGAAATCAGCGGACAGGATTAACACGATTAGTTAAATCCTGCTAATCCTGTCACAAATCAGCGGACAGGATTAACACGATTAGCAGGATCAGAAAGAATTAATTCTGTTTTCCGAATCCTGTTAAATCCTGTCGCAAATCAGCTCAAACAATGTATACTGCGATGCCGGCGGCTTCGACTTTTCGCAGGCTGATCCGGCTGTTCGCGATGCGGATCTCGATCGGGTCGCCGAGCGGGGCGCGGCCCAGAAATTCGATGCGTTCGCCTTCGCAGAAGCCGAGTTCGTACAGACGCTGAACGAGGCCCGGTTCACCGGCAATGGTGAGAATTTCGACGAATTGCCCCGGCAGAACTTGGTCGAGTGTGAGCGACATTAGGAAACCGGCCCTTTGACGGGGCGGACGAGGATCTGCGTCGTTTCGCTGCCGCGAAGGCAGAGACGACACGAGTTCAGCAGCAGCAAACACGGCACGCCGGGCTGCACGACGCAGAACCGCGAGCCTTCACGGAGGCCCAATTCGGCCAGCCGATTCACGAAGCCCGGTTCGCCGGATACTTCGGCGATGTCGGCCCACTCACCCGCTCGCAATAGATCCAAAGGTAGGAGCATACGTCGTCCCGGCAAGTCTTATTGAGATTGCGTCTCATTGATTATTAGCAACGCTGCGGCGTCTGTCAAGCATTTCTCTGTTGGCGATCGTGCAGATAGCTCGCGAGTGCCTCTTTCCAGTGGCGCGGCGCGGGGCCGAGCGCCCGGAGTTTGTCGGTATTCAGCACGCTGTACGGCGGTCGCTTCGCCGGTGTGGGATAACCCGAAGACGGTATCGGCGTCAAATCGACGTGGAGATTCGCGAGGCGGAAAATCTCGGTGGCGAACTCGAACCACGTGCAATCGCCCGCGTTCACCGCGTGATACAACCCCGTCGCTTCCCGTTCGATTAGCCCCGTTATCATCGTCGCCAAATCGCGAGTCGAAGTCGGCGTGCAACGCTGGTCGTCGACCACGCGCATTGGCTTACCTTGGGATGCCACGCGCAACATCGTTTCGACGAAATTGCCGCCCTTGCCGCCGCTGCCCCAGACACCATAAAGGCCACACGTACGAACGACGAGGTGTTTCGGTGCGATCGCGCGAACGAGGTATTCGCCGTTCAATTTGCTGAGTCCATAGATGCTCACCGGTCCGGGGGCATCGTCTTCGCGATAAGGCGTCTGGCGGCTATCTTCCAGGCCGTAAACGTAATCCGTGCTGACGTGAACGAGGTACGCATTCCGGCACGCCTCCGCGAGTTCGCGCACCGCCCACGCATTGACCGCAAACGCCGCCGTCGGGTCCGCCTCGGCTTTATCGACGAGGTTGTAAGCCGCACAGTTGATGACGATGTCGGGCTTGGTGACCTCGATGTAAGTCGCAATGGCACCCGGTGCGGAAAGGTCCACGTCGGCCCGCGTGACGGGAATCACTTCTCCCGGTAAGCGGGGCAAAAGATCGCGACCGAGTTGCCCCATCGCGCCGAGCACAACGATTTTCATGATGGTTTTCATTCGTGACGAGGAGTATCCGAACGGTCGGACTGCACGCGGATTTCGCGTCCGTCCCAGTCTTCTCCTGCCGAAGGTATACTGTAGAGGAAAGTGAACGTCGAAAGCGGTTCCCGCATATCATGCCAGAGTGACGCCAACACTGCCAGTGAAGGGAACCGCGCCCGATGACCCAGCGCATCGCGATCTACCACAACCGGTTCGATCCGCCGACCGTCCACCATCGCCATATTGCCGAGCGGTTGTCCGAAACATTCGATCGCGTGATCGTCGTTCCGAGCGGGCCGCGATGCGGGCCGCGTGCGAAGCCGGGGGAAATCCCCGATAGCCGGGCGATCCATCGCGCCACGATGGCAGACCTAAACTTTCGCGGTTTGAAGAAGTGCATCGTCGATCTCACCGACCTCGAACGCCAAGAGTTTACGCCGCCGGTTGCGCTCGCCGAACGCTACGTCGTGGCCAACTCCGAAGTCTGGCACGTGGTTTCTACCGACTGGATTCGCGAGGGCGCGACGGGCAAATCGGTGATTCAAAAAGAGTGGGATCGCGGTGCGCAGGAGTGGTCGCGCTCGGGGTTCGTCGTGCTGCGCGAACATGGCGAGCCGTTGGAAGTGGCCGACCTGCCGCCGCGGCACGTGTTGCTCGAACATACCGCGCACATGCCGGGCAACACCATCCGCATGATGCTGACGCAGTGGGAGCCGGTCGACGATTATCTGCATCCGCCCGTCGCGGCGTACATCCAGCGGCACGGGTTGTTTCGCGATGTGCCACAATCCGAACGCACCACCTTCAAACCGAGTGCGGCACAGTTTCAACTGTACGTCGATGGCTGGAACAAGAAATCGACGAATTACGCCCAACTTCTCGCGCCGTATACGATCGGCGAGCCGACGATGATCGTCCCGATCGGCGGCGATGGGACGATGTTGCGGGCGATCCGCAAACATTGGCGCGACCGCTTGCCGTTCTTCGGCATCAACACCGGCGGCCTCGGGTTTCTGCTCAGCGGTCGCGAAGTCACCGCGTTTTGGGAACAAGAACTGCTGCTTTACCACCTGCCATTGTTGCAAGTGCAAGCTGTGCTGTGCGATGGCACGATCCGCGACTCGGTTGCATTCAACGAAGCCTGGGTCGAACGTGCGACCGGCCAGACGGCATGGGTTCGCGTTAAGGTGAACGGCGTCGAACGGATCCCGCAACTCGTCGGTGATGGCGTGCTCGTTTCGACTGCTGCGGGTTCGACATCGTATGCCCGCGCCATGGGTGCTTCGCCGGTGCCGTTGAATACCGAAGTGCTGTTGCTCGTCGGCTCAAACGTACTGAAGCCCGCGTTCTGGCGGCCTGCCGTGCTGCCGCTCGATGCCGAAGTCGTATTGGAAGCCGTCGAGCCGAACAAACGACCGCTCCACGGCTACTGCGATGGCGAGATGTTCCCCGAACCGGTGCAAAAACTCACGATCCGCGTCAGCCGAACCGCCGCCATCGAACTCGCCTTCACCCGCGATCACGACCCATTCGCGAAACTGGCGCAAGTGCAATTTCCAGCGAATTCAGGCGATTGAGTGAGCCAGTCGGCGCGCAAACAGAGGAAACCCAAGACAATTCGCAGCGATTTTACGTATGTCTGAAGTCACGGATCGCTAATTAAAGTCGATGAAACCATCTCAACTACACATCATTTGTGTCGTGCGAAGCACGTATAGGCGAGCGGGGTGGCGTAAGCCCCCTGATCCTTCCAGAGTCGGAAACATCCTCAATTTCAATGAGACAATCTCCATCCATATGCATTGCGCATGACACTGGCTGGATCAGGGTGCTTACACACCCCGCTCGCCAAGGTATCGATGAGATTCATGCATTGACGCTCATCAGCGAATTGGGCACCGACTTCACGAAATGGCCGACGGTCAAACATTTTGCCTCGTGGTTGGGGTTGTGCCCGAACTTCAAGAAAACGGGCGGGAAGGTGAAGTCGAGCGCGACCCGCAAGGGGAAGAATCGTGCGGCAACGGCGTTGCGATTGGCGGCGTGGTCGTTGGTGCGGAGCAAGAGTTACCTCGGCGCGTATTTGCGGCGGCAGCGCTCGCGACTCGGCGCGCCGAAGGCGATCACGGCGACGGCGCACAAGCTGGCACGCATCTTGTATAACCTGATGCGATACGGCGTCGAGTCCATGAAAAAGACCGAAGCCGAGTACGCCGAGCAAGAGCACGCGCGTCAAGAAAAGAGCTTCCATCGCAGAGCGAAAGAGTTGGGCTACGAGGTCCATCGCCCACCCGCAATGCCGGCCTGAGTGGTGAGTGGTGAGTGGCGAGTGATGAGACAGAATTGACAATTCAGAACGCGATGCTGCTTTGCAAAATTCAAGGACGGCCATCGCAACCGGTGCGCGCCGAAGGCAACGAACAGCACCAGTCAATGCGGTGGGTTAACGCTCACCGCCAGAATAAGTTCCTGGGGCCAGAATAAGTTCCTGGGGCACTCCTCTTCGGCGGAGCCGAGCCTGCAGGCCGGGAACGTGAGTGCGGCGGACTATGCTGAGAGTACGGAAGTCGGCGACGAAACC
>JAYWCL010000053.1:0-42908 GCA_043780595.1 Limnoglobus sp.
CCAACGCCAAGCAACGCGGCGTCGACTGGCAATTCAAACTCGCAGACGCACGCATAAAGTTAAAGCGACTCTACCCCAAAACCAAGACTTGACGACGCACTAGGCCGCTGGATGACGATGGACCCGATCGCATACGAAGCGGGGGACGTGAATCTGTATCGGTATGTGGGGAACGATCCGGTCAATGGACTGGATCCAAACGGAATGCAAGAAAAATCTCCAAATATAGGAGGGTCATCAGGGAAAATCCCTGAATTAACACCCATTTTGCCGAGATCATTTACACCCCCAGGGAAAGATGAAATATTGAAAGGCGTGCCGTTTAGACGCGAAAAAGATTTGGAAATCGCACCGAACCAATCAAAAAACAACGGTGTAGGTGGTGATGAGTTCTGGAGTGGAGAAGTCCCGGATGGATGGCTCTCAGGACCGAGAGGATGTGGCCCTTGTGTTGGCGTCGCACTGGTACCTGACAAACCGGGTAAAATATATGTGCTGCACTACTCCGCGTCGGGAAATGTTCACGAAGGATTGATCAAGTGTGGATTCTTGAGTGAAGTGCGAGTGAAGGTCGACAAAGAGTTCGGCGGCAGATTTACAGTTCCATTCATGGTTGCTCCAAAATGCTACAAAGCAATATTATGCGGATCAGAGCATTCAAAAAGCGATAAAGAATCAGACAATGTAAGACTCCGAACATTACGCGAAGTGTGCAGCACGCTGACTAACAAGGGAGTCAATATAGAGTGCTATGTGCCTGCGCCCGCATTCGGCGTTGACAAAGATGGGAAAGTATATTGGACAACTCCAAAGAATCAGCAGGTAGATAACTATGAAAAATAAGTTTGCAAACCTTATGCATGGTTATACATGAAAAAAGCAATCCTTGCAGCCATCGGATTGATCCTGATCATTGCTGGACTGTACCTGGCGTCGAATATTATGCGCATTCGGAATTCCACTGAAGAAAGCAAATGCGAAAGCAATCTTTCTTCAATAGGTAGTGCCATGTACGAATATCACAATAAATATGGTTGCTTCCCATCTTCTCGCACTGTACGTGGCAACATGAAATTAGAACACAGTTGGCGAGTTCTGCTTTTAGAATTCATCGATCCTAAAACATTTAACGAGTATTGCTTCGATGATGCTTGGAATAGTCCGAGTAATCAACGTCTCGAAAATAAAATGCCTTCTTGTTACGCTTGCCCCGCCGATATCGGAGGCAAACAGCAACATCGTGCTAGTTATTTTGTCGCAGTTGGTCCCAACACAGTATTCTCTGATCTTACCACTATACACTTAGATGACATCACGACGCCACATAGTGAAACCGTGCTTATTTTAGAATCTACAGGTTATGGAGTGCATTGGATGCAACCAAGCGATCTTAATGTCATACTCGACTCTAAAGCCAAACTAATTGGACAAGTCCTATTCAGCAATCATAACAATGGCCCGCTCGTTTGCATGGTCGATCTCTCTAAGCGTCGCATACGTGATTTCGATGGCGATACAATTGAAGAATTAATCAAGAGGACGAGTATTCGGCTGAAACAGTAAGTATTTTCGCGAGTGAATTACAGCTTACTTTCCGAGTTTATGGAAAATCGTTGTCCATTGGAGATGATTCTGGCAATGTATTTGTCGTGAGCATCGACTCGAACAAGTTGCCAAAGGACTGATAGAAGTGCTACAACTGACGATTACGCATCTAGATCGTGCGCTTTCAGGAGCAACCCTCAAAGATGGACCTAAAAATTAACATCTATTCCGCACAGGTGAAACGGTACTTTACCTTCTGGTGTGGCGTGCTGTTCGCGTCTTTCGTATTCGCGAATTTCGCAGGATATGTCAGATCGCGAGGCTTGCTAATGTTTCGGTATTCCGGATTCCCATATACTTTTACAGCATGGGGTTTTATCGACGATCCGTTTTTTGACGTGTCCATTTTGCTGTTAAATCTTGCGATTGCTGTTACGGTGTCTGTGCTTGTCGCGATGCTACTCACGTATCTGCGGCATCGGAAGACTTAATTGGGCTTGATATGTGCTTTGCCAACTTTCACATGATCGCTATCGTTCCTCGCTCATTCCTCGTTGCGCTGTTCTTCTTCTATGGCTTTGCCTCACACCGTTCACATGGGCAAGAGCGGCAGTTGATTCGGCCGGTCATGCGAGACGCTTTGCTCGCATCGGCGGTGCTGGCGATTGCCACGAGCGGAGACGGGAAGCAAATGGCGGTGAGTGGTCAAGCAAGCGACTTGCGGTTCTACGATCTCACGACGTTTCAGCGCGTCCGCAAATTTTCTTCGCCGAAGACGCAGACGTACATGACCTTGGAATTTTCGCCGGATGGGAAGCGGCTCGCTGCGGCGGCGACAGGGACAATTCATATATGGGACACCGAAAAGTTCGCAATGCAATTCAAACTCGACGCTTGCTGGCCGATCGTATTTTCGCGCGACGGCAACCAACTTTTGACGACATCGACGGATCGCAAGGAAATGACGGCTTGGTCGCTTTCGACGCATCAAAAAGCCTGGTCCATTCCGCACACGGATCGCATCTGCGCCATGAGTCTCTCGGCGGACAATCGCTACCTCGCAACGGTCACAATCGACCAACCGAAGCTCCGCGTCTGGGATCTCAAAAACATCACGCTTCCGCCGCTCGTCCTACCGGCGGATGAGGAGAAAGGAAAGGTGGAGCTGACTCGTCGCGTCGATCGTATTCATTTCTCGAAAGACGCGGAAACATTGGTGATGTCTGGGGCCGAAGTCTCCTACTTCGCAAATCTCAAAGAGAAGTCGATTATTCACCTGGGCGATTCTCGCATGGTACTTTCGCAATCGCAATCGCTCCTCTACAGTATCGGTTCACATGCTAACACCATTCAAGTTTGGAATGCCAAGACCAACAAACCCTTGACGCAGATCACTTTGGACGGGGAATTCCACATCGTGTTGCCACATGCGCTGAACGTCACCTCGGATGGGAAATTATTGTGCATCGGAGATGATTCTGGGAATGTCATTGTCGTGAACACCGACTCGATCAAATTCCCGAAGTAGCGATAGTAGTGACAGAATTGGCGATTACGCATCTGGGTCATTCACTTCCAGGGTCAGCCCTCAATGGCAACGCCGTGAAGGATTTCAGTTCACTGTTTTCATTTCCGTGAATTCGGTGTTTTCCGTGGTTGTTCCTGTCTTTTCTGCTGTTCGGTTTTAAGAATGGAAGCGAACCACGGAATACACTGAAACCACGGAAAAGCGAAATCGAACCGTCGCGATTCGCCATTCGTAGTGGTTGCATCGAATCGGCGACGGCGCACGGGGCGGATTTGGGGTGGTTTTGCACCCGTATTGTTGCGAATGGTCGGTATCATGTTTTTTATGCTCAACTTCCGTTATTCGCCGCCCGTCGGGGGCATTCCCCATGGCCGGTGATCTCGACAACCTCACCTCGAATGGTGCGCCCGATTCCAAGCCCGATCAGACGATCGGCTACGAGTCGCTCGCACCCGTTGAGACGGCGACAGACGAAGCGGACACCGACCCGAATCTGACGCGGGCGGCGACACCGGATGCGTACGCGCGCGACACACTCAGTAAGAAACCGCCTTCGAGCTTTCGTACCCCTGGCCCTATTGGTGGCACGCGCTTAAATGCGACGGCCGTATTTGCGCAGTCGATCATGACGGCGGCCGGCAACCGCGTCGCGCCGGAGTGCCTCGTCGGGCCGTACGAGATTCTCGACGAACTCGGCAAAGGTGGCATGGGGATCGTCTACAAAGCGCGGCACATTCACCTCAACCGCATCGTCGCGCTGAAGATGATTATCGGCGGGGCGAACGTCGGCGAAGCGCACCTCGAACGGTTTCGTGCCGAAGCCGAAGCGGTCGCCAAATTGAACCACGCGAACATCGTGCAGGTCTACGATGTCGGCGAACACAACGGCGCGCCGTACCTCGCGCTCGAACTCGTCGATGGCGGCAACCTCCACACCAAACTCGATGGCAAACCGCAGAGCGCGAAGTACGCGGCGCAAACGGTCGAGACGCTCTGCCGCGCCGTTCATGCGGCCCACGCGGCGGGTGTCATTCACCGCGATCTGAAGCCGCAGAACGTGCTACTGACACTCGATGGTCAGCCGAAGGTGACCGACTTCGGGTTGGCCAAAGACATCGCACAGAACTCCGGGCAGACGCACGCCGGCACGATCCTCGGCACGCCGAGTTACATGGCACCCGAACAGGCGGCGGGTCGCGTTCACGATATTTGCCCGGCGACGGACACCTACGCGCTCGGTTGCATCTTGTACGAAATTCTCACGGGTCGCCCGCCGTTTTCCGGTGAAAGTGCGATCGCCACGATCCGCATGGTTCTCGATTCGGAGATCATCCCGCCACGTACGTTGAAGTCCAGTATTCCGCGCGACCTCGACACGATCTGCCTGAAGGCGCTCCAGAAACCCGCGCACCGCCGGTACATCACTGCCGAAGAATTTGCCGAAGACCTCCGGCGTTACCTCGACGGCGAGCCGATCGCGGCGCGGCCCGTTGGTTCGGTCGAGCGGTTCATCAAATGGGTCCGTCGCCACCCGACCGCCACGGGCGTGATTGCCAGCGGGATCCTCGCCACGTTCGCAATGATCGCACTCGGAATCTGGTCGTACGTCGCCGTCACGAACCGCGCGAAGGAAGCCGAAGAGTCGCGGAGTAAGGCGTCGAGTGCGCTCGAAGAAAGCAACCGCCGCCTCGTTCGATTGAACGTGACGAACGGCACGCGAATGCTGGATACGCAGGATTATCTCGGCGCGCCGCTCTGGTATGCCGAGGCGCTGCGGCTGGAACAGGGCGGGATCGAACGCGAGAATATCCACCGCATTCGGCTGCGTTCGGTGTTCGACCACTGCCCGCGTCTGTCGAACATCTGGCTACACGAAGCGACGATGACGGAGGCGCAATACGACGGCACCGGTCGCCTCGTGCTCGCAATCAGCGACGATGGCATCGGTCGCGTCTGGGACGCGAAGGATGGCTCCGCCGTCAGCCCGCCACTCGAACACGGCGGGCGGATTGCGGCGAGTGCGCTCGCACCCGATGGCAGCCGCGCCGCGACTGCGGGGGCCGACGGCACCACGCGCATTTGGGACGCGAAAACGGGCCGGTTACAGTTCGTGTTGCCGAACGGCGCGACGCTGACGCGGGTCGAGTTCGCGCCGAACAGTCGCACGTTATTGACGGGTTGCATGGCGGGCCGCGTGCGCGGTTGGGATAGCCACACGGGTAAGGAACTGTTCTCGGCCACGTTCGCCGACCGCATCACCTCGCTGGCAATCGACCTTGCCGGCAAGCGATTTGCGGCCACGAGCAAAGACCATACGGCGCGCGTGTTCGACTTAGTCACCGGTCAGCCACTCACGTTACCACTGAAGCACGCAGGGGCGGTGAACCAGGTGGCGTTCTTCCCGAACGGCGATCGCGTCGCCACGGCTTCGGCGGACGGCACCGCGATCATTTGGGATGTCGCGAAAGGCACGCCGACACTCGCGATGCCGCTCCGGCACCCGGCGGCGATCAACGCGATTGCCGTCACCGCCGACGGTTTGCGCATCATCACCGGTTCGAGCGACTCGACCGCGAAGGTGTGGGACGCCGTCACCGGCCAGCCGATTGGCCGCCCCGAATCGCACGATGGCCCGGTACAAATTTTGGCGGTCAGCCCCGACGGTCGCTGGTTCGCCAGCGGCGGCGACGACAACGCGATCCGCATCTGGGATACGTCCAGCGGGGACATGATCGCGCCGCCGCTGCGGCACAACTCGACGCCGCTCGGCGTGCAATTTAGCCCGAACGGTTACGAATTGCTCGTCGTCGATCAGACCCGTGCCGTGCGAACGTGGAACCTCATCACGCACGGCGAACTGAGCGGGTCGACGATCGCGCCCGCGGGAACTGCGGTACCCGTGGAGAACGCGAACCGCGACGAAATCCGCACGATTCTGAGTCCGGAAGGCACGATGTCCTTGACGTACGGCGGCGGTCAGGCAGTGCGCGTTCGCCGCACGAACGACCACGAACCGATCACTCCGCCACTTCGCACCGGGGCGGCAATTGTGACGGCGGCGTTCAGCCCCGATGGTTCGATGATCGCGACCGGCGACCTCGATGGCCACGTGATGCTGTGGGACATTCTCAAAGAAGGCAATCGCGGGAAGCCGGTGTGGGCCGCAAGTGGTCGGCACGTCAGCCGCGTTCTCAGCCTCACGTTCAACGCGAAAGGGAACGCGCTCGCCAGCACCAGCGAAGACAACACGGCGCGGCTCTGGGATGTCGCCGATGGCTCGCCACTCGTGCCACCAGTGCGACTCGGTGCGACCGTCCTCCGCAGCGAATTTAGCGCGAACGGCAAGCTCTTTTACACCGAACTGCCGAACGGGAAAGGCCGCGTCTGGGATGCTGCCACCGGGGAAACGGTGACGCCGCCGTTCCCGGCGCGGCCCGATTGGGAATCGACGCTCGTCGTCGCCAAGTGGTCGGTCGAGGAGATGCTCGCGGCGGGGCGGATGCTTTCCGGCCAGCGTTTGAGCGAAGCGGGCGACGTGATCCCGAGCGAACCCGGCCAGTTCCAAGACGATTGGAAGTTGCTCAAAAGCAAGTACCCCGTCGTCGCGACGACCGAGCGTTCCGTCGTCGGGAAATGGTGGCAGCGACAAGCCGATGTCAGCGAGAAGAACGGGCGCTGGTTCGCCGCAGCGTGGCACCTCGATCGACTTATCGCCGAGAGTCCGGAACAGCCCGAGTATCGCCGTCGCAAAGCCGTGGCGTCGGCGCAACTCCGCGACTGGCAGGGTTCCGCCAACGAAGCCGCGAAGGCGATTTTGCTGCAACCGGATTTGCCCGATAACTGGTACCAAGCCGGCGTGGCGCTCGGGCAACTCGGCGATTGGGACGGCTCGGCGGCGCACCTCAGCAAAGCGATGCAACTGCGTGCCGACCCGACATCGGCGGTGGGGTTATTGCCGCTCGTTCGCTTGCAAGCCAACGACCGCGAGGGCTACCAGAAAGCCTGCCGCGACCTCGCCGACTTCTACCGCGGAACGCACGATGCGAATGAAGCCCAGCAAGTCGCGTGGGTCTGTTCGCTCTCTCCGGACAGTGGCGTCGATCCATTACGGGTTCTGAAACTCGCCGAGGTCGGTACGAATGCGAGCGACTTCGCCACGATGGTTATGGGGGCGAGTTTGTTGCGTGCGGGCCGCTTCGAGGAAGCCGCCACGAAGTTGAAACCGATCTGCGAGAGCAAGGCCGAGCGACCGGCAGCGTGGCTGATTTATAGCCTGTTGCAGAATCGGTTGGGCCACGCGACCGATGCAAAAATCTGGCGCGAGAAAGCCGAGATGTGGCTGAAACGGGAAACGAAGCCGGGGCAAGTTCCGCCCGCATGGGACACGCGGGCGGAGGTCGAGATTCTATTACGCGAGGCGAGTCGTTAGTTCACATCGAACTGAATCGCCGTCAGGATTTCGCCCGTGTCGTCGTTTTGCACTAGGGCGACGGCTTTCAGGTGCTTCATTTCCATCGGCCGTTTCTTGTTCGGGAACGGGCTGTCTTTCGCAAAGGCATCGAGGTACTTCGTGTGTTGCGCGCGCAGTGCATCGAGGCTCAGCTTCGCGGTGTGCTTCCCGCCGGTCAGGTCTTTCACGAGTACGCCGTTCGGCGCACCGAACAGCGAGCGCACCACATGATGGTGGAACCGCAGCCCGTTGCTGCCGACGTACGGAATGTTTTCTTCGACGAGCAGAACGCGCACTTTCACGTTTGCGTCGGGTTCTTTCAAGCCGGCAATTTCGACTGACACCGCGATGGCATCGCCGTCGCGTTTGGCCGTTCCCGTCAGGCTCGCATCACTCGATTTTTCGAGGATCGCGTCGATCACCACGCGGTATTCGGTGAACTTCTTTTCCGAATCGGGCATAAAACCGCCGCCGCCCGCTGCGGCTTTGCCGTTGAATGCGGTACTCGGTGTGCCGCCGAAATCGTCTGCAAATTTCTTGCTGTAGTAGTCGTACCGTGCGACGGTGTCTTCGTTCGTGAGCGGGTCGGGGCCGGGGATGTGCAAGTGATATTGCAGCAAGATCAGGTCTTTCGGCTTGTACGCTTTGAGTAAGCCATCGAAGGCCACGTCGGCGGCGACGCACGGCGGGCATTGGGCACCGGTGAACAGTTCCATCACGGCGACGTGGTTGGCTTTCTCGTCGGTACGCCCCTGGTATTTCTTCGGCTTGAACGGCGGGACGGTCTTCAGAAACTCCGCATCGAGTTCCCCATCGATCTTCGTAATGATGGCCTCCGTGGCCTTCGCGGCATCGGCCTTGCCGCTACCGGATTGCGCTTCCATAAGGACTGTCAGTGCGCGGACGCGGCGTGCCGGCGAGGCCCGTTCGGTGACCTTCACCGTTCGCTCGGCGTAGGGGAGTGCGGTGGCGGCGTAACCGGTTTGGCTGGTCAGTGCTGCGGCGATTCGCGATGCGGTGTCGTCTTCGTATTTCTTGCCGTATGGCGCGGCAGCGACGATCATCGCCTCGGCCCAGCCCTTCACGGCATCGGCGGGGGCTTTGATTTTCTCCGCACGATT
Organism: Limnoglobus sp.; assembly: GCA_043780595.1. Taxonomy (GTDB): domain Bacteria; phylum Planctomycetota; class Planctomycetia; order Gemmatales; family Gemmataceae; genus Limnoglobus. Next base: position 8,645 of record JAYWCL010000053.1, read on the forward strand.
GATGAGGCTATTCGCGGCCAAGTAGGCCGAGAGCGTGCCGGGGTACTTCGCCAGCACCTCCTTGTACATGCCCGGCAGTTTCTCGTCGGCTTCTTTCGTGGCGTCTTCGGCTTGCTTCAGTAGTTCCTTCTTCGCGTCGGCGTCCTTGGTTTGCCGTGCCTTGCCGCGTAAAATCTGCGACGCATTCGACATCTTCATCGCCGCCGTCATCTCGGCCGGCGCTTTGTTCGCTACGATGGAGTTCCCTCGAGTAATCTCGGTGATGTCCGTCGCAGAGAACGTCGCGGCCGACAGTCGGCGTTCATCGCCGAAGCTGCCGAGGATGATCTTCGGTTGTTTCGGGTCGATCGTGCCGTCGAAACTGAGTGTGGAACCGTCGATGGTAATCGTCAGCGAGACGATGCCGCCTTCGACTGTCAACGATTTCACTTTCGGGTCGCCGCGTTCGGGCGACAGCACCTTGGCGGCCAGTTTGCCGTCTTTCGATTCGACCTCCACTAGAATCTGCCGAAAATCGGTCGTCGGTCCGCTTCGGGAGGCGATGACCCAGTTTCCTGGGGCGAGCGTGGCGGGGTTATCCTGCGCGAGCGCGGAGAACGCCGCCACAAACAGAACGGCGGCGAAAGTGAGACGACGGAACATCGGTGGTCACTCGTAAGGGGAAAGAAACAACCCCGCGCACGCGCATTTTGAAGTTGCGCTGTTTGCAAACCAAGTGTCCCCATTCCACGACCCAGGGGTACGACGAAGCGTCTAACCCTGGGCTAAAAGATCGAACCCCGTTGGGGTAAATACATATCCGATTCTTACCCCAACGGGGTTGCATCGGATAGCCCAGGGTTAGACGTCTTACGTCGTACCCCTGGGAGTACTGCAAATTGCGCAACTTCAAAACACATGCACGGGGTCGACGAAACGACGAACGAACGAACGGGCGGAAACCAACGCGAGTCGGCTTACTGTTGCGCCGAGCCGCGCGACACTTTGTAGTCGAAAACGCCCGAGACGTGTTTTTTCAGACCGTCGCTGGAACTATCGATGTCGAACTCCTTGTGAATCTCGGCCTCGACGACGATGCCGGTGTCGATCTCGATCCAGGCGGTGCCTTTGATCGACCCGCTCACAGCTTCCTTCGCTCCCGCCGCTTGCACGGACTTCCCTTCGATGAGCACGACGGCTTCCTTCTTGCCCGCACGATCGCGCTGGCCGATGTACGTGTACGTCGTCAGGTCTTTGTACTTCAATTCGCGAATCTTCAGCTTCGGCGGCCCACCCATTGGATTCGGTCCCGCAGTGGGACTCGGTGCGGCGACGCTGTACAGGCGCGAGTCTTTCGACGACGTCCAGGTTTCACCCGGAATCACGATCTTGTTCGGCAAAGGAATCGACGTAGCCTGCAAGGCTTCGCCTCCGTTGGATGTCAGGCGAATCATCAACCCCTGTAGCTTCGGGTCGGGCACCGACAGCGCATTGATATTCACGCGGTACATCTCGCCGAATTTGTCGATGAACCCCTGCGCGCCAATTTGCTTCACGATCGCATTCAGTTCGGCTTGGACCGACTTCGGAAGAATATCTTCCTCGATCGCTCCGCCGAGGGCCTCGACTTTAATCTCGATGCCTTCGAATGCCATGTTTACACGCGCCGCTTGTCGGGCATCGTTGCGATCCGCCTGCCCGGCCGATTCCTTCAATTTGAAGATCGTCTTCAGCTTCGCTCGCTCGCTTTTGCCTTGGCCTTCGCCATCGACGCTTTCGGTGATGTCGCTACTATTCGACATCGTCACACTCCGCACTGCGCCCGCTTTGTTGTGGAAAACGAGCGAGGCATTCGTTTTGTCGACGGGCGGCCCGGCCAATTTGATCCGCGTGCCCGGCATGTAATAAGCCGGGTTGATCGAGTTCGCATAATATGGCTGCGCCCAGTAAGCACGGCCTGCGGCGAGGTCGGGGAAGGTGAGTTCGCCCTTTGCGGTTTTCGTTTTCGGGTCGTAGGTGAGTTGCGAGGTTTGTTCGTCGCTGTCGCCCGATTCGGAATCGGGTTTTGTCGTTCCGGGGCGTCGATATTTATCGGAAGTATCGGCGACCCAACCGCGGATATTGATTTTCCCGATGCGGCCGAGTGGGTCGAGTACGTTCGCCGTAACGGGGATGCGGATTTTGTCCTTGTCGCGGTAAGCGATGCCGTACTCGATTTTCGATACGCGACCGGCAAGCAATCCGTATGCGTATTCTGAGGGTACCGCGTTTGAAATGGATGCTCCAATTTCTCGTGCTGCGATTAACGAAACGATAATTCCGACAACATCGCCCTCCGCATCGACCAAAGCGCCGCCGGAGTTGCCTTGATTGACCCCGCCATCGAGTTGTAACCTCCGAAGTTCGCCGAAGTCGTTTCTACGAAAAGCCGTAAACGAACAACGACGCACAGAAATTTCTGGTTCTTTTTTTGAACCTCCCGATACTGCCGAAAGCAAGTATGCAAGTGGAAAACCGAACGTAGTCAGACCCTGCGCTTCGAGCAAATCGGACGATGGCTTCACTTTGAGTGGGGACGGTAAGTTCGGTTCGTTGACGACCTGCAACACTGCGAGATCAATATCCTGATCGACCGCGAGAATCTTGATTCGCGAATGCGGAATTTCACGTTGTTCTTGAGTGCCCGAATTGAGGTACACAGTCACTTTCTTCGGCATAGGGCTGTGCGGCGCGATCATATGTAAAACGTGGGCGTTAGTAAAAATCAAGCCGGGTTCTAAACCGAACCAGCCACTACCCGCACCTTGTCCTTCTGCCGTATCGACCACAATAAACACTGCTGCTTTTTTTACCATATCGGTGGACAGTCGCGTCATCGTGCCGGTCATCATTTGATCGCGCGTGATGCCGTTCGACGTGAAGGTTTCGGGCTTCGTAGCCGGTGGCGGGGTGGGCTTGACTGGCTCCGGCGTGGGCTTCATCGGCATCGGTGTCGTTGTCGGCTTGATCGGTTCCACGGCGGGTTTGATCGGTTCTGTCGCGACCTTCGTCGGTTCCGGTTTGACGGTAGTGGTCGTGCCCTTGGCAAGGCCGCTTTCGATTGCATTCGCAACCCCATTGGCACCGATCGTGGGTTGCGGTTGTGGGTCGATCGTCCCGATGGCGGCGACATCGTTCGGCTTCGTATCGCCGCCTAGCAGGAAGTACGCCGCGCCACCGCCGACTAGCAACAGCGCGCCCAGCCCGCCGAGGATCAGCAGCAACGGCGACTTCTTTGCCGGTTCTTCTTTCGCACCGCGACGGCGACGCGGGGAATCCTCTTCGTCGTCTTCCTCGCGGCGTCGGCTCGGCTTGGATTTGGCGAGCGGAATATCATCCTCATCATCGTCGATTGCGACGACCCGTTTGGCAGGAATGGCCGTGGCCTTCGAGACCGGTTTTGCAGTCGCTTTCGCCACGACGGTGGCCGCCTTCGGAACCGCCGCAGCTTTCACGGGGATCATCTCGCTACACTTTTTGCAACGGATGGTTTTCCCAATGAGAACTTCGCCCACCGTATAAACCGATTCGCAACCGGGACAGGTTAAAGTCAACGACATGGAAAATCACCCGCACAAGTGGGACGAGCCAACGCCGGGCGTCGGGTTATTAGTATTGGCGTTATCATACCCAATTCATCGCGACGGATACACGCCGAATTTCCGATTTTTGCCGAGTATCGATGTGGGCACGGTTTTCGCGTGCCATTCGCTCCCTCGTCGAAAATGGCACGTTGGAAGCGTGCCCCACTATAAATCCCGTACAAATTGCGAATCGCCGACCGCGAAGTCCACGAATGGAGAGGCCCCCGATGATACCGCTATTTGCCTTCAGCCTGAATGCCGCGCGACTGGCGCAACTCGTCGTCAACCTCTTTGCGGTGGCGGGCGGGTTCCTCGTCGGTTACGTGTTGACGATCCTCTTCGGCTGGCTGCTCGAACGCTTTCTGTTCAAATTTAAGTTCGCATCGGGCGTCCACAAGATCGCGCGGATGCTCGGCGGCATCGCGCTCGCCGTGTTGGTGGCGATGATCGTCTTCGGCCACGGCATCGGCTGGAACCTGTTCGGCGGCGGGGCCGATGGCGATGGCAACGGCGAAACCGGCGGCCAGACGGCACCCGCCACGGGCGCGACGAATCCGACGCCCGGCGACAACCCGACTGCGGCTCCGGTGCCATCCGCCCCGAAGGCGATCCCGACGACGCAAGAACGCATCCGCATCACGATCCTCGGCGGGCGCGATGTGAAGGACGCGAAATTTTACCTCATCGACGACGAGCCTTCGCCGCGTTCGTTCGCGGAAGTGAAAGCCGCAGTGCAGAAGAAAAAGGAAACGACGACGAAGCCATTCGGGTTGGAACTGCGGTTCGCCGGTCAGAATGCGATCGTGCCGAATCACGGCTCGGTGCTGCAACTCTCGACGTGGGCACGCGAAACCGCCGGTTTGACCGTGACATTCCCGGCGGAAACACCGTAAGGTTGCATAGCAAACCCAGGGGTACGACGAAACGTCTAACCCTGGGCTGTAAGATGGAACTCCGTTGGAGTAAATGCGTTGCGATTCTGTACCCCAACGGGGTTAAATCACATAGCCCAGGGTTAGACGGCCTCCGTCGTACCCCTGGGTGTGATGTCGTACCCCTGGGTGTGATGTCGTACCCTGAGTATCGTAGTATCGCCCCCGACACGGTCACAATGAGTCTGCCAGGCTATGCCCGTCCCGCCGCCGCGAATCGTGTTCTTCGGCCTGCCGCGAACCGGCAAAACGGGGCTGCTTCATGCGTTTCTCGGCACGGTGCCACTCGCGGCGGTCGAGTCGCATCAACAACCGGAAGTGACGCCGCATACCGACCCGAACGCGCCGTGTATTTTGTGCGATGTCGATGGATTCTCCGCCAGTCAACTCATTAACGATCCTTCGCAGCTTCAGTTTCCGCAACGTCCCGTGGCCGGGGAAGTGCGCTCCGCCGATGCGATCATCGTCGCGCTCGATGCCACCGCCACGAAGCCGGAAATGACCGAGTTATTCCGCAGCTTCGGGCAGTTCCTCGATGGCCTCGAACGCACCCGCGAGAACGACCGGGAAGTCGCGGGGCTGCCGATTTTCCTGACGCTGACCAAGTGCGATTCGCTCTGTTCGCCGAACGATAACCCGGCGAGTTGGATCCGCAAGATCGAAGCGCAAAAGGAAAACGTGAAGACGGCGTTCGAGGATTATCTCGACGAAGAAACCGCGTTCGGCTCCGCCGCGACCCCGCAGTTCGGCAGTATCGATGTCCAAGTCGCCGCCACCGCGCTACGCTTCCCGAGCTACACGCTGTTCGCCGCCGTCCAATCCGAATCGTACGGCGTCGCGGAACTGTATCAGGCTGCGACCGAAGCCGCGAGCGATTTTCGTAGCCGTACCGCACAATCGCGCAAACGACTTCGGCAAACTGTCGCCGGTGCGAGCACGCTGCTGTCGTCGATGTTACTCGGCTTGATCGTGCTGATCATCTTCAGTTCGCAAACGTCCGACGATCGCCTGACACTGCGGCTGCGTGCGTACCAGGAACGCGAAGGCACGGCGGCGCTGCGGCTGGCGGATCGCTCGATTGCCAAGAACCGGAGCGAACTGACGGCGATCCACGAAGACCTCGGTTACGAGCGTCTGGCCGATGAAGACCGCGTGTTCGTCGATGCGCGGTTGCGCGAATTCAAAGACTACGCCGACTACCGCGAACGCTTCCACATGCCGCGGCTCGGCCCGGCGGAAGTGCGGTCGAAATCCGAACTCGATGTCCTCGACACGGAACTGCGTACGCTGTTGATGCCGCCGCCCGATTATGCGGCCGCGTGGGTGGACACCGAAGCGGTGCGATTGTGGAACAAATGGAAGACCGATGCCGAGCTACTGCGGCGCGCCGAGGCGACGCTGAACGAGTGGTATCGCGGTCTGGTGCGGCGCGGCACGGTGCTGATGTTGGTGCCGGGCGTCGATCACCGCTGGCGGCTCGATGTGCTGGCATTACAGGCCGAAGCGGGGGCACCGCCGTTCCGCCCGACCGACGATCTACCCGGCTCGGAGAAGTTGCCGAACCGTCGCGGGGCGGTGCTAAATTACGCCGCCGCGTTCGAGTTCGATCGCGTCGATCAGGCGCGTTCGGATTGGGAATCCACCCGCGAACGGCTGCTGCATTTGCGCGATTTGTGCGCGGCACTCGGCATGACATCGGGGCCAGGTGTACCCCCTGCGACACTCGATTTGCCCGAGCCGATCGCCGATAGCGGTGGCTCGCGCAGTCTCGCCGACGATCGCACGAAACAGCTGGCGGATTTGTATCAACGCCGCCCGGAGAATGCGTATGAGTGGGAAGCCTCGCGCTTCCCCGACCCCGTTCGCGGCGAACTTCAGAAGCGGTTGCGACGCAGCTACGACACCGGCGTGCGGCACGTTCGCGGCCTGATTTGGAATCGCCTCAACCGTGCCGACACCCGTGCCGCATGGCTGGAAATCGCAAGTTGGGCGGACGAACCCGAGATGCGATCGTGGGGGCGATTCCTCCAGCAACTCGCGAGATGGGACGGCGACTTACCGCTCGAAGATCCCATCGTGGAACTGATGGCTTTCCTCAAACGCGACCGCTTCGATGCCGACGCGAAGAAACTCGAACTGAGCATACCCGACGACTTGCGGAACCAGCGTGCCGTGCCTTCGGGCAAGCTCGTTATTACGGTGGCGGCGAAGGAATACGCTTACCGAATCGGAGGTGAACCGGATCGCACCGGACCGGCGTCGACGTTTCATTTGACTGCCGACGGCCACGACGGCAAGTTCACCGTCCGCCCCGGCGACGACGTGACCGCCACGCTCACACTCCGTTCCGGCGGGCAAGATTTCGCGCTCGAATGGACCAGCAGCCGCTCCGCGGTGTACCGCTTCGACCGACTGCACGGCGAACCGAAACTGCGCAAAGATGGTGCCACCGAACGCGCCATCGGCGTACGCCTCATCGCGATCCCCGAAACGGGCATCCCGGCAGTGCCGATACTCGTGCCCGACGCCACGCGCCCGTGATTTGCGCTAACGCGTCGAGTTCGCAGCGGCTTGTCGCGCTTCCTCTTCCAACTCCTTCGTAAACTGAAGATCGCGTTCCTCGCCGCTCATCCCCTCGTTCGCCGTCGGTGTGGGAGTCGATTTGGCCCGCGAGATTCGATACCGGATGAGCTTATCGGCAGCTTGAACGCTCAATGTCGATTCTTCGATGCGAAGCTGTTTTCGCAATGCCAACACCGACTCGGCCGCCGCTTCGTCGAGATACTGTTTCTCGAACTGGCCGAACAGTTCCTGCCACTCGTTCGCGTAAACGCGCGACCACTTCTTCATGGTTTGCACTTTCCGATGCAGTGCGATGGCAATCGCTTCCCACGACGACCCCGCCGCTTTCATCTCCGCCATTCGTTCGAGAATGCGCCGCATCCGCTCAGATATCGCCATGACGACCTCCTCCCAACCGAGTTGACCGATAGACACTCCCTCGCAAATCGAAGTTGTCAAATGTTCAGTAATAGATTCGAGCCGGGTGGCTCGAATTCTGCGACCCTATCCGATTTCGCGTTTCTTCCGTACTCTGAACCATGAAAGAGCTAAAAAACAAGGCTATTACGCCGAAAGGTACGAGGTCGCGTGCCTGCGGAACGACTTGCCGTTCAACTGGTCGACGATCTGCGGGCGCTCGTTCGCGGGCGCTTCTGCGGCGACGATCTCACGCGCACGCTCTATTCCACCGATGCCAGCCCGTTTCAAATCCTGCCGCTCGGCGTCGTGATTCCCGCCGACGAAGCCGACCTTTGCACGGTCGTGAAATACGCCCACGAACACGGCATCCCCATCACCGCACGCGGCGCGGGAACGGGCCTTGCGGGCGAGTCGCTCGGCCCCGGTTTGATCGTCGATCTCAGCGTCCACTTCCGCCGCATTCTGGAAGTCGGCCCCGATTTCGTCCGCGTCGAACCGGGCGTCACGTATTCCGAACTCGCGACCGAACTGGCGAAGCACGGGCGACGATTCGCACCGAATCCGGCGAACGGCGCGAGTTGCACACTCGGCGGAATGATCGCCACGAACGCCAGCGGCGACACGGCATTTCGCCACGGTTACACCCGCGATTACGTCCGCGATTTACGCATCGTCTGGGACGATGGCACCGCCGAAACGCTCTCCGAATGCGGCCCGCGCACGACGGCCGTTCGCAACGAATGCACGACGCTGTTGAGCGAAAATCGCGACATCATTTCGATTACGCGGCCGCACACCGCGTTCAACCGTTGCGGCTACGTGCTCGACGATGTCGTCGAAGCCGATGGCGCGAACCTCGCGAAGCTGTTCGTCGGCTCCGAAGGTACGTTCGGCATCATCGCGGAAGCGACGTTGCGAACTGTGCCATTACCCGGCGGCGTCTGCCTCGCGCTGCTCGGTTTCGCGTCGTTCGATTGCGCTCTGAAAGCGGGCGTCGATCTCAAACGCGAACCGGGAATCGTCGGGTGCGATTTACTCGATCAGCGCCTGTTATCGTTGGCACGGACGGCGAAACCGGAGAGCGGCGTCACGCCAGTGCCGAGTACCGTCGGCGCGGTGCTCGTCGTCATGTGGGAAGCCGAAACCGAGCGCGATGCCGTGGCGTTCGGGCACGATGCCGTCGAGCGATTGCGGGCCGCCCACCGAATCCACGTGCTGACCGAGCCGACGTGCGAACCGGCAGATGTGGCTCGAATTCAAGCGTTTCGCGAGTCGGTCGTCATGGGGTTGTACGCCTTGGGGAAGGGGCGTCGGCCCGAGGCGTTCATCGAAGATACCGCCGTGCCAACCGAGGAACTGGCCGCATTCGTCGCGGGTGTGCAAGAGATTTTGCGTACCGATGACACCACGGCGTCATTCCTCATTCACGTGCTCGCGGGGCAGGTTCACACGCGGCCGTTCGTCGACCTCAACGACGAAGCCGACCGCGCGAAAATGTGGTCGATTGCCGAGCGCGTTCATGCCCTGGCGATCGCACACAGCGGCACGATCAGTTCGCAGCACGGCACCGGTTTGGCCCGCACGCCGTGGGTGGAAAAACAGTACGGCCCGCAGATGCCGGTGTTCCGCGAGTTGAAACGCATCTTCGACCCGAAGAACATTTTGAACCCCGGCAAGATCGTCGGCCCCGATCCGAGCCGCCCCGCGTGGCCACTCCGGGCAGTGGTGGTATCGCCGGAACGACAAACGTTACTGATTTGGAACGACAGCCCCACGCAAGAAGCGGCGAAGTGCAACGGCTGCGGCGACTGTCGCCCCCGCGCCACGACGACGCGCATGTGCCCGATCTTTTTGGCAACGGGCGAAGAAGCCGCGACACCCCGCGCCAAGGCGAACGTACTGCGGCAAATGACCGACGAAAAAGAACTCCTGAGCGACGATGTTCGCGAATTGGCGAAGCTCTGCGTGAACTGCAAGATGTGCCGCGACGAGTGCCGTGCGAAAGTCGATATTCCCAAATTAATGCTAGAAACGAAGGCCGCACTCTACGAAGAACACGGTCTCGACCGCCGCGACTGGCTGCTCGCTCGCGCCGAGACACTCTCGCGCTGGGCGAGCAATTTCGCCTTTTCCACCAACGTAATTTTAAGCACGCGCTGGTCGCGCTGGTTGCTCGAAAAAATCTTCGGGCTGTCGCGGTACCGGCAGTTGCCGCGCTTCACGCACCGGACGTTTCTGCGCCGTGCCCGCCGTGCCGGTTGGACGACGCGGAACCCGAAAGCGACGGGGCGGAAGTTCGCGTACTTCGTCGATGTCTACGCGAACGCGATCGATCCGCAGATCGGCGAAGCGACTGTCGCCGTGCTGCAACACCACGGGTTCGACGTGCTGGTGCCGCGCCGGCAACGCGGTAGCGGCATGACGCCGCTCTCGTATGGCGATGTCGATACCGCCCGCGCCGTCGCCAGATACAACGTGCGAACGCTCGCCGAACTCGTGCGCGAAGGTTACACGGTTGTCTGTTCCGAACCGACGGCCGCACTGGCGCTGACGCACGATTATCTCGATTTACTCGACGATCCCGATGCGAAGTTGGTGGCGGCGAACACCGTGGAACTGATGACGTTACTCGGCGAGTTGCAAATTGCGGGCACGCTGAAGTCGCCGGTTCGCGACGTGCCGTTCGGCGTGGGACACCACGTGCCGTGCCACTTGAAGGCGTTGCGCGGCGGAGCAGCGGGGCCGAAATTGCTGGCAACGATACCGGGGATGCAAGTCCACACGTTGGACGTGAGTTGCTCCGGAATGGCGGGAACCTGGGGCCTGGCGGCACGCCACCGCGAAGCCTCGTTGGCGGCCGGGCGACCGATGCTCGAGGCCTTCGACCGACCCCGTGCGACCTTCGGTGCAACCGAATGTTCCGCATGCCGAATGCAAATGCAAGACGCCACCGGCAAGCGAACGCTCCACCCCGTGCAGTACTTGGCCTACGCCTACGGCCTATTGCCAGACCTGGAAGCGAGTTTGAAAACGCCCGTGTAAACGTGTTTTTACCTTGCGGCGACGACGGGTACCAGTGGGCGTTCGTCGATGGGCATGCGCGGCATCGGTGCGGCGGCCGGTTGTGGGACGTTGCCGCCGAGGTGGCGGTCGAAGAACGCGATCAACTTCGCGTGATACTCTTCGCGAGCCACGTGCAAGGCAAGGTTGTGCTTCGCGCCGGGGACGATCCAGAGTTCCTTCGCGGTCACGCGCTTCGCCTGCGAGAACAGCGTTTCGGCCATCTCGGGTTTGATGTAGTTATCGCCGCCCCCGTGGATCATCAGTAGCGGTTGCTTCATGCGGCGCACGGCTTTTTCGACGCTGACGAACTCGATGTTCCGCTTCTTCGCGACTTTCTTAATCGCAGCCAACCCGAGCATCCCGTAGAACCAATCCGGAATTCGCTTGCGGATCCAGTTGCGGCGTTTCAGGTAGATGCTCACCCATTTGCGAAGGAACGGCACGACGGTGGTGTACGTCCCGAACGCGCCATCGGTGGCGACGCAACGCACGAGGCGATCTTCGGAAGCGATCAGCAACCCGAGGCTGCCGCCCTTGCTGATACCGAAGATGCCCACGCCCGCCGGGTCGGCATCGGGCCGGTAATGCAGGTATTTGATCGCGGTGCGCATGTCGGCGAGGTCGCGATCCGTCGACCACGGCATCGGTTCGTAGGTGGCGTCCTTGTCGCTATCGCCCTGGTTGCGCGGTTCGTACGTGAAGACGTCGTAGCCAATCGCCGAAAGGCGGTCGCTATAGCTGACGCTCGACCAGCGACTGGAACCGTATTCGAGGCCGAACAGGATCACGCCACGGCGTACGGCGGCAGGGGTTTTGCGGTAGTAACCGCGCAACTCGAGACCTTCGGGCGTGAGGATGCGGACATCCTCTGCTCCGTTGATCGGGTTGCCGCGCGGGATGATGAACAGCGGTTTTTCTTCAAAAATGCGGATGATGACGTCGATGTAACGGAAGCGGTAATAGGCGTAGAAACCGATGATCGCGATACCAGCAATTGGTACGGGGCCGAAGACGAAACCGAGTATCCAGAACATCCAATCGGGCATCGGGCGGTGCTCCGTCAGCAGGTGAAATCGTAGGCGGATCTTGACGCCAGCCACTACGAGCCACCGGGCTAGTCCCGGTGGGATCTTCAACTCACAAAAACCAGTCGCGGCGAGTCTTCGAGACTCGACGCCCCATGTACTTTAAGTCCGGCTGGCGATCAGCGTGATATTCTGTCCGCCGAAGCCGAAGCTATTCGACAGCACATTTCGTACGCCGGTTTTCGGTCGCGCCTGATTCGGTACATAATCAAGATCGCACAATGGGTCGGGTGTTTCGTAGTTAATTGTCGGCGGAAGTACGTTTTGTCGCATGGCGAGGATGGAAATAATCAGTTCGACCGCGCCACCCGCTGCAATCAGATGCCCGAGCATGCTCTTGCTGCTCGAAACGGGGGTCGTGTAAGCGAGTTCGCCGAGCGCCCCTTTTACTGCCGCCGTCTCGGCTTCGTCGTTCGCCGATGTGCTGGTGCCGTGCGCATTGATGTAACCGATGTCTGCCGGTTTTAACCCCGCATCGATCAAAGCGTTCCGCATCGACATCACCGCGCCGCGGCCTTTCGGGTGCGGATCGGTCATGCGATACGCATCGCCGGTGGAGCCGTAGCCCGTGAGTTCGGCGTAAATCGTCGCGCCGCGTTTCTTCGCGTGTTCGTACTCTTCGAGGATGACCATACCGGCCCCCTCACCTAATACGAACCCATCGCGATTGAGGTCGAACGGGCGGCTCGCTTTCTTCGGGTCGGCGTTGCGTTGCGAGAGCGCCGTCAACCGGTTGAACCCCGTGACGCCGAGCGGGTGGATCATGCTGTGCGCGCCACCGGCAACCATAATGTCCGCGTCGCCGTGTCGGATCATCGCGGCGGCTTCACCGATCGCCTGCGCACTTGCAGCACACGCCGTCAAACAAGTTAAATTTGGCCCGCATAAATCGAACTCGTACGCCACGTGCCCGGCGGTCGTGTTCATCTCGACTTCGAGTTCGTGCTCGCCATCGAACCGGCCAAACGCCGCACTGCAAAACTTACCCGTGTCGGCCTTATACCCACCGACTTCGGTGGCATCGGCGACGCTGCTGGCGAGGCTGTGGAAGTCTTCGCTACCTTCGCCGGAGCCGAGGTAAACGCCGAGCCGCGTCGGGTCGAGGCCGTTCGCGCCGAGCAGGTTACCGTCGGCCAGCGCTTGTTGCGCGGCGGCGAGCGCGAAGCGGGCGTTCGACCCCGCTTTCGTGAACCGCTGGGCATTCGGTATCCAATTGCCGAGGTCGAAGTTCTTCACTTCGGCGGCGAAGGTGGTCGGGAAGGTGCTGGCGTCGAAGTGCGTGATCGGTGCGGTGCCGCTGACGCCTTCGAGGATGTTAGCGAACATCTCCCGGACCGTGTGGCCGATCGGGGTGACGACACCCATACCCGTAATGACGACGCGCTTCCGCATATCGGTTCTCGTGGTGGTATCAACCGTCGTAACGGCGCAGGACGGCCACCGCACACTGGCCCATGTCTGTGTAACTGATCTTCACCGCGTACGGTTTGGTCACGGGGCGCGGCGCGCCGACATGCACCGCCACGGGGCACTCGGGGTCCGGTGTCGTGTAGTTGATCGTGCCGGGAAGTTTCCCTTCGTGCAGTGCCATCGCACTCACGATCAGTTCCAAAATTCCTGCGGCGGCACCGGTGTTACCCGTCTGCCCCTTCAGTGCATAGACGGGAACGGCACCGCCGAAGACTTCGTGAATCGCACGCGCCTCGAACGCATCGAGGTACGGCGAACCGCCGGCGTGCGAGTTCACGTGATCGACTTCCGACGGCGCGATCCCCGCTTCGGCGAGCGCGTTGCGAATGATGCGGGCGAGGATCTTGCCCTTCATGCCCTTATCGAACCCGGCGGCGACACCGACGACTTCGGCATAGATTTTCGCACCGCGATTCCGCGCGAAGTCGAGATCTTCGAGGCCGACAGCAGCGGCGGCTTCCCCGAAGGCGATGCCATCGCGGTGCAAATCGAACGGGCGGATGGCCGTTGCGGGGCTGTCGTTCTTTTTGGTGAACGGCGTGAAGGTGCTGTGCCGTGCGTAACTGACGGGGTTAATTTTCGACTCGGTGCCGCCGACGAGGAAGAAGTCGGCGAGGCCGCGGTTCATGATGCGATACGCTTCGGCGAGTGCGAGAATTCCGGAAGCGTCGGCTTCGGTGATCGTGTTGTTCGGCCCTTGCGCATCGAAGAAGATCGACGTATGGCACGCCGACATGTTCGGCAGATACTTGAGCATCCAGTTCGGCGGGACGCTTTCGATACCGACATTGCCCCAGGCTTTGAGGTCGATCGTTCCCGGTGTGGCCGCGACGCTGAGTTTGGTGGCGCAGGCGATGTCGTCGATGTCGGTGGCGACCATCACGCAGCCGAACTCGATGCCGAAGCGGAACGGGTCGATCTGTCCCTTCTGCGGGCCGCCGTCGTCCATCGCGAGTTGGGCCGCACAGACGCCGAGGTGGACGGTGCGCGCCATGTTCTTGAGCGATTTTCGGCCGTCTTTATTGATCGCGGGAACGAACAGCTTCGGGTCGTAGTCGAGGATTTCGCCACCGATGCGGCACGGCAACGGCGAGACGTCGAGTAGCTGAATGGGCCGCACGCCGCACGTACCCGCCAACGCCGCCGCCCAGAAGGTCGACAGCTTGGAACCGATCGGGGAGAGTACGCCGAGGCCGGTGAGGACGGTTCGGCGCGAGTTCGCAGACATATCGGGTCGCCCAGGGAGCATCAGTTCGGCTTCGTTTTCGCGGTTGCGATCAGGTCTTTCAACACGCCGGTAAACACGAAATTATCGTCGCCGAACAACAGCGCGGATCGGCTTTGATCCAGGTGCGCGAAGAAGATTTCGGCTTCGGCGATGAGTTCGTCGCCACAGGTGACGCGCCCACTTACGATGCCGCCTTCGGGCCGCAGATCGAGCATCTCGACGCGGTACGTGAGCATTTCGCCGGGCATCGCTTCGCGGTGGAACTTGGCCGTCGGCACTTTCGCCAGCACGACCTTCTCGCGGAACTGATTCGCTTCGCCGACGAGGATGCCGCCCGTTTGGGCGAGTCCTTCGAGGATCAGCGAGGCGGGCATTACGGGGAAGCCCGGAAAGTGCTCCCCGAATACGTCTTCGGCGTGGCTGAGCGACTTCACCGCCGTCGCGGACTTGCCCGATTCAAATTCGGTGAATCGGTCGATCCAAATCCAGCGCATAGCGTGTTCCGGTAGAGCGTTACGCCCCGAGTTTCATCGCGATGTAACGAACGATCAAGCTCACGGTGAACAGGTCGCCCATCTTTTCCATCTTCGGGTCGGCGGCGAATTTATTCACTTCCGTCGGGTCGGCGAACGGCATCTTCTCGCGCAGTTCGGCGAGGCCCTTATCGGTGATCTTGCCGTCTTCGACGAGGTCCGGGTCACCCTGGAAGATCGCTTCCGGGAAGAGTTCGCCGCGCGGGATCTTCATCCCGAACTCGCGTTCCAGCCGGAACACGATGTCGAGGAAGTCGATCGACTCCGCGCCGAGGTCGGCCTGGAGGCGCGACGACATCGTCACCGCATCGTCGTCGGCGTTGAGGGCGTCCACCAGGGTGGCTTTGACCTTCGTGAAAATCTCATCTTGCGTCATGTCAACCTCATCCAGTCACTGCGCCGAGGCTGAGGCCGCCATCGACGGTGATGATTTGTCCGGTGATATACGATGCACCAGGTCCGGCCAGAAACACCACGACGTTCGCGATGTCCTCCGGTTTGCCCAACCGCCGCACCGGCACCAACTTCTTGGCAATAAAATCGCCCGCTTTCGACCGCACCGCTTCGCTCATGTCCGTTTCGATGAACCCCGGCGCGACCGCGTTCACGGTCACGTTGCGGCTACCCAGTTCCGTCGCCAAGGCCCGCGTGAACGAATTCACCGCACCTTTGCTCGCCGCGTAGTTCGTCTGGCCGGCATTCACATGCTCGGCCGCCACGCTCGACACGTTGATAATCCGCCCGTATCGCTGCTTCAACGCCATCTGCGACGACACCGCGCGGCAGAAGTGGTACGTCCCGTCGAGGTTCGTCGACAGCACCGTCTTCCACGCATCGAGTTCCATCCGCAATAGCAAGCCGTCGCGAATGACGCCCGCGTTATTGACAAGAATATCGATGCGGCCCCAATCTGCCAGAACCCCTTCGACGGTCTTCTCGCCAGAAGTCGGGTCCGACACATCGGCCTGCCACGCTTTCGCCACGCCACCGGCGGCGGTAATTTCCTGTTCGAGCTGCTCCGCGGCCTGTTGGCTGCCCTTGTACACGAACGCAACCTTCGCGCCTTCCCGAACGAGCGCCAGCACGATCGCCTTGCCAATTCCGCGACTGCCACCCGTCACGAGTGCCACTTGGTCCTTCAGTTGCAAAGCAGTCACTCCCGGTGTTCAGTTCTTCGGGCGGAGTTCGCCGGTGAGCAATGCCCACCGTTCCCGCCAATGTTTCATCAATCGTTCGTCGGCGGCTTCACCGGCGGCCCCGCGATCCGACAGCCGATACCCGCCGAGCGTAAACTGTGCCGACACTGTGGTTTCCCCGGCATCGTTGATGCCCTTACCCTTGATTACCGCCGTGCCGCCTTCGACTTTCATCATCTCCACCGTGACGTCCATCCGTCGGCCCGGCAGCATGAAATTCCCGTACTTCACGTTACGGACTTCGCGCAACGCGATCACCGGGTCGCGGTAGTCGTTCGTCGCTCGCCACAACCACGCCCCGGCTTCGACCAGCGACTCCAGCATCAGTACGCCGGGCATCACCGGGAACCGCGGGAAGTGATCCGCGAGATATTCCTCACCCTGCGTGAGGAACTTCGAACCGCGTAGCGACTTGCCGGGTATCCATTCGTCGATCCGGTCGATTAACTGAAACCGCATCGGTATACGCCCTACATTCCGCTCATCCGTCGAAGCGTTCGCCTCAGACGCATCGCGAAATTTTAGATACTGTACGAATTCCCGGCCACTCCGCCCATCGACGCTACCCCGCAACATCCTTATCTTCGACCGTTGCAGTTCGCCTACTTGTCACATCCTGATAAAATGTACCGTCGGTCGCAACCGTTTCCGTCGGAAATCTCGACTCAAAACCGCGCCGCCGTTCGCTTTAGCGCGTCTGGGTAGTTTGCACCAATTTCGCAGGCGCGAACTCCACTCCGTATCGTTTGAAACCGGGATGCCCGTTTGTCGGTAGAAATTTCAGCCCGAACGGTTTTGTTAGCCCGACGCGCCAGCGAGGGGAACCCACAAGAAGGCACGCCATCGCAGAAACGATAATAATCCTAACGGGAATGAAGTGTTAGACTGGTAACGTGTCATTTCCAACTGCGAGAAGTATAAACTGAGACTACGGCAACACCATCTCATGGGGCACTCGATGCTTTCCTTTGCCCACCCGATCTATTTGTGGTTGTTGCCGTTCGGCTTGCTGTTTGGCGTCTGGTGGTTTCGACGTGCGAAGCCGGCGCTACGGTACTCGCAACTCGCGTTACTCGATGGCTTGCCGCGCGGCCGGGCGGTGCTGGCGGAGTGGGTGGCGGCCGTGGGGCGGTCGCTCGTTTTGGGCTTGCTGATCCTGAGTGCGGCGGGGCCGCGCTGGCCCGATCTGCAAACTCGCTTGCCGGTGGATGGCATCGCTATCGCGCTCGTTTGCGATGTCAGCGGTAGCATGGCGACGCCCGATTTCACCTGGGAATCGACTGCGCCGTCGATCTCGCGGCTCGATGCCGCGAAGCGATCGTTCCTACTCTTCGTCGATGGCGGCACCGCACCGGACGGCACGAAGTTCGACGGCCGCCCTGCCGATGCCATCGCGCTCGTCACCTTCGCCGCCTGGCCGCAGACCGAGTGCCCGCTGACCTTGAACCACACCGTACTGGCTGCGATTTTCGACGCGCAAAAACCGCGCGATGGACTCGACGCCGGCACGAACGTCGGCGATGCGATTGCCGAAGGCGTATTGCGTTTGGAAGGGGCAACGAACGGGCGGCGCGTAATGATTCTGATTTCCGACGGCGAACATAATGCCGCGAAGAGCGACGTGCTGAAACCGCGACAGTCGGCCCAACTCGCAGCGAATTTGGGCATCCCGATCTACACGATCGATTGCGGTGGCGAACCGAAAGCGGGCGAAACCACCGACGACGCCAAACAACGGCAGAAAGGCCGTGCCGTGCTACGAGCGGTAGCCGAGCGAACGGGCGGCCAGCACTTCACGGCCAACGGCGGCGCGGACTTACTGAGCGTGTATCGCGCGATCGACGCGATCGAACGTCAGCCGATTGTCAGCTATCAGTATCGGCGTTACCGCGAACTGTACCCGTGGTGCGCCGCCGCAGCGCTCGGTTGTCTGGTGCTACTGCAACTGCTCGAAGGCATCGCATGGCGACGCCTGCCCCGGTAGAATTCGCAGCGACGCCTAACTGACAGCGCGGAGGGCGATCGAATCTTTCACGCCCAGGTTCTGATAAATCTGTCGCGTCGCGTCGGAGCGGTTGAGCGTGTAGAAGTGGATGCCTCGGACGTTGTTGTCCAACAGGTCGCGGCACTGTTCGGTCGCCCAGTGCGTGCCGACGCGCTTGACGGCATCGTCGTCGTTCCCGCAACGGCTGACCGCACGCAGCAACTTCGCCGGTACGCGCGCACCGAGCGCGAGTTCGGCCATGCGGATCATCCCCGCGTGCGATGGGATCGGCATCACGCCCGCAATGATCGGCACGCGAATGCCGGCCAGTTCGCAACGCTCGCGGAAGTCGTAAAAGTCGCGATTCTCGAAGAACAACTGCGTGCAGATATAGTCCGCACCCGCGTCGACCTTCTGCTTCAGGTAGTCCATTTCCTTGAGGCGATTCGGGCAACCCGAGTGGCCTTCCGGGAAGCCCGCCACGCCGATGCCGAAGTGGTGCGAACGCGAACGGATGAACGTCACGAGCTGATCCGCATACTGGAACGCATCGTTATTTCGGTCGTAATTCGCGAGCGTTCGCGGTGGATCGCCGCCGAGCGCGAGGATGTTCGTGATCCCCGATGCGGCATAGCGGTCGACGATCGCGGTCATTTCTTCGAGCGTATGGCAAACGCACGTCAGGTGCGAAACCGCAGTCAAGTTCGTCTCGCGTTCGATCCGCACGACGAGATCGTGCGTGCGATCGCGGGTCGTGCCACCGGCACCGTACGTCACCGACACGAACGACGGATGCAGTTCCTGGAGCGACGCGATATTGCGGAAGAGTTCTTCCGAGGCTTCGTCGGTCTTCGGCGGGAAGAACTCGAAGCTAAACGTCGTTCGGTGATCGTGAAAAATCTCTCGAATGTGCATTCCGCTTACTCCTCGCGTCGGTATAGCCATCGTAGCGTGGGGATAGTGTACATGAACGGTGCCGTCGGGGAGAGTGCAACTTGGGGTTGATGCCGATACGACCTCTCAGAATCGACGTAAGTCAGAATTGCGGATAGGTTTTTCGTCTGTTTTTACCATTTTCGGGACTCAAAACGCCACTTTGAGATCGAAAATCGCCGATACCGTACTGGCGATTTTGCCGCATCATCGACTCATATCGCGGTTTGCGTCGAAGCTCTCGACTTCCCATCAGCCGAAACGACTGGTCGAAAATCGACCGAATGCGACCAAAAATCGACCGGATGCGACCGTTTCGCGTCCAAACGCGACACTTTTGCGACCAAACGCGACCGTTTTGCGTCACTTCGTGCACGACACGAGAACCGGGTTACGTCAAATCGCCTTGGATTTTTTGACTTCTGACATTCGCGTGGGTGAGGCCGATTCGGGATTCGTTTAGCCGCGCCGCGCAGGCTTTGCGCAGCGAAGCGCGGGGGCGTGAACTCACCTGAAAATCGCGTTGTGATCGGGATGTCAAAAACTGGCAGGAAAACGGTTGCGGCCGTCGTGGGAGTGTGGTTAGAATGAGCGGAAGTGTAGCCGAGGTCGATTGAAACTCCAGAGTCGTTGCGGCTTCGCAAACGAGCGGTTTCGCACAACTGGAATCTATGCGTAGCGATCCGCGAAGAACGCCGCAGCCCGCAAATAAGGTCTTCGTGCGGATCGCAACGCATAGCTTCTTTTGCGTTAGATTCTTTTGCGTTCGGCGACGGAGGCTCGGATGCGCGGCAACGTGACCTTCCGTTGCACACTGCCCATCGACCTCGACAAGCACCCGCCCGGCGAGGAACTTGCCGAGTGGATTGCCGCCCGGATGACGGCCGGCGGGCTGGCCACGCGGGTCATCGACAACTACGAGGACTTCGCGTGGTGGATCGAGTCGGAGTCGGACCAGCGGATGCCGTGGGCGCTGCTCGGGTACGTCGGCGACGGCCCGGCCGAGTGGCTGCTCCAGATCAACAGCAGCGTGGGCTGGCTCGGCCGCCTGCTCGGCCGCTCGGATGAGGCCGGCCGCCGGCTGTTCAGCGCGCGGCTGCACGCCGTCCTGACGGGCGACCCGGCGTTCTCAGACGTGCGCTGGCACGTCGGCGAGTGGAGTGAGCCTGGTTGGGCAGGGAGCACAGACGCCGCCCCAGGAAATTAGTGCCACCTGCCGAGTCCCATCGCGTAAGTCTTGCGCCCGAAATTCTTTTGCTGTCTGAAAGTAGAGCACGCGGCTCGCGTGCTGAAAAATTACGATGCGATCAATATTGCGAGATGCGAATCTCATTGGATTCGCACAAGTGGGGCATTTTCGCGATTAAAACGTGTGCGGGAAAGTGTGTGCGTACCTTCGACGCGATTCTCGGCGAACCTCGCGACAGTTGCGGTCTTTCATACTTCACGCGGTCGGAAATGACACGTTACCGGTCTAACAATCCATTCTTGTTAGCCCGACGCGCTAGCGAGGGATTACTGTCGTTTCTGCGATGTCGTGCCTCCTCGCGGGTTCCCCTCGCTTGCGCGTCGGGCTAACTAACTAAAATCATGGGTGGCCGAGCCTGCGTTCGCGGTATGCGAATTCCCGTGTCGGTCGTCGTTGGACAGATCGCCCACGGTGCCAGTTGGGACGAAGTGCTGCAAGGCTATCCCGACCTAGAAAGGGAGGACATTCCGCAGTCGCTCGAATACGCTGGCGTTCTTGCGGAGAACGTTCCCGACATCCACCGTCTCGGCTACAATGTATCGAAGGAGCACTCGCCATGAATGTCATCGAAGAAACGATTGAGGCCACGCTGGACTCGATTGGTCAACTGCGACTGACCCACCAATCGCGACTACCGTCTGGCCCCGTGCGAGTGACGATCCGTGTCGCCCCGCCGGTTGGGCTGCGGCGCGGCATGGCGGACGTGATCCAAGAGATCGACGCGGACCAGCGCTTACGCGGCTTCCACGGGCGGGCGGCAACGGAACTACAAGCGGAAGAAGAGGCACGCCAGACCGAGGACGACGAGCGGGACCGCGAACAGTTTGCATGAATTCCTTTCAGCGGCAGAGGGCGCACAGGATGGCGACGACGGACTTCCGGATTGCGGCGGCCCAGGTTGCGTCCGTTCGCGGCGAGCCGAGCGAGAGCGAGACGCGACCGAGTGAGATCCCTCAGATCGCGGTCGTTATGGCGGGAATCGAGGCCGCGTAGGGCTTCCTGTGTTTGGCCAGTTGCGATATCATTCCATTATCGACTTGAAAGGAGATGCGATGAGCCAGACGCTGATCGTACGTGGACGATACGCAGACCGGACGTTCATTCCGGACTGTCGGTTGCCGGACGCGGAAGGCGTGGCGGAACTGATCATCACCCCCGCTGCTCCTCGGCCGGTCGGGTCGGTCGCTGACGCCTTCGGGACTGCCACTGTCCTGCGGAGTGGCGAAGACATCTTGGCCCAATTCCGAGCCGACCGCGATGAGTGGGGTGACCGCTGATTTACCTCGATGCGAACGTCGTGATCCGCCTGGTCGATCAAAGCCGAATCGGGATTCGTTTCGCCGCGCCGCGCAGGCTTTGCGCAGCGAAGCGCGTGGGCGTGAACTCTCGTGACAATCGCGTTGTGGCCCGATACATCGAGCCCGCGCTTCGCTCCGAAGACTACGCGGCGCGGCTAAACGCGGACGGAAATCACTTCGGTGTCGGAACCGAAGCATGATTTTCCGACATTCGATTTGACTTCCGTTCAAGGAATGGACACGATAACAACAGACATCGGGAAATCGATTCTCAGTGACGGTCGATTTTTCAAAAATAGACTGAGTCTATTTTAGAATAAACAGAATGACCAGTCAAAGTTGACAGAGTCGGTTCTGTCTACTAACTTGTTCGGCGGCGGAGGCGCACTGCGGATGATCGCACGGGTGGACGGCGAAGTTGTCGCACCCGAAGGGCTGTGGTGGCCGGCGATGAACTACAACCAGTTCCGCTGGCCTGAGCCTCTCGGTAGCTACGAGCTGGAGTTGCCGCGGGCCGAGTTCGTTGGGCGGATCGGCCCGGCGTACCGGCAGTGCGTGGCCGAGTTGCGGGCCGACGACCTGCTCGTGCCCGACCAGGAGTTCCCGCTCAAGGACGCTGGCTACCCGCCGCTCGACGAGTTGCCCGACCACCCGGCGGCGTTCTTCGAGGCGGCGCGGGTGTTCCTGTGGGACGACCTGTTCGCCGCGTTCCTGCCGTGCTCGCCGGGGGCCGGACGGTTCATGCTCAACTCCATCGACGCCGTGTCCGCGTCCCATTCGGTGGTGGTCGTGCAGGGTCGCGGGTATCATGCGGGTCCGGGACTTCAAAGGCACGCCACCCCAGCCCCAGGAACTTAATGCAGCCTGTCTCAGTCCAATCGCGTAAGTCACGCGCCCGAAATGCTTTGCGATTATTATTGCGAGATGCGAATCGCGACGGGAAAGTATGCGTGGAAGTGGGTGCGAACCGATGGCGAGTGACATCAAATACGAAATCATCCTGTACTGGAGTCGGGAAGATGAGGCGTTCATTGCCGAGGTTCCGGAACTGCCGGGCTGCGCGGCGGACGGGCTCACCTACCAGGAAGCGGTGGCCAATATCGAAGTCGTGATCCAGGAGTGGCTCGAGACGGCGCAGGCACTCGGTCGCTCAATCCCAACGCCACGCGGTCGGTTGTTGTACGCATGAAATTTGGTCCGGGCAGGCAGGTCAGTCGCCGACGCCTTCGGGGCCGTTTCTGTCTTGCGGAGCGCCGAAGACATCTTGGCCCAGGTCCGCGCCGACCGCGACGAGTGGGGTGACCGCCAGGTGACGTGAAGTTACGGTTGACAGTGTTTTTAGGTCATCTCGGTTCGGGTTCTCCAGTTTTTGGCAAAGGTACGGACGAATCGATTCGATGGTTGAATTCTCGCCATCAGAACCTTAGCAGGCCGTGGTTTTCGGGCCTGAAAGGTCCGTTCCTAAAGCCGCTTTACTTCACCGCTTCGGCGCGGAGGTTTTGCAGCAACTGCAAGAGGTCTCGGTGTTTCTTTGCGTCGGGGGTGCCGTTGAGGGCGTGGCGGTAGACGCCGTTGGCGTCGAACACCGCAAGGTTCGGTTCGCCTTTTGTGAGGCCGAAATGTTGCGTCATCGTTTCCTCGAAGTCGAGCCACACGGGAACGTCCGGGGCGTTCGCTTTCACTTGGCCGCGAATGACGGTTCGCACCAAGCCCGGCACTTTGCCGCAACACGCCACGGGCACCACGATCAACTCTGGAGACATCTGCCCCGGCTTCAAACCGGGTAGCGCGACGATCGGTTGCTTTTGTGCCTCGGCCGGTTTTAGTCCCTTGGCGGTCGGGTGAAATTGCGTGTGGAGTTGCTCGCCGAGTTGGCGACACGCCTCCATTCCCTTGCGGTCGCCGTACACCAGCACGACGACGCGACCGCGCAACGACGACAGTTCGGGCTTGCCGTCGAACTGATCCTCGAACGTAAAGTTCACCGGTTTCGGCGCAGGCTCTTGGCCAAATGTTGCCGACGCAACGAGAACCACCGCGAACAGAGTAACAGCAATTTTCATGAGAACCCCCGCCGTCGGCGCGATTCATTCGTGACGAGCCGGGCGACGGCCACGGCTAGAAAACAAGCTGTAAACCCCACCACCCCGGCGAGGCTTGGCAACGAGGCGATCAGTCCGCGACCTTGCCACGCCACGCCTTCGAGGCCGCGCATCGCCCAGGTCGTCGGCATCGCCAGCGAAAGATCCCGCACCCACGCGGGCAGCAAGTACGACGGCAGCCACAGCCCGCCGATCATCGACACGCCCAAAATCACGAGGATGCAAACGCTGCGGGCGCGGGCTTCGGTTCCGCCGACCGCGGCGACCATCAACCCCGTGACGGCCGCGAGCGCACTGATTGCCATTGCGAGGAACACGAAGCCGAACGTCGAGCCATTTACCGTGACGCCGAAGAGCAAGTTCCCCATAAGGAACGTGAAGCCGATCATCAGGAGTGCGATCGTTGCGGTGGCGAACGCTTTCGCGAGCAGGATTTCGGTGAGCGACACGGGGGCGGCACGCATTCGCAGCCAGACGCTCCGGTTGCGTTCGCGCAACAGCAGCAGCCCGCTTTCCATCCCCCAGAACAGCAGATATTGCAGCGTCATTCCGCAAAAGCTATGCGAGTACGAATTGAACGCAGTTCGCGCATCGCCCGTAATTGCGGTCGATTCACTTTGAAACGGCAGTGTCAACGCGGTGTCAGTATCCGTCGCCAATGGCCCAAGGTGCGACTTCGCGATGCACCGCAACACGACCTCGGTAACGACGCCCTCCGCCCACTGCGCTTCCATCGTGCAGAGCGGGTTGTGCAACAGTTCCATTCGCGGGCGATCCGCACGGCCCGGCGTCCAGGTGGCAAGTGTCTCGAACGATTTCGGCAACACGATGGCGACGCCCGGACTGCGTTCGGCAACGAGTGCCAGCGCTTCGGCGCGCGAAACGATTCGTGCCTCGACGCGGTCGCACGCCAACACCGCGTGCGCGAGTTGGGCCACAAACGGCGAGTCCGATTCGACGACGAGGAGGAGCGGTAACTTGACGGCGGTGCCAGAAGATTGCGGGCGGTCGAAGATGAGGCCGAAGGCCGACGCGAGCAGAACGGGCACGAGAAAGCACAAGATCGCGGCGCGACGATCCGACCAGAACAGCGACCAGTCCTTCGCGGCGAGCACGGCAATTCGCGATAATTTCGGGTAGCGCATTCGGTGCTTCCGGAGTTACGAGCGTGCGACGGCTTCGAGCCGACCGGGTGGCGTGCGGAACGTATCGAGTTGCATTCCCTCGGCGAGAACCAGCCCGAGCGCGCGGCCCAATTGTTCGCTGCCACTCGCGGACAACCGCACGCGATGGCCGACGATTTCCAGTTCGACATCCGGCCCGAGCCGCTGGCGCAGTCCGCGCTCGACGTACTTCGGCAGCAGTTCGCCCAAGTGGCCGTACAGCACGGCACGGCCATCGCGCGGCGTCCGCGTCAGTTCCTGGATCGTCCCCGAAGCAACGAGTTTCCCCTTGTTCAAAAGCACGACGCGGTCGCAACCGTACTCGGCTTCGTCGTGGTGGTGCGTCGTCAGCAAGATGGCGTGGCCATCGTCGCGCAGGCGGTGTAAGTCTGCGAACAGCGCATCGCGGCTGGCGGGGTCGAGCGATGCCGTCGGTTCGTCGAGCAACAGTAGCGGCGGATCGTGTAGCAGTGCGACGGCCATGTTCAGGCGTTGTTTCATGCCACCGGAAAACGTGCCAACGCGGTCGCTCGCACGTTCGAGCAAGCGGGCGCGATCGAGTGCGTATGCCACCCGCGAATCGAGTGCGATCCCGGAAAGGCCGTAGAGTTGGCCGAAAAATTCGAGGTTCCGCGACGCACTGAGTTCATCGTAAAGCGCCGCGTCTTGCGGCACGAACCCCAGCTTCGCGGCAAAGCGATACGGGTCTTGCGATCGCGAAACGCCATCGATCGTCACCGTACCCGAGTCGGCATCGAGGTTCCCCGCCGCCGCCGCAAGTGTCGAGCTTTTCCCGGAGCCGTTCGGTCCGAGCAGCCCGACAATTTCGCCGCGGTACACGTCGAGCGACACGCCATCGACGGCGATCGTCGCACCATAACGAATCACGAGATCGCGAACGGACAGGGGCATATTCGGCACCAGGACACGCG
Organism: Limnoglobus sp.; assembly: GCA_043780595.1. Lineage (GTDB taxonomy): Bacteria > Planctomycetota > Planctomycetia > Gemmatales > Gemmataceae > Limnoglobus. The sequence goes on from JAYWCL010000053.1 coordinate 34,397, forward strand.
GAGTATGCGTGACTGATACCCGACCCAGTAAACGGGGTCAACCGCGAGTTGAATTTGAGGGGGGCGAAAACAGTTGACTTCGCAGGGCAAACGGTCGAACATACATTTTCGCTTCCGAATCAAACGGCTTAAACTGAAAGCACTATCATGATCGGAGCTATCGCTGGTGATGTGATCGGCTCGGTTCACGAAGCGACCGCGACGAAGACGAAGCGGTTCCCACTGTTTACGCCGGAATCGTGTTTCACCGACGATACGGTGCTGACGATTGCCGTCGCCGAGGTTTTACTTGTAGGCGGCGATTACACGAAGACGTTTCAAAAGTATTACCGGGCTTATCCCGACGCGGGTTACGGCCAGCAGTTCAAATTGTGGTGCGATCTCCGCAATACCGAGCCTTACAACAGTTGGGGCAACGGCTCCGCGATGCGCGTCAGCCCCATCGGAATGGCATTCGACCGCATGGAAGACGTACTGGCCGAGGCCGAACGGTCAGCCCGTGTGACGCACAACCATCCTGAAGGCATCCGGGGCGCACAGGCCACGGCCGCAGCAGTATTCCTTGCGCGTCAGCGGCCCGACAAGCAAGAGATCGCGAATACCATCGAGGCGAAATTCGGCTATCAACTGGATCGTTCACTCAAGAGCGTTCGCCGTAAGTTCCTATTCGACGTGTCTTGCGAAGGCACGGTACCTTGGGCGCTGCGTGCATTTCTCGAAGCCGATAGTTACGAAGACACCGTTCGTAATGCAATCTCTTTGGGCGGGGATGCAGATACTTTGGCATGTATCGCCGGTGCCGTAGCCGGTGCGTATTATGGGGTGCCCGCAGAGATTGAGTCTGAAGTTCTCAGCAGGCTCGATGATCGCTTGCGAAATGTGGTGTCGCGGTTTTCAACTCGTTAAAATGCACTTGATATACCAGCTCAATATTTTGTGTTGGCTGCTCTCAATTCTCAATTCGTTGGAAATGCAAACGGCACTGTGAACGATTACCACTTCTCATCTCGGTTGGGCCAGAAATCGCTTACTGAACATTTGACAACTTCCATTTGCGAGGGAGTGTCTTTCGGGTGAATTGCCGACCGACGGCAGCGCTTGCGAAGGAGTGGGAAGATGAAGCGAGACAAGCTGGACGCGATCGAGCGACACGCATCGGTCGCGTGGCGGGATCCGAACGCATTCCTGACGATGTGCTTCCGCACGCCGACGGGGCAAGTCATGCAACAGGCGCAGGTTCACACGGAATTACAAGAGTTTTTAACGCAACATCCGAAGGCGCTGATCGAGTTGCCGCGCGATCACGGCAAGAGTACGCAGGTGTGCGCGCGGATCGTTTGGGAACTGGGCAAGAATCCGGGGCTGCGCGTGAAACTCGTCTGCGCGACCGATGCGCTGGCCACCGAACGGACGCGATTCCTACGCGAAGCGATCGAGTCGAACGAGCGAGTTCGCAGAGTGTTCTCGCAATTGAAACCGGCCGAACCGTGGTCGGCGGAGGCATTCACCATCGTGCGACCGGCATCGACGATCGGCCCGAGTGTGGCCGCGTTCGGCGTCGGTTCGGGGTCGACCGGCGCTCGCGCGGATTTGCTCGTCTGCGACGACATCGTCGATGTGCGCGCGATCCACAGCCGCGCCGAACGCGAACGGGTGAAGGCGTACTTTCACGATAATTTACTGAACCTGTTGGAACCCGACGGGCGGTTCTGGAACTTGTTCACGCCGTGGCACGGCAACGATTTGAACCACGTTTTGAAGCAAAATTCGGCATTCGCACACTTCCGTCGCCCGGTCGGGCTAGACCTCGAACCGGTCTGGCCGGAGAAGTGGTCGCGGGAGGCGCTGGCGATGCGGAAGCGCGAGATTGGCTCGGCGTCGTTCGCACGCGGTTACCGCCTCACGCCGATCTCCGAAGACGAAGTCGCGATCCGCCCCGAGTGGGTCAAGTTCTCAACCAACATACCAGTGACATACGACCGCATCGTGCTGTCGATCGACCCGGCGGTCACGGCGAAAGCCACAGCCGACGCGAGCGCGTTCGCGGTCCTCGGGCAATGCGGCACGCAGATCGATTGCCTCGCGGCCAGTGCGCGGCGAGTGGCTGCCCCAGAGTTGGTGACGATGATCGCGGAGTTCGACCGGCAGTGGCAACCCGATGTCATTCTGTTCGAGTCGAATGCTGCGTTTGCGGCGTTGAAAGACTTGCTCGTTCGCCATGCCTCGTTCGGCGCGAAAGTGAAAGGCGTCGTGCAAACCCGCGAGAAAGCGGCACGGGTGAACGTCTTCGCGGTCGCCGTCGAGAACGGCAACTTCCGGCTAAAAGGCGACGGCACGCAACGCGAACTGTTCGACGAAATGACGACCTTCCCGTTCGGCGAACGCGACGATCTATTAGACGCCGTCGCCACCGGCACCGCGTACATGCTGGCCAACCACCACGAGCCGCGCGTGTGGATTTAAGCATTGAAGATTTGAGATTGTAGATTGAAGAGTTGAAGATACAAGTACTCTGCTTCTATTAATCCTATAAATCGTGTTAATCCTGTCTAAAATGTTTTGTTTTACTTCACATTGGAGAATCATCATGTTATCGCCGATTACGATTCGCTATCCGTTTCGTCCCGTCTGCCGGAGCCTGATTTCGGGGCAGGTGGCGGACCTGTTCGGCCTCGATGACACCGAGTTGCCGCACGTCGTTGCGGAGAATGTGACTCTCGATATTCGCCCGACGGACCTCGTTCTGTTCGTGGGGCCGTCGGGGTCGGGTAAGTCGTCGCTGTTGCGTGCGGCGGGTTTGCAACTGGCGGCGGTCGATGCGGCAACGCTGGCTTTCCCGGATCGGCCACTCGTCGAAGCGCTGCCGGGGACGGTACCCGAGCGGTTGGCGATTCTCGCGGGGTGCGGGCTGTCCGAGGCGCGATTACTGCTTCGCACGCCGTCCGAATTGAGCGATGGGCAACGCTACCGGTTCCGCATGGCATACGCCTTCTCATCGCAATCGCAGCCGATTTTGCTCGATGAATTCGCGGCGATTCTCGACCGCAATTTAGCCAAAGTGCTCGCGTTCAATTTGCGAAAGCTCGTCAACCGCAGTGGCATCGGCGCGCTGGTCGCCACCACGCACGAAGACCTCGTCGTCGACCTCAACCCCGACGTAATCGTACGTTGTCACGGCGACGGCGCGATCGATGTTGAACGATACATTCTAAAAAAAAACGGATCGCCTTCCACGACGAGCTTTGGCTCTCGGACGGCACCCGTGCCGACTGGCCGCACTTCGCGCGGTGGCATTACCGCAGCCACCATCTCGCCTTCGTTCGGAAAGTGACACTGCTATGGCACCTCAACGTCCCCATCGGCATCTGTATCTTTTCGGCACCGGCGGCTTCGTTGACGTTGCGCTCGCAATTCTTCGGGTTGAAGAACCCGCGATCGTCGGTGGCACTCGGTGCGCTCAACGAGCAATTATGGTTGTTGCAGCGCGTCGTATTGCACCCGACGTATCGCGGTGCGGGGATCGCGGCCGCCTTCGTCCATCGCGCCTGCGAGGCGTGCCCCGTGCCGTGGATCGAGACACTTTCGGCAATGGGCCAGATCAACCCGTTCTTCGAGCGCGCCGGTTTCACGCGAGTCGGCACAATCCGCAAAACGCGCAGTTCGCGCCAAGCGGCCTACGGCAAGCGCGTCTCCGCAGAAACGCGAAGCAAAAGCGCACACAGCGAGCCGGTGTATTACGTGTTCGACAATCGGGGTAATTAACTCACCTCGCCTCGCGTCAGCGATTGTTGCGATTTGTTGGAAATGGCGCGTGCGATTTGCCGATACAGGCGTTAGCACGTGCATTTCACGCGCAATCGATTTGAGCTAACCGAAAGGCAATGCCATGGATGGCCGTCGTCGTAACCTGTGGATTGTCGCGGGCGTTTTGGCGGCCACGGTGGGTTGCCGAAGCACGCCGCAAACGAGCGGACAGCCGGTGGGACAGCCCGCAGGCGGTTCGAGTTTGTCGCGGATGTTCCAGCCGAAACCGCCCGGCCCGCACCTGCAAAAGCCGGTCGACGCGGCCATCGTCAACGCAGCCCGCAAGACTCCGTTGAAGCCCGAGTCGATCGCGCACATCGCTTCCGAACTCGCCGATGGGGCCGTCGATAGTGCGTTCGTCGAGGAATCGACGAGTGCCGACCGCGATCGCATCCTCGATGAAGCCCGTCAGAAATACCAAGCGGCATTGAAGGCAGACCCGAAGAACGCGCAGGCGTTGCGCGGGTTGGCCCGGCTTTACACGCGGGTCGGGGATCGCGAACGCGCCGTCGGCAGTTACCGCGAACTGATGCAGAACTACCCGCAAGACCACAAGGCCGCATACGAATTCGCCTTGGCGCTCGCTCGCTTCGAAGACTGGAACGGTGCGACAGCGGCCTGTCAGCACGCGATCGGCGGCGACCCGGAGAACCGCCGTTACAAGCGTACGCTGGGCGTGTGTATGGCGCAGGCGGGGAATTTTGAAGGCGGATTCGACGCGATGTTGAGCGTGATGCCCGAGGCCGAAGCCCGCTACACGATGGCAAAACTGCTCGCCGATTCGGAGAAGCCCGACGCGGCCCGCCAGCAACTGCAACTCGCCGCAAAAGCCGACCCGAACTTCGCACCCGCCAAAGAGTGGCTTGCGGCATTCGACGCGCCCGCCAAACCGAACCCGATCCAAACCGTCGGCTTCGAGCAACCGAAGACCGACTGAAAGACCTGCCCGCTGCCGGGTCCGGCGGCTCGCAAGTAGTAGATCGCTATCGTTCCGGTTCCCCCTCTCCCCTCTCCGAAAAGAGAGGGGCAAGTCTGTCACCGCTCTTCGCGGACGCCAATCCGATTTTTCGCGACACCCTTTGCCAGCCTGTGTTACCATCCTTATAGACACTCGACCGGCTGGTCGAACTCGCTTCCGATCTAGGAGGGCGTCAGATGACGATAACACGGATGTGTTGCTTGTACAGCGTCGGCGGTGCGCTGCTCTCGATGGGGATCGCGTGCGATTCGCGACCGCGCGAACCGGTGGCCCTGTCGACGAAGCGCGACCCGAACGCGTCGCTACCGGGCTTGCCGCAAGACCCCAAATCGACGGTGCCACGGCCCGATCCCGCGATGATCGATTTCAATCACGAGACGAATACGCTCACGCTTTACGATCTGCCGGATCGCGATGCGACGTGGATGCTGGTAACGGGTCGGAATATGAAAGGCGAGCCGATCGGGATGACGCATTGGTTCATGGACGCAGTCGACGAAGACGCGACGTTCCTGTTCTACACGACGAAAAGCGGCACCGCGTCGCCGCGCATTACGCTACGCGACGTTCGCAATGCGCGGCTCGAAGCGCAGGCGAACCGCTAATCCCGGCGGCGGCTCTCTTCGCGCCGCTCGCGGTTCCGTCGGCTGATGCCCGGCGTGTAGTTCGTTTGCAAGGCCGCGGATGGCGGCTTGTTCAACCCGACGGCGGTCTTCATCCGATCGACGATCAATTCCATCAAGTTTTTCTGCGGATTGTCCAAGCCCGGAGGAAGCGGCGTCGATAGCGGCGCAACGAGGTTCTTCATGCTGATCACTTCGCCGGGCGGTCGTGTCGTCGATACCGGTTTGCCATCGGGGCCGAGGTAACTAATCGGCGTGCCCGCCCGCGGGGCCGCCGGTGCGAAGCCGCTGCCCACCGACTGAAGCGACGCGCGCCCCACCGGCGTGCCGCCCGCCAACGGCCCTTGCGCCGAAGCCGAAACCGACAGCGACACCACCCCCAAAACCGCAAATAACCGCGTGCGTAACATCGAACGCTCTCCGTCGGGTGAAGGATATTTTTGCGAGAGTCGCGACTTATGCCAATACGACCGGGAAATGTCAAACCGATTTTTGGCCGAAACGCAACGAGGGTGGTGGTGCAATTCGGAAAGCCCAACGTACGGATTGCAAAGTGGTGTTCCTGTTCGATCAACTGGAACAACTTCGCGACCCAGTAGGGACCGATGGTCGCGTAACGGACAGCGTCGCGAGCTTGTTGGCGAACCATCGCAGGTATTTGAAAATCCCGCACAAATTACTTCGGCGAAACCTTTGTTTATCGAGGCTTTTTTTGAAGGTTGCGAGGCTCGCGGAAGGCCACACTTTCCACAGAACTCGTGACGAGCTGAATTATCGACTCGAAAATTGCGATCGATGATCTGCATCAATGAACCACACTGGGCAGGTCGTGTGTCTCCGGACAATGCAATCCGTATAACGGGTATACCCTTGGGAGAAGTTCTATGGCTGTGATTGAACACCTTTCCGATGAGCAGATTCGACTCTACTGCGGTCTTGACTTACCGGCTATTGAGATCGAAACCGTTCATCCTCACTTGGGCAGATGTGATTCCTGTCGAGGGCGAATGGCTGAGATCATCGGAGAACTGGGGACGAAGCCACCAGACTACGGCGTCGTGGGTACGGGCACTATCCAACAGTCCGAAACGGACCGGGTCGGAAAGAAAAGCAACACGGCCGAAGTCAAGTCCAGCTGGATCGACGTGTTGTCCGCTTTGGGCACAATACCAGGATACACAAACATCCGCGAATTGATGGACGGCGGGATGGGGGCTGTATACCTGGCACAGAACACAAATTTCCAGCGCGATGAAGTGCTCAAAGTCGTGCTTCCATCACACCGATATGACGCCCAGGCAATGTCCCGCTTCAAGCAAGAGATCGAGGTAATTGGACGACTGAATCACCCGAACATCGTGACGCCGTACGCCACCTATGTGGTCGGCGATCTCCTGGTCCTCAGTATGGAGTATGCGGGTGAGAACCTGGAACAGTTCGTGAAACGACAGGAATTGCTGACAGTAGTTGATGCGTGTCGTTTCATCGTTCAGGTGGCCGAAGGGTTGCAGCATGCTCACGAGAAGCAGGTGGTCCATCGCGACATCAAACCGAACAATATCATGATGACTCAGCTGGGTAACAAGCCCGTGCTGAAAATCGTCGATTTCGGCCTGGCGAAGGCGCGCGTCGAGGACTTCCAAACCAGAGTGCTAGACAACGGCCTGACACCCAATGGCACTGCCATGGGAACCCCTGCGTACATGTCACCCGAGCAATGGCAAGACAGCAAGAACGTCGATATCCGGGCCGACATCTATGCCCTCGGTTGTACTCTTTACTTTTTACTCACGAAGAAGCCTCCATTTCAGAAAGACAGCTTCACCGGGTATCTCACCGCCCACGCGCAAGAACAGCCGCCTCCGTTGAATGACCTGCGAGCCGATATTCCGGCTGATCTAACGAAGGTCGCGGCGAAGATGCTCGCCAAAGATCCCGGTCAGCGTTACCAAACGCCTGCTGACGTGGCCCGCGCGCTCCTGCCGTTCACACAATCCGGCACGACGATTGATTGGAAACCCGCGGTGAAACATCAGGCCGTCAAAGGCCGTATGCGCGGTGTGATCGCTGTGGGGTTGGCCGTGCTTGTACTTGGACTCCTCGCCCTGGGTGCTTCAACATTGCTGGTCAAAACACGTGATGGTACTATCGAGCTGACCAATTTGACGGATGGAGCGGAGGTGCTGGTCGATGGAGATGTTGTTAACCTGAACTGGGCCGCGGGAAAGCAATCTGCCGAGATCCGCGTGAAGCCTGGCACTCGAAAGTTGGAAGTGAAGCGAAACGGCGTCACGATCGTGGGTGAATCCGTCAACATCGTGCAAGATGGCCGCACGGTGGTGGATGGGAAGCTGAAAGCGGGAGACGTAGATACGAATCGAAAAGCAGCTCTCGTTGATTCGAAGCCGCCTCCAGTGATTGCTGATGCGAAGCCGAAACCAGTCCCTGTGGATGCAAAGCCAAGCCCAGTCGCTGTGGTTCCCAAGCCTGGCCCACCACCGGCACCACCAGATTTCGTGCCGCTGTTCAATGGCAAAGACCTTGCTGGATGGGAGCAAGTAGGCAGTGAAGCAGCAATCTGGAAAGTGGTGAACAAGGTATTAGTCGGAACTTTCCCTGACGGAGTGGGTGGAAGCAGTATGCTCAAAACCACAAGGTCGGATTTTCAGAACTTTCACCTCCGGCTCGTGACCATGAAATCCGAAGGCTGGGGAAGTCGTATTAATTTATTTTCACCACTAAATGGTCCTCGACAGGGCGCTGCCCGCTATCGCGTCTCACTTGGTTCGCCACAAAATGCTGTTAATGATGAATTCGGAAGGCTGACATTCATGGAAAAAGGGGAGAGTACCATATTGCCGCTTGCGAATCCGGTGAAGATCGAAGAGAAGAAATGGATGACTTTGGACATTATCTATCAACGAGGAAAGCGAGTCATTGTCGAAGTGAATGGAGTGAAGACCGCAAACGTAATCGACTTGTTGAAAGAGCCGAATCACAAGACCGACAGGGTGTAATCTCTCCCATGCGTCGATTATGCGACGATCGTTCTCGTATCGACCTGCGTATCGGCGGGAGTGATGCGTTTCACTTGCGGGAGTGTGGC
>JAYWCL010000054.1:0-6562 GCA_043780595.1 Limnoglobus sp.
CGTATTTCTTGTTCATGGGAATCCTCCTTGTGTCGGAAGTATCCCCGCAATTCCCAAGACTCACCAACCCCAATTCTTAGCCGTGACGACGCACTAGCCATTGCGGATACGCCCATACTTGCTTCTGAAAAGTCTCGTCGGCGCGCACCAACGCCGATCCGACAATGAAGAAGTTTAGACAAAGTTAAGTTCTGATCTCGGCGGCCTCCTCGAACGGACTGTCTATTATCGCGTCAGCGTTGGAAGCGAATCGTGGTGAGCGCTGTATTGCTTTCGTATTGGCTGTCGAGTGCGTAACTGAAAAAGGTCGTTGTGACGACGCCCGTCACAAAATCAAAAGACGTCTGGATTCCCCCACCGGGCCGGTTCGCCCGTGTGGCAACGCCCAACCCTCCGCGCGGTGGTACGTCGGTAGTGGTGGGGTACTGCGACAGACTCACCGAACGAACGACGAGCGAATCATCCATCGGGAACTGGATCGTATTCGATAACGAGGTTACTTGGACGCTCACCATGCCCTGGATAGTGTAGACGAACGGGTTCGTCGATGAAGCCGTGGCGGGATTTCCCACGCTACCGGGATCGGCTGTGACGCTCGTAATCGAGATCTGCACCCGCGTCTGCATCGGTTGTGCGTCGGTGTTATTGACGCGGACATTGGCGACGTAACTCCCGCGATAGACGCCGCGGATGCTCGCCATCGCAACGTTCTGGTTGTAACTCACGACGACGGGATCGTTACTGGTGCCGAGTGAGGCAAAGTCGCGGAGGTCGAGCGGGTTCGTCGTTCCGCGCCCGCGTTCCGCGATAAACCCGGCAGCGAGTGCGGTGGGGTCGTCGCGGTTGATTCCGGTGGGAGCATTCTGGATGTACGCGAGGATTCCGGATACGAATTCGGTGGATGCGAGCACGCCCGAGAAGATCTGGTAAGGGTTAATCGCGACATTTGGACGAGTCGTCCAGTAATTTTGTCCGCCTGCATCGAGCGTGCGACCGAGGATCGACTGATACGCATTTTGCGTTTGGGAAAGTACAGTTCTGGCAGTGGCCTCCGGCGATGCGAGAATCTGTTGTGCGACTTCCGCGCGGGGCACGCCACGATTCAGAAGCCCCGACCAATACGCTTGTCCGCCAGTGTCGAGGCTGCGGCCGAGCGTCCGCTGATAGACGACACTCAGGAAGTGGATCGGGTTGTTTCCCACTTTGCCGAACGCTTCGTCGGAACCGAGAATTTGCGATTGGACCGTATCGAGCGTGCTACCGGCGAGCAGTTGCCCGACCCAGTACGACCGGTCAGCGGGGGCAGGCGTCCGGAAGAGCGTCGAGCGATAAAAGTCGTGGACCTGAACGCTGTATCCTTCGTCGGTTTTGAGAAATTGCTCGATCGTCGCCGACCGGTTACTGCTGATCGCGAGTTGATTGCTCCAATAGGCGATTCCATCGGCGGAAGAGTCGCGTCGCAATGCCATCTGGAACAGCGAGGCCGCGTACACATCTGTTACGCTGGCGGCCGGCATGACCCGTTCGTCCAGCGATTCGACACCGAGGCGGACAGTCCGTGCCATTGCAGAATACTCCATGCGCGATTAATAATACACGAAAGTTTATTTGAGCGGAACGCTACAAGCAAGTCGAAAACCGACGGAATATTCGCGAGCGGCTCCGCGGACGTTCCACCCCCGTTGCGAGGATCGCGACATTTTTGGCGAGGCATCCCACGCGCCGCCGCGAGATATTTGCGCACCGCCACCGATAAGTGGGTCGGTCACCGTCGCCAGGGTAAACGGCTGTAAGGCATCTTGCGACCATTCCCAGACGTTTCCGTGCATGTCGAACAATCCGAAATCGTTCGGTTTCCGCATCGCTACGGGCATGAAGTTGTTCCCGGCATTGCGGACCGTCCAGGCATATTCGTCGAGAGTTTTGATGTCGTTGCCGTATCCGTAAATCGTCGAATCGCCGCCGCCGCGGCACGCACATTCCCATTCGGCCTCGGTGGGTAGCCGATAACCGCGGCGCTTTGCGAAATCGGCTGGGAACGCGAACGGCGGATACGTTTTGTCCTTCGATCCCTCAAGGATTTTGGCGAGCGAGGGATAACATTGTTCGCTTTCCGGCAACCCGAGCTTTTCCGTGTACCAGCGGCAAAATGCGATCGCCTCATACCAGACTACGTTATGAATCGGCAAACGGTCGCTCGCCCGCGCATCGTTGGGCAAAACGAACGCTGTCGCGTCGTTCCAGTCGGGGTTTTCCTTCAAAAATTCGAGGTACAGCTTGCGACTCAGCTCCGTCGTTGCGAGGGCGTAGCGATAGGTCAACTCGACGGGGTGACGGGTTTCGTTGTCGTACGCACTCGCGTCGTGCGCGGCAGCACCCATCGCGAATCGGCAGGGGTCGACGATCGCCATGGTCGTTCCGCGCGAATCGATCCACCACCGCTTCACATCGTTCGACAACGGGGTTCGTGCATCGGTCGAAGGGCTGAGGAGTTCACTTTTTCCCCAGCGTTTCAACGCCCATTCGGAGGCCGAGTGAACACCGGGGTCGGGGTTGTGGAAGTAGGCCACTTGCAGCGTTTTGACGATGGCATCGAGCGAGCCATCGATTGGCGGCGGAGCATTCCCCACGGCGAGTATCGTCGCACAGAGCAAGTCGGTATTTCCGTTCGTTGCGGGCACGATTCCGACTTCGCAGAGGGCCAATCGATGGATCGCTGCCGTCCGGACATCGGCGAGTTGTCGATCGCTAAAAATCGCAAATAGCTCGTTCGGCTCGCCGAAACTGTACGCACTCACGGCTTGATTCGCACGTTGTTCGACGGTCGTTGCGGGCTTCTTCGACCACGCCTCTCGGAGTTTCGGCTTGGCGTTTTGAAACGCCGAATTGAGGATGCGCCACGCATCGGGCGCGGCGGATCGCGCGAGGTCGGCGAGAACATCGGGTTCATCGCGAGCCAGAACGCGAAGCCATTCCGCTGCGAGCAATCGGTGATTGGGGTCGTCGGCATCGCGACAGGCGTCGCTGAATGCGGGCGCGATGCGACTGCGAATCGGGTCGAAACCCGCCCGCCAATTGAGCGACTCGCCGAACGGGATCGCGAGAACCGCGCGGGCGATTGCTGGACCCGCATCGAACCAGCGCGGCGATTTCGGTTCGAGTTGCGCCAACACGGCGGCATAGCGAATCCGCGCGGGGTCGCGTTCCTGCGTCAAACGGCGGACCGATTCCCACCAGTCGGCGGGTGCATCCCACGACGCATCGCGCATGCGCTTCGCCACGAAGGCAATTTCCCCCGCATCGGCCGTCTCCAGCTGTTCCGAAACGATCGCGATGGCATCGGGCCGCTCGCCGATCAATAGCGTCGCGTACCGCAGTCGATCGCTCGGCTTCGTACTCGCATCGAGCCGTGCCATAATCAATGGATGCGCGAGATCGTAGAGTGGTTCCATTGCCGGAATCATCGCAACGAGCATCCGCGAATCCGCAGTGGGAACGGCATCGACGAGTGCGCGGGCCCGCGCGCTTCGTTCGGCCGAGTATCGAGCGCGTTCGCCGAGCAGCGTCTGGTACTGGAATACGATGACGAAGCCGACGATCGACGCGAGCAACAGGCCGAGCGTACCGACGGCGGCCGCCTGCCACGGTTTCCGCTTCACCCATTTTGCGAATTGTCCGCTCCGACCGAGCGGGCGCGCTACCGTCGGTCGATCGTTTTGAAAGTGGACGAGATCGTCTGCCAAGGCGCGACAGTCGGGGTATCGTTCATTAGGTTCTTTTTTCAAACATTTCAGGCAGATTGCAACGAGATCGGCGGCGAGTGACGGCCTAAGAATGCCCGGTGAAACGGGCTGTTCTTGCGATTGCATAAAGAAAACGACTTCGACCGGCCCCTCGAACGGCGTGCGACCCGTCAGTAACTCGTACAGGACGATCCCGAGCGAGTATTGATCGGCAATCGCTTCGTTCCGGTTCGCAACTTCGCGAACGACTTCGGGGGCCATATACGCCGGTGTCCCGATGCGAGTTTGCGCCGAAGGTACCGTGTTCGACGACCCGGACCGGAGTGCGAGGCCGAAGTCGAGGAGGTGCGGTTCCGAGGCCGCGTCGAGCATGACGTTCGCCGATTTCACATCGCGGTGGACGGTTCCCGTACGGTGCGCGTAGTCGAGCGCCGTCGCCAACCGTTCGACGATTTTCACCGACTCGGCGACCGGAAAGCCTCCGTGGTCGGCTCGCGAATCGATCGCCTCGCGGAGCGTGACGCCGGGGATAAATGCACTCGCCAGATAAAATCGCCCGTCGATCACGCCCGCCTCGAATAATGGAACGATGTACGGATGGCGAAGATTCGCAACGGCGCGAGCTTCGGACCGGAACAGTGCGAGTTGCTCGATAGTCAGGTTCGACGCGATCGATACCTTCAACGCGACATCGCGATCGAGTTGGGGATCGTACGCACGGTACACGATTCCAAACGCCCCACGTCCGAGGATTTGCCCGACGACGAAACGACCGACGACGATCGGCTCGTCGGCCGCTCCGAACGAGGCGGCCGGTTGTGGGGTGATCGAGTGTGCAAACTCGACGACGGGCGGCAGCGTCTCGCGTGCCCAAATCGGTAGTGAGTTTTCGTTCGATCCAGGCAAAACCGACATGATCTCATTCCCTCGTTGAAGAGATTTCGACACGACCTTATGTTAACGAACAACACGCCAATTACCTTGCGAAATGGGAGAGCGTCCGATGCGAATTTTGTTGGAAGTGATTGCGGGGCCGTCTTTGCATCGGAATTTCACGTTCGAGCAACACGATCTGTTTTTGGTGGGGCGAGGTGAGGATGTCCACTTTCAAATCCCAAACGATTTGCAATTGTCGCGACGACATTTCATGATCGAGGTCAATCCGCCATCGTGTATGGTAATCGATCTCAACAGCAAAAGTGGCATCGAAGTGAACGGTGTTCGCAACAAATCAAAACGCTTGCGGAACGGAGACACGATCCGTGCAGGTGCGACCGAGTTCGCGGTCTCGATCGAGAATGACGTCGAATGGTTCGAGGCGAGTCACGATACCGAGGTGCAACTTTCGCCGCCCGTTGCGATCGCGCCACCGTCGATTTTCCCAGCGATTCCGGGATACCAAGTCGTTCGAGAAATTGGCCGAGGGGGTATGGGCGTCGTGTATTTGGCCACGCGGCGAGACAATGCACGGCGCGTGGCCGTGAAAACGCTATTGCCTGCCACTGCGGTTTCTTCGCTTGCGGTGCAGCGTTTCTTGCGCGAGGCAACGATTTTGCAGGAACTCGATCATCCCCACATCGTCCGCTTCACCGATATGGGCGAAGTGTCGGGACTGCTTTGGTTCGGGATGGAATTCGTCGATGGTCCAGATGCCGCGAAAGCCATCCGACAATGTGGCTCGATGTCGATTCCCGACGCCTGCCGTCTGGCACGAGAATCGATTTCTGCTCTCATCTATGCCCACTCGCGTTCGTTCGTTCACCGAGATATTAAGCCTCATAATATCCTTTTGGAAACGAATGCGACGAGCGGAAAGTTCCAAGCCCGTTTGAGCGACTTTGGCTTAGCGCGAACCTATCAGTCTTCTCAAATCAGCGGGTTGACGCAACTCGGAGAATCGGGCGGTACGCCGATGTATATGCCACCGGAACAGGTCCGCCAGTTCCGCGAGGCACGACCCGCCGCCGATCAGTATTCGGTTGCCGCCACGCTCTATTTCTTGCTGACGGGTTGCACGATTTTTGAACCGGCCCAGGATATCATCCAATTGATGCTCAAAGTGCTGGACGAAGCGCCGGTACCGATTCGGAACCGTCGGGCGGACATTCCCGCACCTCTGGCCGTAGCGATTCACCGATCGCTATCGAAGAACGCCAGCGACCGCTTCCCACATCTGAGCGAACTCGATGCCGCACTGGCCGGCTATGTCGATTGACGAACGCGGATCGTGGCGATCATCTCTTATCGACCGCCACCGGGTGCGCCGTTGTTGCCGAAGCCGCTACCGACACCACCGGGTCCGGCTTTGAATTCTTTCTTCGGGGGCGGCTTGCGATAGCCGGATTCCGGCGGATTGTTGAAGCGCGCCTCGTCGGGCGGAAGTGTAAATTCTTCCGGCTAAGTGACTGTCCCATATGTAGGTTTATGCCGCGGTTCGGTATTGGAACTCGACCGTGTCGTTTTTCGGTTCGAGTCGGTTGAGCATCAGGTGGATCATGGCCAACTTTACAAACGCCTCCGACGACACGACACTCTTCTCCCGGTCCTTGGTCAGCCGACGACACTGGCCCAGCCAGGCGAACGTCCGCTCCACCATCCACCGGATCGGCAGCTTCACCCAACCCTTCGACCCGTCCGGGCGACGCACGACCTCCAACTCCCACCGGGCGTTATCCTCGACCCACTCGTACAGGGCGTAGTTGTGGTACTTGCTGTCGGCGAACATCCGCGTCACTTTGCCCACGGGTTGCCCCTCCAGGCGGGGGAACAATTCCTGGGCGGCTTTCGCGTCGTCGACGTCCGCGGCCGTCACCAGCACG
>JAYWCL010000055.1:0-5674 GCA_043780595.1 Limnoglobus sp.
AAGTCGAGGGAGCCGAACGCGTGCATCCGCATCGGCAACTCGTGGGAAGCTACGAGGGATTCCCAGCCTAACCCACGCCGGAAACGCGGTTACACCCAATGAGAACAAGCCAGTGCGAGGTTGACTTCGTCGTTCGAGCCGCCATGTTGTTTCGCGATGATATGCTCGATTTGATACGCGAAGAACGGTTCGTCCACTTGTCGTGTCCCGCAATATTCACAACGATAATCCGCTCGGAGGCGGACCCGCGCCTTCATTACCTCCTCCATGAAGTGACTTCCGAACGATTGTGGCACGGGCTTGTGCTTGCAGGACCGCAATCAAATTACCCGCCGATACGAGCGATTCATAATCGGATCGTTCTTCCGGCGTAATCGTGCCTTCGACATTGCGCATCGCCAAAGTTTCCAGTCGCGATTGCACGCTCGCATCGGCACGCAAGGCCGAAATTCGCTCGGCGACTTCGGGTGTGAGACAGTCTTGCAATGGATGGAGGAGTTGAGTCAACAATGGCAGTGTTTTTGTCATGAAGGGAGTTTAACAGAAAAGTTTGAAACGATCAAGAATCGAGGCCGCGAACGGCCTATCGACATAATCAGGTGACGGATCGTTCGGTGTGCGAAGGGATGGGCGTACACAATGAGCAGTCCTTCATGAGGTAAGATGCAATCGCCCGAATAATCGCAGTTTGGGGCAGATTCGTTACGATTTGTGAAATCGTTGCGATTTTTTCCCTGTCACCACCTCCCCTAAATCGACATTCCGTGCAAATATTACAAAACCGACAAGTCGGTCACGCACCGTGCCACTATCGATTTGGGATTTGCGCATGTCGATACCGACGACGTCACATGACTTTTTGATTATCCTCCGCAGCAGTAAGTTGCTAGAAGAGGATGCGTTGGATCGTTATCTGATCGGTTTGGAAAATCTCGAAGGAATGACGGCGATCAAGCTTGCCCGAAAAATGCTCCAAGATGGCCTGCTCACATCGTTTCAAGCCGATCATTTGTTGAAGGGTCGGTATAAAAACTTTTTCATCGGGAAGTACAAAGTTCTGCGCCCGCTCGGCTCGGGTGGAATGAGCCAAGTGTTTCTGTGCGAGCACGTGGTGATGCGGCATTGGGTCGCGCTGAAATTGTTGCACGTGAGCGAAGGGAACGACCCGAGCGCGATCTCGCGATTCGTTCGGGAAGCGCGGGCGGCGGCTTCGGTCAACCACCCAAATGTGGTGCGCGCTCACGATTTCGATCAGGCCGAGGGCAAGTATCACTACATCGTGATGGACTACGTCGATGGGGTGAACCTGCACGAACTGGTCAAAAAACTGGGGCCATTGCCGCCCGAACAAGCGGCGAACTACATCTCGCAAACCGCCAGAGGGTTGCAGCACATTTCCGATTGCGGGTTGATTCACCGCGACTTAAAACCGAGCAACCTGTTACTCGACCGTGCCGGCGCGATTCGGATTCTCGACCTCGGTCTCGTGCGCTACGCGCATGAAGGAACGAACGAAAACCTCACTCGCAATCTGAGTGGGAACACGATCATCGGCACGGCGGACTATCTGGCTCCGGAGCAAGCGCTCCAGTCGGAATCGATCGACATTCGTGCGGACATATACAGCCTCGGTGCGACGTTTTACTTTCTGCTCACGGGACGCGCACCGTTCGACGATCGGACGATCGCACAGAAACTCCTCGGGCACCAATTTCAGAACCCCGACCCGCCGGAAGGGGTGCCCGAACCGATCTTGGATGTCTTGCGGACGATGATGCGAAAATCGCCCGAAGACCGATACACGCATCCCGAAGATGTCGTCGAGGCGTTGGCCCCGTTTCTGCCCGATCCGCCCGAACCACCGAGCGACGACTACTTCCCGACGTTGTCGATATACGGCAGTGGCCCTGCAACCGGCGGTCCGCGAAGTCAGGGGCCGAATTCGAACAAGAAGCCGAGTTCGCGAATCTTGCTGGACAGCAACCTGTTGGGAAGTTCCCGAGCGAGGCCGCAAACGCAAAAAAGTGGTCGTATGACTGCGCCGCCAATGCCCGACGACGCATTGCCAGAACGGATCGACATTAAAAAGTGGATCTTAATCGGGGCAGCCGCGATGACACTCACGGTAATAGCAGCCGTATTAGTTGCGTTATATGCCAATCCCTTCTCAGCTCCGAAGAATGTCGCGACCAAACCCGAAGCGACACAAGCTACGCCGACACCCACCCGCCCGAGTGTGCCCGTGCCAGCAGGGAGTCTTGTCGTGGGACCGGGCGGACAGTACCAGTCGGTACGCGATGCCTTATCTAATGCGAAGTCTGGTGACCGAATCCTGATCGTGGCCACGGAACATACCGAATCGCTCGAAATAACCGACATTCCACCCAGAGTGACGATCCAAGGCTGGCCGGAAAACGCGCCGATCCGCTGGCGATCTGCATCTGTCGATAAACCGGCAATACGCATCGAGAACGTCGTGGGGCTGACCGTCTCGCACATCGCGTTCCTCGGAGAAACCGGTACCGCAGTCGAATTGAAGGGTCAAGTCGCTGGGTTCCGCTTCGCAAATTCGAGCATCGAGGGGTTCCGCACCGCACTTCGATTGAACGATTGCGTAGCGAACGTTGCAAGTCCGCTCGTCTTGAACAAACTGCGATTCCTGACCGCAAAAGAGGCGCAGGGGATTTTGCTACTCGGTACGGCGAAGCACGTTCGCGTCGAGGAATGTCGTTGGGAAGGGCCATTCGCACCGGCGGTGGAACTCGGTGGAGAACTCAACGATGTGGCGATTACCTCGAACCGCTTCTCGGGTTCGAGCCAAGCGATCGTCTACACCAACTTTGCGGCGAAGTCCCCCGTTCGCATTCGCAATAATGCCTTCGCAACTTGCCAAGTTGGCGTGATGTTTCAGGCACTACCGATAAACCCCGCGACCTTCGAGATTGCGAATAACCTCTTTTTCAAGATGAATTCGATCGCGAAATACATGGGGGCGGAAGATCGAACGATCGGTCGCGCCGGTGCCGTGTGGCTCTGGCACGACGAGGGTCGCGACGCGCTATCGGAAACGAACGTGCCGGCCTGTACCCGACGCTTTCGACGTTCATTCGATTTGAAGGAAATTCCGTCCGGCGAGGTAACGCTCGATATCGGTTGTGTGACCGCGTTCAAAGTCTGGCTGAACGGCACGCTCGTCGGCGAGAGCACGCCGAAGTACTTCACTCGGCGCGTCTTCGCATTCCCTGTGCGTGCCTTGCTGAAGCCCGGCAACAACGCGATTGCCGTCGAAGCGAGCCACTCTCTCGACCCGATCAACTCCGGCTTCGCGGTGGCAGCGGGTCTGACTGTTCGGCTGAGTACCGCCGGTTTGCAATCCGTGCCGATCGTCGCGACCGATGCCAACTGGAAATCGATTGACACCGCAGTCGGCGATTGGCGGACACCGACTTACGACGACTCGAAATGGAAAATGGCGAAAGTCTGGGACAAGCAAGGTTACGTCTTCCCCTGGACGGGTGCGGTTTGGGATTCGGTCGTGAACGAGCAATTTCAGGTATTGAGCAACGCAGGTTTGAACGCGAACGGAAATGTGCGCGATTACACATCGTCGGACGGATTTCCTTTACTAAACTCGCTCCGTGGTTACATTCCGAAGTTAGCCGGGGACGACCCGACCGACGATGCCACTTACCTGCGCACGCCACGGGCGATACGTTCGCTGTTTACCGTAGGTGAAAACGGTCAACCGGTAGGCTTACCTGCCGAACGATAAAACGCACACAACAGATGTAGGTTCCCATGACGTTATCTCGTCGCGCGTTCGTAGCGGCTTCTTCTGGGATTTTGGTTTCGAGTTTCGTGCGGGCGGCACAAAATAACAACGCCGACATCGTCATCATCGGCGGCGGCACTGGTGGCGTGGCGGCGGCGCTGGCGGCGTGTCGAGGCGGGGCGAAGAAGGTCATCATGACCGAAGAGACCGACTGGATCGGCGGGCAACTCACGTCGCAACTCGTACCGCCAGACGAAAATCATTCGATCGAATCGGGCGGAGGCACGAAGTCGTATCGCGATTTCCGCACAGCCGTGCGACTACACTATCGCAAGCGAACCGAGCGAGCGATGCGGCCCGATTTTCGCGACACGACCAACCTCAACCCCGGCAACGGGTGGGTATCTCGGTTGTGCCACGAGCCGCGCGTGGCCGTGATGGTACTCGAAGAAACTCTGAAGCCGTTTGTGGCGAACGGTCAACTGACGATCCACCGTCAGTGCGTGCCCATATCCGCAACGCTCAAAGGCGATCGCGTCGAATCGGTAACGCTGCTCGACCGCAGAACGGGTAACAATTTTACGTTGAGTGGCGACTACTTCATCGATGCGACCGAAGAAGGCGATCTCTTACCTCTGGCGAAAGTCGAGTACGTTACCGGTTCGGAATCGAAGGCGATGACGGGCGAGCCGAACGCCGCCGACAAGCCGCGGCCAGGCAACATCCAGTCGTTCACGTGGTGCTTCATTCTGGAACACGACGATGGTAACGAGCACGTCATCGACGAACCGAAGGACTACGACTTCTGGAAGAGTTTCCCGAACGCCGACAAGCCGTTGTTCCAATGGAACGAACCGGCGTTTAGCTTTTACCCAAAGGGCGACCGCGACCCGGAAGCGACCAAACCGAACTTCTGGACGTATCGCCGCGTCGTCGATTCGAAGATGTTCGTACCCGGCAGTTACGTCGGCGATGTCTCGGTCATTAATTGGCACATGAACGATTACACGCTCGGCAGCCTGCACGGCAGCACGCCGGAGAAGGCCGCCGAACACCGCGAACGATCCCGCCAGATGAGCATGGCACTCGTTTACTGGTTGCAAACCGAATCGCCGCGCTCCGACGGCAAGAAAGGCTGGCCCGGCTTACGATTGTGCCCCGAACAAACGGGAACGAAAGATGGCCTCGCGATGGCAGCATACATCCGCGAATCGCGCCGGATAAAGGCCGACTTCACGATCCTCGAACAGCACGTCAGCAAGCCGATCCGCGATCGCGAGTTCGGCAAAGACAAAGCCACCGCCGAGCCGTTCAAAGACTCCGTCGGCATCGGGCATTATCTGTACATGGATTTGCACCAAACCAGCGAAGGCGAGAAGAAGGGCGGCTCGCAGGTCTATCCGTTCCAGATCCCACTCGGCGCGCTGTTGCCGGTTCGCGTGCGAAACGTCTTGCCTGCGTGCAAAAACCTCGGTGTCACGCATTTAACCAACGGATGTTATCGACTACACCCCGTCGAGTGGAACATCGGCGAAGCGGCAGGGGCACTGGCGGCCTATTGCATTGCGAAAGATCTCGAACCGAAACAAGTCCGCGCGGATGCGAAACGACTCGCCGAATATCGAGACCAACTGACAAAGCTCGGCGTGTTGCTCGAATGGCCCGCGAATTCCATCCGTAAATTCTAATCGCGAACGTGCGACACGATTCCAAGCAATAGCTGAAAAGCCGGGCATGGTTCATATCCAGGTCGCAGTTTTGCCAAAAAAAAGGAACGACGAAAAGTGGTTCCGGCGTGAGTCCATTCGGCCAAAATCGGACGTAAGTCGTTGGTGTGTTAGCTACATTCCGCAATTCGGGAGTGAGTTCGCGGAGGGGTGGGTGGTAAGTGCCGAAACCACT
>JAYWCL010000056.1:0-57033 GCA_043780595.1 Limnoglobus sp.
CGGCGCGATCGTCGGCACGCCGGAGTACATGTCGCCGGAGCAGGCGAGTTTCAACAACCTCGACATCGACACCCGCAGCGACGTCTATTCGCTCGGCGTATTGCTATACGAACTGCTGACGGGATCGACGCCCGTGGACCGCAAGTCGCTCGGCAAGGCGGCGCTGCTCGAAATCCTGCGGATCGTTCGGGAAGTCGAAGCGCCGAAACCGAGCGCCAAACTCAGCACCATCGACACGTTGCCGAGCATCGCTACGTGTCGGGGCACCGAACCGGCGAAGCTGTCCAAACTGATGCGCGGCGAACTCGACTGGGTCGTGCTGAAGGCGCTCGAAAAAGACCGCACCCGGCGGTATGACACGGCCAACGGCTTGGCCCGCGACATCCAACGCTACCTCGCCGATGAAATCGTCGAAGCCCGGCCGCCGAGTACCGGCTACCGCCTCCGCAAGTTCGTCCGTCGGCACAAGGGCCAGGTGATCGCGGCGAGCCTGGTGCTGTTCGCTCTGCTGGCGGGCATCGCGGGAACGACCGTGGGGTTGTTCGAGGCGAAGAAACAAGAACGGCTCGCCGTGGCCGCCCAGCAGGCGGAGGCCGACCGGGCCGAAGGGGAACGCCTGGCCAAGCTCGATGCTCAAGCCAACGAAAAGCTGGCCGGCGAACGACTCGTTCAAGTCGAGGCCGAGCGGAAGAAGGCCGACGCCGCGAGAGTCGAGGCCCAGGCCAAAGAGGCCGAGGCGAACGCGGTGGTGCAGTTCCTCCAGGACAAGGTGTTCGCGGCGGCCCGGCCGAAGGGGCAGGAGGGCGGGCTGGGCGCGGGCGTGACGCTGCGGGACGCGCTCGCGGCCAGCGTGCCGGCCCTCGAGAAGGGGTTCACCAGGCAGCCGCTGGTTGAGGCCCGATTGCGGCTGACGCTGGGCAGCACGTTTGGTTACCTCGGCGAGTACGACCAGGCCCGCGACCAATTCGAGCGGTCGCGGGTACTCTTCACCCGGCACCGCGGCCCGGACCACCCGGGCACGCTGGCGAGCATGAACGGCCTGGCCCTCAGCTACGCGGCCCTGAACCGCTCCGCCGACGCCCTCAAGCTGCACGAGGAGACGCTGGCGATCCGGAAGCGGGTACTACCCGAGAACCATCCGGACACGCTCCAGAGCATGACGGGCCTTGCCAACAGCTACGCGCGCCTGAACCGCCCGGCCGACGCCCTCAAGCTCCGAGAGGAGGTGCTGGCGATTCAGAAGCGGGTGCTGCCCCCGGACCACCCGAGCACGCTCCTGAGCATGATGAACCTGGCCAACAGCTACGCGGCCCTGAACCGCCACGCCGACGCCCTCAAGCTGCACGAGGAGACGCTGGCGATTCGGAAGCGGGTGCTGCCCAAGGACCATCCGGAAATCCTCACGAGCATGACCAATCTGGCCAACAGCTACCAGTTTCTGAACCGCCACGCCGACGCCCTCGAGATGCGGGAGGAGACGCTGACAATTCAGAGGCGGGTGCTGCCCCAGGACCACCCGGACATGTTGACGAGCATGATGAACCTGGCCATCAGCTACGTTGCCCTGAACCGCCACACCGACGCCCTCAAGCTGCGCGAGGAGACGCTGGCGATCCAGAAGCGGGTGCTGCCCCCGGACCACCCGGACACGCTCAAGGGCATGATGAACCTGGCCGATTCCCTGATCCAGCTCGATCGTGGCATCGAGGCGCTCGCATTGCTGGACGAGTGTCTCGCCAAGGCCCGCACCAGCCCGGCTGTGGATCCCCGGCTCATTCCGCGTGCCTTGAGCCTCCGCGCGAAGCACTTCCAAAAGACCGGCGACCTCGCCGGCTGCCGGGCGATGGCCGAGATGTTGGAGAAGCGGAACCGCACGGACGCCGACAGCTTGTACAGCGCCGCCTGCATCCGGGCCGTCACCGCCGCGGTGCAAGCGAAGAACCCGGCGGCTGACGCCGCTCGGCTCGCCCAAGACGACGCCGACCGGGCGATGCAGTGGTTGCACAAGGCCGTGCAGGCGGGCTACAAGGACGCCGCCCACATGAAGAAGGACACGGACCTCGACCCGCTCCGCGAGCGGGACGACTTCAAGAAGCTGCTCGCGGAGTTGGAGAAGAAGGCGGAGAAAAAGTGAACATCACCACACCCGGCTGATGATGCACTTCAAATACCCCGACTCCCGGCAGGCGATGTTGACCGGGTGATCGGACGCCAGACCGCGGCGCTCGAGCAGCTGGACACGGTGACCTCGAACCGGCACCACAGCATCCGCGCTTCGTCGGAGCGGTGCAGCAACTCCCGCAGCCAGTCGAACAAGAGAAATTCGCGGTCGGAGCCTTCGATGGAAAGCATTTGCGATTCGGTCGGTCGCACGGCCGCAGGGTCGTCGACCAGGCACGCACCCGACTCGGCGAAGAGGGTGTCCAAGTCGCCCGCGCGTCGGCGGTGTGGTCGAACAGCTCGTGCATGCAGGGAATCATTGCGGAGCCGACGGACTTCCGCAACGGGAGAACTTTTCCGGCTATACTCACCCCATGACCGACACCCCCATCGCCGCCGTGTACGACGAACTCCGCGCACTGGCCGCGCACCGGCTCGCCGCCGACCCGGCCGGGTGGTCACTCGGTGCTACGGCTCTCGTCCACGAAGCGTATCTGAAACTGCACGGCCGGGCGCTGTGGGAATCGGATCGCCACTACTTCCACGCTGCGGCGCAGGCGATGCGACGGATTCTCGTCGATCGCGCCCGCGCTTCCAAGGCCGAGAAGCGCGGCGGGGAAATGTCCCGCGATCCACTTTCGGATATCGCGGGTGCGCCGATCGATTACGTTGCCCTCGACGACGCCTTGACCGTTCTCGCCGCCGAGGATCCGGCCGCCGCCGAACTGGTGCACCTCCGATTCTTCTCCGGCCGGACGCGCGATGAGTCGGCCCGTCTCCTCGACATTTCCCCCCGTCAAGCGGATCGGCTCTGGGCGTTCGCCAAAGCGTGGCTCTTCGAGCGACTTTCGGAAAAGTGAAAATTGTTGGCGCGGATCGACCGCGAATCTCGCATTCTGGTCAAACGCCCCGGAGAGTTTGCCATGCCGAGCGACCGCGACCTATTTCAATCCGCAATCGACATCCCCGAGGCGGGTGCCCGCGCCGAGTATCTTTCCGCCAACGCGCCGGACTCGGAACAGCGGGCGCGCATCGAGCGCTTACTGGCCGCTCACGCCGCCGCGGGGGGGTTCTTGGAGCAGCCCTCGGCGGAGGGCGACTTCGAGGCGACTCGGACGGCCGGCGATGCCACACGCACGGCTGTGACCTCCGACGATTCCCCAGGCACCGTCATCGCGGGCAAGTACAAACTTCTCCAGCAAATCGGCGAAGGGGGCATGGGCACCGTCTGGATGGCCGACCAGACCGAGCCGATCAAACGCCGCATCGCCGTGAAGCTGATCCGCGTCGACCGGGGCAGTTCGGCAACGATCCTGGCCCGCTTCGAGGCCGAGCGACAGGCGATTGCGTTGATGGATCACCCGCACATCGCCAAACTGCTCGACGCCGGCACGACCGACGCCGGGCAACCCTACTTCATCATGGAACTGGTCAAGGGCATCCCGCTCACCGAGTTCTGCGACGCGCACAAGCTGAGCGTCCAGCAGCGCCTCGGCCTGTTCCAACAGATTTGCTCCGCCGTGCAACACGCCCATCAGAAGGGGATCATTCACCGCGACCTCAAGCCGACGAACATCCTCGTCGAAAGTCACGACGGCAAGCCGGTGCCCAAGGTCATCGACTTCGGGCTGGCGAAGGCTACGTCCGGGCTGCAACTCACCGAACATTCGTTGTTCACCGCGTTCGGCAGCGTGATGGGGACGCCGCTGTACATGGCTCCGGAGCAGGCCAGCTTCAACGCCATCGACGTGGACACGCGGGCCGACATCTACGCCCTCGGTGTCATCCTCTACGAACTGCTCACGGGCACGACGCCGCTGACCCGCGACACGGCGAAGAAGGCCGCTCTCGACGAGATGCTGAAGCTCGTCCGCGAGCAGGAAGCGCCGCCCCCGAGCAGCCGGCTGAGTTCGGCGGATGCGTTGCCGAGCGTGGCGGCGAACAGGCAAACCGAGCCGGCAAAGCTGGGCCGCTTCGTGAAGGGCGAGTTGGACTGGATCGTGCTGAAGGCCCTCAGCAAGGAACGCGACCGCCGCTACGAGACGGCCAACGGCTTCGCCAAGGACATCGAGCGGTTCCTGAACCACGAACCGGTGCAGGCCGGTCCGGTCGGGGCGGCGTACAAGCTGCGGAAGTTCGTCCGCCGCAACCGGGGCCAAGTGATCGCAGCGAGCTTGGTGCTGTCCGTGCTGTTGGCGGGCATGGCCGGGACGACGTGGGGGCTGATCGAGGCGAAGAAGCAGGAACGGCTCGCTGTGGCGGCCCAGCAGGCGGAGGCCGATCGGGCCGAGGGCGAACGCCTGGCCAAGCTCGAAGCCCAGGCCAACGAAAAGCTGGCCGGCGAACGACTCGTCCAGGTCGAGGCCGAGCGGAAGAAGGCCGACGCCGCGAAGGTCGAGGCCCAGGCCAAGGAGGCGGAGGCGAACGCGGTGGTGAAGTTCTTCGAGGACCAGGTGTTCGCGGCGGCCCGGCCGAAGAACCAGGCCGGCGGGCTGGGCGCGGGCGTGACCCTGCGGGCCGCGGTCGTGGCCAGCGTGCCGGCCCTCGAGAAAGGGTTCGCCGAGCAGCCGCTGGTCGAGGCCCGGTTGCGGAATGCGCTGGGGCTCACGTTTCACTACCTCGCGGAGCATGAGCAGGCCCGCGACCAGTTTGAGCGAGCACGGGCGCTGTCCACCCAGCACCGCGGCCCGGACCACCCGAACACGCTCAAGATCATGAACAACCTGGCCAACAGTTACGACGCCCTGAACCGCCCCGCCGACGCCCTCAAGTTGCGCGAGGAGACGCTGGCGATTCGGAAGCGGGTGCTGCCCCAGGACCACCCGGACACGCTCTCCAGCATGCACAACCTGGCCCTCAGCTACTCGGATCTGAACCGGCCCGCCGACGCCCTCAAACTGCGCGAGGAGACGCTGGCGATCCAGAGGCGGGTGCTGCCCCCGGACCACCCGGACACGCTCCTGAGCATGAACAACCTGGCCCTCAGCTACTCGGATCTGAACCGGCCCGCCGACGCCCTCAAGCTGCACGAGGAGACGCTGGCAATCCGGAGGCGGGTGTTGCCCCATGACCACCCGGGCACGCTGAGGAGCGTGTTCAACCTGGCCAACAGCTACGAGGCCCTGAACCGCCCCGCCGACGCCCTCAAGCTGCGCGAGGAGGTGCTGGCGATCATGAAGCGGGTGCTGCCCCCGGACCACCGGGACACGCTCTTGAGCATGGTGCACCTGGCCAATTCCCTGATGCAACTCGATCGCGGCGTCGAAGCACTCCCGCTCCTCGACGAAGTCCTCGCCAAGGCCCGCACCAGCCCCGCCGTGGATCCCGGGCTCATCCCGTTTGCCATGAGCCTCCGCGGGCAGCACTTCCAAAAGATCGGCGACCCCGCCGGCTGCCGGGCGACAGCCGAGATGTGGGAGAAGCTGAACCGCACGGACGCCAAGAGCCTGTACGCCACCGCCCGCTTCCGGGCCGTCACCGCCGGCATCCAGGCCAAGACTCCGGGGGCTGACGCCGCCCGGCTCGCCAAAGACGACGCCGACCGAGCGATGCAGTGGCTGCACAAAGCCGTGCAGGCGGGCTACAAGGACTCCGCCCACATGAAGAAGGACACGGACCTCGACCCGCTCCGCGAGCGGGAGGACTTCAAGAAGTTGATCGCGGA
This sequence comes from Limnoglobus sp., assembly GCA_043780595.1. Lineage (GTDB taxonomy): Bacteria > Planctomycetota > Planctomycetia > Gemmatales > Gemmataceae > Limnoglobus. Next base: position 5,825 of record JAYWCL010000056.1, read on the forward strand.
GTTGGAGAAGAAGTTCCCACCGCCAATGAAGCCGGACCCGCCACAACCGTCGAAAAAAGAGTGACGCACTACTGTGAACGCCTCCGCAACCCTCGAATGCGTCCGCGAGTGGCCGGTCGAAGAACAGGTCGTCGCTCATGCCACGCGGGCACGTTGATGCCACAAGTGATTTATCTGGCCGAAGCCGCCGATGATGTCGCCCCCTGGCACATCGGGCCGACGCTGGAATCGCGATGCGAATGGCGTGCGATGTTTCCGTCGCACGTTTTGCAGTTCGATGCTGGCACCGTGCTTTCGACTTCGGTAACATGTCACTGTCCGACTGCTCTACCACTCCCTTTTATCTCTGAGGTATCTATGCTCTTCGAACGAGGATCGCTCTCGCGTCGCGGGTTCATGACGAACTCGGTTGCGGCACTGACGGCGGCGGGTTTGCCGTTGTGGTACGCCAAAGAAGTGTTCGGTGCCGACGCGGCCACGGCGGCCACGGCAGCCAAAGCCACTTCCGCTAACAGTAAACTGCGTGTCGGTTTCATCGGCATCGGCAGCCCGCAGAGCCGCAACTACGCGCTCTACGGCGCGGCCAAACGATTCAAACACGTCGACTGTGCCGCGATCTGCGACGTCGATTTGCGCCACGTCGATCGGGCCGTCAACACGTTCCTTTCCGATGGCTACACGCCGCGGGTTTACAAGGACTTTCGGCAGGTCAACGCCAGCAAAGAGATCGACGCGGTCTGCATTGCGACGCCCGACCACTGGCACGCGCTGGTGGCGATCGACGCACTTCGCAACGGCAAAGATGTTTACTGCGAGAAACCGCTGACGCTGACGGTCGAAGAAGCGCTTCTGCTTAAAAAGGTCGTGAAGGAAACCGGTCGCGTTCTGCAAACGGGCAGCCAGCAGCGCAGCGAAATGGGCGGCATGTTCCGCCTCGCCGCCGAGGTCGTTCGCGCCGGTCGCGTCGGCAAAGTGAAGCGGATCGAGTGTCGCATCGGCGGTAATCCGGTGAGCGGCGCGATCACCGCTGTCGATGCGCCGAAGGAACTCGATTGGGACATGTGGCTCGGGCCGACGCCGAAAGTGCCGTACCGCTTGAAGGACGGCAAAACGAACTGCCACTACGAATTCCGCTGGTGGTACGACTACAGTGGCGGCAAAATGACCGACTGGGGTGCCCACCACATCGACATCGCACAATGGGCGCTCGGAATGGACGACAGCGGCCCGATCGGCGTCGAAATGCTCAAGGCGACCGCACCGTATAGCAAGGGCGACGGCTACAACTGCCACGAAAATTTCCAGGTGAAATACACCTACGCGAACGGTGCGGAAGTCGTGGCAATGTCCGGTGGCGGCACCGACGTCAAGGGCCTCGTTCGGGCCGACGGCAAACCGGTCACCAAGAAGGTCAAGAAGAAGATCAAGGGCGACGATGGCGAGACCAAGGAAACGACGGTCGATGTCCCCGTCGAGTTCATCAGCGGCGACGAAAACGGCGTGATGATCTTCGGCGAAAATGGCACCGTGTTCGTCAGCCGTGGGTTGTTGCTGGCGTCGGATGCGAAAATCCTCAGCGAGCCGCTCGGCAAAGACGACCCGATGTTGTACCCGACGCGCCCGACCGACCACATGGGGAACTTCCTCGATTGCGTGAAGACGCGCCAGCAGCCGATCTGCCACGTCGGCGTCGGCGGCGGTTCGGTCATCGTTTGCCACATCGGCACGATCGCTCTCCGCACCGGTAAGAAACTCGCATGGGATCCGAAGACGCACGTCTTCGACGATACCCAGGCGAACAAGCTGCTTTCCCGCGAAATGCGTAAGCCGTGGAAGTTCGACGCGTAAGCGATTGCACCCTGCGAGTTGGCACTCGCAGGGTGCTTTTTGTCGGCACGACTTGCGTGGCCGTGTGGCTCGGTCGTGCGTTTTTGCAACCGTGCGGATCGGTGCCGAATCATCCCGCGGTCGTCGAATCGGCATGGGTGGCAACTCTCCTCTGGTTCCTCGGCATCTCCTCGCTCCTTCGCTGTCACCGCACTGTCACCAAGCCAGTATGGGCTACCGGTGCGGCGTTCCAACTCCTGCACGTGGCCATCGCGTTTCATTCCGCACACGGCTGGTCGCACGCCGCCGCTTTCGAGCACACGCGAACGATCGGTGGCTTCGGCGAAGGCGTCTTCGTCAACTATGCGTTCACCTTACTTTGGTGCGTCGATGCCATTTGGTTATGTTGCGATTCTGTAAGCTACCGTCGCCGACCGCGTGGGTGGAATTGGGCGATCCACGGCTTCATGGCATTCATCGTTTTCAACGCCGCCGTCGTCTTCGGCTCGTGGACGGCACGGGGTGTCTTTGCGATCGGCTCGGCCATCGTTTGGTACGCAATGTCTGCGCGTCGAAGCGAAACAAAAACAGACGGAGGCATAACGTGAAACGAGTCGCGATACTGATTCTCTTGCTTGCGGGTTGCACGCCGGCGGCGGATCGGGTGGTGCTGTACTCGGCACAAGATCAGGAGTTTGCGGAGCCGTTGTTTGCAGAGTTTACGAAACAATCGAAGTTGGCGATTGCGCCGAAGTTCGATACCGAGGCGAACAAGTCGGTGGGGCTGGCGGCGGAATTGCTCGCGGAGACGCGCCGCCCGCGCTGCGATGTCCACTGGAACAACGAAATCCTCGCCACGATCCGCCTCGCGCGGGCCGGTGCGTATGCCGAATATGCGTCGCCGAGTGCGGTCGAATTTCCCGCATGGACGCAGAGCAAGGATCGCACGTGGCAGGCATTCGCGGCACGTGCGCGGGTATTGATTGTCAACACGAATCGCGTGGCGGACATTGAACGACCGAAGCGGTTATTCGATCTGACGAACCCGAAATGGCGCGGCCAGGTTGCGATAGCAAAGCCGATGTTTGGCACCACCGCGACGCAGGCAGCCTGTCTGTTCGAGGTGCTCGGTGCCGAACGTGCGAAGCAATTTTACTTGGAACTGCAAGCGAATGACGTGCAGATCGTGGCGGGAAACAAGCAGGTGGCGGTGAAGGTGGCGAGCGGCGAATACGCCATCGGCCTGACCGACACCGACGATGCAATGATCGAGATTCTCGCCGGCAAACCGGTCGCGATGATCTTCCCCGACCGCGAGCCACACCCCGACTACCCGCGACTCGGCGTGCTGTACATTCCGAACACGATCGCACTGATAAAACATGCCCCGAACGCAGAAGGCGGCAAGAAGCTGATCGACTACGTGTTGACAAAAGAGTCCGATTTAGCGACGGGTGGCGGCTACCAAATACCGCTGAACCCGAAGGTATCGTTGGAACTACCGCAAGCGATGGTTCGCCCCGAACACGCGACACGAATGGCCGTCGACTTCGAGCGTGCCGCCGACATGTGGGACGACGTGCAGACATTTCTGCGCGAGCGATTTGCGCGGTGATTGAAATCTGACAAATTTCGCAATGCGATCGCTCCCTCGCAACGGAATTTGCAATATCATCAACCCTATAACCGTCTTTTACTTGGGATTGAAATGACACCCACTATTCAAGATCTTGGCCTCGATCGGCTCAGCCCCGAAGAGCGTCTCGATATTGCAGAAGCAATCTGGGATAGCGTTTCCTGCGATATGCAATCCGCTACGCTATCCGAATCGCAACGCCAAGAACTTGAGCGCCGCCTTGCCGATAGCATTGCCCGACCCGACGCGGTGACATCCTGGGAGACGATCAAGGCTCGTGCGTTGGTGAGGGCGAAGTGAAGTTGCCAATCGTCTCCTTGACAAACGTGAGATGGCGAGAGGCACGTAGTAGGCGTGCCGTCGTCATCGCAACAACAGCATTCCACCTGAGAGACGCGGCTGCGAATGCGGACCGCGGTCCCGAGGAGCCGCCCTCCCATGGTTCCACCATGGGCTACGTGAGCGATCCTTTCAGGACCGAAGAATAATCAGCATGTCGGCCCTGAAGGGGTCGCTCTTTCAGCCCATGGTGGAACCATGGGAAGGTAAGTCATCGGTTACAAGTTAACCAAAGACGAAACAGGCCCCGTGTTGTGGGCCTGTTTCAATATCGTTTATGGCCCGATTGCCTCGGAGCCGCGTTCGCCGGTGCGGATGCGGATCGCGTCGTCGAGTGGCAGGACGAAAATCTTCCCGTCGCCGACGGCTCCGCTTTCGCCCGTGCGTGCCGAGTGGACGATCGCTTCGATGGCCGCTTCGACGAATGGCTCGCTGACGGCGATCTCGAGCTTCAGCTTGGGCAGCAAGCGAACTTGCACCTCTTGCCCGCGATAGACTTCTGTGTAACCGCGTTGGCGGCCGCAACCGCGCACATCGGTAACTGTCATCAAGTAGACGTCGCGCTCGGCGAGCGCCTTTTGGACATCTTCCAGCTTCTCGGGTCGAATGATGGCAACGATCAGTTTCATAATAGCCGTTCGGTTTCCGTGTAATGGTGAGGGTCACGTTCGTTCCCCGGCATGATACCGGGGAACGGCCGTGGAGGGTTACGCTTCGACGTGGGTTTTCACAGCCGTGCCACCGAGGGCGTTCTCGAACAGCTTTTTCAGCTGATCCTTGAGAACGACCGGGTCGCCGCCACGGAAGCGGAACTTGTTGCCGGAGACCGTGGTGATGTACGGATACACCGCACGGAATTCCTTGGTAGGCGGGCCATCGGTCGACTGGCAGAGTTTGGACCAGACCGCCATCAGTTGTGCCGCAGTGGGGCCGTCGATCACCACCGAGAAGCGCTTGCCACCGCCGTTGACGGGCGGGGCCAAAGCCGATTTCATATTCAGCGAGGCACTGGCATCGACGTCCGGCCCGAGGTCTTGGCCGACTTCGCCGTGCATACTGAGGTCGAGGCCCGCCGCTTCGTCTTTCGGCGAACAAGTGAAGCCGATCGTCTTGTCGATGAGCAAGATGATTACGCTCGTTGCAAGGAAGGCATACACCGCCGAGAAACACGCCGCTTTGATCTGCCACATCAACTGCGACGGCATGTCGTAGGTCCACTTCTCGTTGACTAACAGCGTCTTGCCGGGGAACTGGTTGGCTTGCATTTCCGAACCGTAAACCCACAGTGGCAGGCTGACGAACAGTGCGGTGGCGATGGCACCGAGGAAGCCGCCGACGCCGTGGATACCGAAGGCGTCGAGCGAGTCGTCGTAGCCCAACTTGCTCTTCGCGGCGACGGCCCAATAACAGACGATGCCCGCGAGTGCCCCGATGGCGAGTGCCCCCGCTGGTGCGACGAACCCACTGGCGGGCGTAATGGCAACGAGACCGGCCACGATGCCCGAGGCGAACCCGAGCGCGGTCGGCTTGCCGCGGTGCAGCCATTCGACAATCGTCCACGCAAGACCCGCCATTGCGGCCGCAATTTGCGTGACGGCGAATGCACTCACCGCCTGCGGATTGCTGTAAAGTGCCGAACCGCCGTTAAAGCCGAACCAGCCGAACCAGAGCATCCCCGCACCCAGCAGCGTGAGCGTCATGTTACTCGGGTGGAAGGTTTGCTTGCCGTAGCCGTTTCGCTTGCGGAGCAAGAGCACCGCAGCCAGGCCGCTGAACCCGGCCGCAATGTGAACCACCGTGCCACCGGCGAAGTCGATCGCCCCGTTCGCACCGAATAGCCCCGCGGCGGGTGCGATGCCCTTCACTTTTTGACTGTCTGAGTAAACCCATTCGTACGACCAGACCATATGCGCGAGCGGATCGTAAACGACCGTCGTCCAGATGAGCGCGAACAGTAAGTACGAGCCGAACTTGACCCGTTCGGCGAACGCCCCGGAGACGAGTGCGACCGTGATGATCGCGAACATGCCCTGGAACATCGCGTGCAGGTAGAGCGGTATGTTTGTGTTCGGGAACGACTTGAAGCGGTCCTTACTCGCCTTTTGGGCAACGAGTGCCTCTTCCATCAGTTTCTTTTTCTTCTCGGGATCTTTCTCATCGGCGACTTTGAGATCGAGGTAAACATCTTCGATTTTCTTTTCGGGCAAATCGCCGATTGCGGCCGAGACGCCGAGGCAGACGAGTTCGGGGCTAAAGCCGATGAGGCCCGCACTCAACGGCTCATTCACCATCACGGGCTTGCCATCACTGCCTTTTTCCACTTCGCCGGCAGCATTCTTCTTCTCAACTGGGGGGCTGCTGATCGAGAACTTGATGAGCGGGGTACCGAAGGAGAGCGCGTAGCCGACGACGACCCACTGCACGCCGACGAGGCCGAGCGCGACCATCGTGTGCATCATCGTGCCGAGGATGTTTTTGCGACGGGCCATACCGCCGTAGAACAGTGCGAGGCCCGGCATCATGAACATCACGAGTGCCGTGGCGACGAGCATCCAGGAGATGTCCGCGTACTTGTGGGCATTGGTGTCGGCGGACTTTGCGGCGGCCAGCGCTTCGACCTTCGCGTCGGCGACGTCCTTCACCGTTGCGGCTGTTTTCGCCGGGTCCGGTTCCGCCGGTTTCGGTGCATCTTGCGCGAACGCAGACATCGAGTACGCGAACAGGACGAGGGCGGGCAGTAAAGCCCGAACGGCTCGGAACACAGGCATCTCCTGGTTGGGAAAGGGGCAGAGCGAGGAACGAGAGCGATCCATTGCAACCACGATGCCATGATATGCAAATCGTGAAATTGACGCAAGTCGTTGTTTGCTGTGCAGTTGCGCAAGAGATTTGTCTGAGGCCGATATTCGAGATTTTGCCTCAATGCGCATTTTGTAGGCACAAATGCTATTAATATTAGCACTACCACCCATGATGTTTCACCGCAAAGCTCTCCGAAACCCGCCATTTTGCGCGTTTATCCCGTATTCGCAACCAATTGGTACGCGGCGTGCTTAATAGTGGTGCATATGGCAGAGCGACACGTTAAAATGTGCTCAAGGTACGTGTATATACAAAATGCCACTTGCCTTGTCCCAAGCGGCGTTACGGTAAACGCGACGATGCTAACTGTTTGTTTGCAACATCTTGCGTCGTCGTGTCGCACGATCAGAGTATTCGGCATCGCGGTTTCTCAAAAATATTCTGGATTTAGCGAACTTTCTGTGGCATATTTCTACCGATGAGGTTATACGCTCTCACCGCCTACGGCCCTTGCTACGGCGGACAGTTGGCTAACGCCGGATCGCCGAAGCCGAGAGGGTTTTTGAGCCGGGATCGCTTCTGATCCCGCTTCACTTTCCCGCCCCGCGACTGCTACGACCCGACACTTTTATCCTCGAATTTTGGTTCTCTCCGAACGCGATCCGTCGCCGTATCGCCCGATACGGCCACCTGTTCCGCTGCGCGGTCTTGCGACCGCCTGCGCTGGGAGTCCACGTCATGACCGGTGGTGAAGTCGTCCTTGCGTTTTACCTGCTCACCGCACCCGTAAATTGCAGTCTCGAACCGACGCCCGAAACGGCACGCTGGCCGGCAATTCAGTCCGCCGTTCGCAAACTCGCCGTCGAATGGGAGATTCTCGACGAGCGCGAAACGGGCTACATTATGGCGAAACCCGAAGAGTTCGGCATCGATATCAACCTCCTTCGCAAGCGCTATCAGGAGCTAAAAGGCGTACCGCGTATCGCCGAAGCGCAGCGGCTACCGGATCGCGAGACGTCGGGTGAGATGATCAAGTTCAACCGTTCGTATCGCAAGAGCCTCGATAATCGGCACATGCTCGAAACGGATCGGGCGCACGATATTCAAACCGCCATCCGCGAGACGGATCGACTGTATGCCGTGTGGGATTCCGTCCGCGATGCGCGTTGCGATATGTATTACATCACGGTCCGACGCCACGCCTTGCGAAAACTGCGCGACCTCGTCGGCGAAGAATCGTACGCCGCCGGCGACCTGCCGCCGGTGGTGCCCACTTGGCGATTCGCAGATGCGAAGTGAGAAGTCAACGGGTCGCTCGAATCACTTCCGCCGCTCGTTCGCACTCGGCTCGGGTTACACCGTAGTGCGTGCAGGCGCGGATCGTCCTTTCGCCGAGCGCGGACACCAACACGCCCTCGGCTTTCCACTTCGCGACGAGTTCTTGCGGTCGATGTTTATTCGTGTCGACGTCGAACCAGACGAGGTTCGTTTCCACTTTCGGCGGCGCGAGTTGGAACCCCGGCACCGATGCAATCGCCTCGGCTAACCGTTTCGCGTTGGCGTGATCTTCGGCTAGTCGTTCGATCTGGTGGTCCATCGCATAGATGCACGCCGCTGCCAGAAAACCCGCTTGTCGCATCCCACCGCCGAGTTGTTTCCGCACACGTCGGGCCTTCTGGATTGCATCGCGTGACCCTGCCAGTGCCGAGCCGACGGGCGCGCCCAAGCCTTTGCTGAAACAGACTGAAATCGTATCGAAATGTTGGCACCACTCGCGGGCCGATACACCCGTAGCCACGATCGCGTTCCAGATGCGGGCACCATCGAGGTGCATTGTAAGTCCTCGTTTCCTAGCCCAATTCGATATTTCCGCGATCGTTGAAAGCGGGGTTATCGTGCCGCCGCCACGGTTGTGCGTGTTCTCGATCGATATCACCCGCGTCCGTGGGGAATAACCATCGTCGGGGCGAATGCGATGCTGGATGTGCGACAAATCGAAACGCCCCCACTGGCCTTCAAATGTCTGCGTGGTGACTCCGCTGAGCGCAGCCGGGGCACCGCATTCCCACAACACGATGTGGCTATTCGCTTCGAGCAAAATCTCATCGCCTGGCTGGCACAACACGCGAATCGCGATTTGATTCGACATCGTCCCCGATGGCACGAACAGCGCCGATTCGGTACCGAGATACGCGGCCACTTTCGCTTCCAAAGCATTCACGGTCGGGTCTTCGCCGTAGACATCGTCGCCGACGGCGGCCGCCATCATCGCGGCCAACATGCCCGGCGTCGGCTTCGTGACCGTGTCGCTGCGGAGATCGATCATCGGCTAATCCTTCTTTTCCGGTGCCTTCTCGACGGGCTTCATTTCGATCTGACGATCTTCGACGAACCAACGCTCGCCGGCTTTCTTGAAGAACACTCCGCGATCCTTGACATCCTTCAACGTCACCTTCGCCGTATCACCATCGACCGTGAAATCGCCTTCGCGTAGAAACTTCCGCAGTTCTTTGGCGATCGACGTGTCGGCGGAGAACTTATCCGCGAGGTCTTTCACCACCAACCGATAGCCGCGAATCCTCGCTTCTTGTTTGACGAACTCGGCAAACGCCTCTGGCTCGTTCGGTATCTGCTCGAGTTGCGTCACATTAGCCGGTTTCTCGCGCTGCTGAATCTGTTTCGTGCGGACGTCCAACTCGACATCGCGTTCGATCTGTTTCGCGCGTTCGACGATTTTCGCCTCGATCACTTTCTCGTCGATGATGTAGGCCGCGAGGAACTCGTAGCGTTCGTTCTCGATCGCTTTGATCGCGGAGATTAGCGCGTCCTTCGGTGTCGTTTGCGGAAAGAGTCGCGGGTTCGGAATCACGCCGAATCGCGTCGGCGTGACGACGACCTTCGGTGCTTCGACTGGCGCGTCCACCTTCGGCGGATCGACTTTCGGGGCCTGCGCGTTCACCGCGAACGGCAGAGACAGAACAACCATTACGATCCACAATTTCCACATGGCGACCTCGCTTGTTAGCCCGTCATCGTTTTAGAAATATCGGGAATTATCGGCGGCGATGGCACGTTTAGGCAATTCGGAACCGACGGATCGTCGTTAAACTTTCGCATGTGGGTGGCGTGTCGAAAGCGTTCGGTATAATCCGACATATGGCAGGCAATACTTTCGGCAAACTCTTCTGCGTCACGACGGCGGGCGTCAGTCACGGTCCCGGCTATCTATGCATCATCGATGGATGCCCAGCCGGACTCGAACTGTCGGTCGACGATCTCCTCCCGGACCTCCGCAGACGGAAGCCCGGGCAGTCGAAACTCACGACCCAGCGCGACGAAGACGACCTTCCGGAAATCTGGTCGGGAATCTTCGAAGGCAAAACCGACGGCACGCCGATCGGCATTTCCTTCCGTAACGGCGACCAACGCAGCCACGATTACGGCGACATCAAGGATAAATATCGCCCTGGCCATGCCGATTACACCTTCGACGCCAAATTCGGTTTCCGCGACTATCGCGGTGGCGGCCGTAGCAGTGCGCGAGAGACGATCTGCCGCGTCGCCGCCGGTGCCGTTGCGAAAAAGCTGCTCGCGATTCACGGCATTCGCATCCTCGGTTACGTCAAGCAAGTCGGTAATGTGATCGCAACTATCCCCGACCCGACGACGGTAACGCTCGAACAAGTCGAAGCCAGCCCGACGCGCTGCCCCGAACCGGTTGCGGCGCAGGCGATGTACGATTTGATCGATGCTACGCGGAAAGATCGCGATTCGATTGGTGGTATCTGCGAACTCGTTGCCGTGGGCGTGCCACCGGGTTTGGGCGAACCGGTGTTCGACAAACTGAAAGCCGACCTCGGCAAAGCGCTCCTCAGTATCCCCGCCGTCACTGCGTTCGAGTACGGCAACGGCTTCGCGGTGGCCACGATGCGAGGTAGCGAAAACAACGATATTTATCGCACCGATTTCCGCACCGAAACCAACCGCCACGGGGGTATGCTCGGCGGTATCTCGTCGGGAATGCCGATCGTCTGTCGCGTGGCCATCAAGCCGACGAGCAGCATCGCCAGAGCGCAAAAAACGATCAATCGCGATGGCGAAGCGACGGAAATTCTCGTAAAGGGCCGCCACGATCCGTGCTTGTTGCCGCGATTCGTGCCGATGGGCGAAGCAATGATCGCACTGGTACTGATCGATCATCTGATGCGAGCGAAGACCAGTAAAATTTGATGAAGACGTGTCACTTTCGTGACACGAACTTCCGTGTAACCATCTCAGCCAGGCATCAGTCGGGCCTGGATTTCCGATTTCACGTCGCTCATCGGGATGCGTCGTTGTTGCATAGTGTCGCGGTCGCGGATGGTGACGGTGCCATCCTTGACGGTGTCGCCGTCGATCGTGATGCAGAACGGCGTGCCGATTTCGTCTTGGCGGCGATAGCGTCGGCCGACCGCGCCTTTGTCGTCGTAGAAGACGTTGAACAGCGGCTTCAGCTCGCGATACAGCTTGGTAGCAAGCTCCGGCATGCCTTCCTTGTTCACCAGTGGGAATATCGCGGCCTTGATCGGCGCGAGTCGCGGGTGGAACTTCATGACGATCCGCGTATCTTTCTGGCCCTTACCGTCGATCAATTCTTCCTCGTGATACGCTTCGGTCAGCACCGCCAACGTGAAGCGGTCCGCACCCGCGCTCGGCTCGATCACGTGCGGCACGAACTTGTATTTGCCAATATCCTCGGCACTCGGTTCGGACTTCAACCATTCCTTGAAGCTACGTGTACTTAACGTTTGCGAGTCATTGTTCCAGCGTTCCTCGTCGAAGTACGCGAGGTCATCGACCTTGCCGCTATGCTTGGCGTGCGCCTTCAAGTCATAGTCGCCCCGGTGTGCCACGCCTTCGAGTTCCTGCGGCTCCTCACTAAACGGGAACATGTATTCAATGTCCGTCGTACCGATGCTGTAGTGTGCGAGTTCTTCTTGGCCTTGTTCGCGCGGCACGAGATTGCTGGACTGTATACCGAGTGTGGAGTACCAGTTCTTGCGCAAGTCGCGCCAGTAGTGATACCACTTCATACTTTCGCTCGGATGACAGAAGAATTCGATTTCCATCTGCTCGAATTCACGCGAACGAAAGATAAAGTTTCGCGGATTGATTTCGTTGCGGAACGCCTTGCCAATCTGTGCGATACCGAACGGCAACTTCAGACGAGTGCTGTTAAGGACGTTGCGATAGTTGACGAAGATACCCTGCGCCGTCTCGGGCCGGAGATAGGCCATGTTTTCATCACTCTGTATCGGCCCAGTGTGAGTCTGAAACATGAGGTTGAAGGCTCGGGGTTCGGTTAAACCACCATTCTCTTTGCAAGTGGGACACGGAAAGTGGAGACGCTCGAGTGTGTCCATCTCAACGTAGTTACGAGTGCTCATCGTTCTCCAACCCAGATAGCGCTTGTCTAACTTCAACTCCGTGCATATCTGCTTAGGACTACCAAAACCCTTCACTGTGTAAGGCTCTTCAGTATCGTGGTCTGTTGTCCCCAATATTTTGATTTCGAGCAATTGATCAGCCCGGAATCTCCCTTTGCACGCCCTACAGTCCACCATCGGATCGGCGAACCCACCTGCGTGGCCGCTCGCCACCCAGACGGCGGGGTTCATGATGATGCTGCAATCGAGGCCGACCATGCGGATTTCTTTGCCGTCTGGTCCCGGTGGCGGGTTGCGGACCATGTCGAGCCACCAGGCGTCTTTGATGTTCTTTTTTAGTTCGACGCCGAGCGGACCGTAGTCCCAGAAGCCGTTGATGCCGCCGTAGATTTCGCTGGATTGGTAGATGAATCCGTTGTCTTTGCAGAACTTGGCGAACTTCGCCATATCGATCTTCGCAGGCATAATCGCAACCTCCACGCGACACCCTTGGACTGGGCAGCGCACACAAAACAGACCGCGCGGCACCTCGCCGTACGGTCCGACCATCTTAGGGAAATGCCGTGGGATTGTCGTCGTTTGCACGCAATCGCAAATCGCACGTGTAACGATTTCGCGAGCGAGTGGAAAGATTCCGCTCGTATCGTTCCACGGTGTCGATTATAGTTATCCAGGTTGTTCTGCCTGCGCGAGCCGAGTCGCTGTGAAAATGTTACCCACCCCGCTTGTTCTGCCTATTCAGCACGAATTACCCAGGGTATTGATAACGATTGTTCACTCGTGTAGGCGACGTGTCGTACCGTCGCTCCATCCGCTTCGGTATCGTCCTCGGTGTTCTCCCCAGCACCGCAGGAAAGAGGGCACGCAAACACCACGGGGTATTTGAGAAGCCGACGCGAGTGCCGATTATGGATGTCACCTCTGTCAACGTGGGAATGTCGCGCGATCAGTTTCTGTCGAACCTCGCCCACAGTCGTCTACTGTCGGATGCCGAGGTCGAACAGTTGACGATAGCGCACCCCGATGCCGACGTGATCGATCTGGCCAGCCTGTTAACGAAGGCGGGAACGCTCAACGATTATCAAATCGAAGCGCTTCACCAAGGGCGACAGTCCGAGTTGCGGATCGGCAATTACGACATCCTCGATAAGCTCGGCGCGGGTGGTATGGGTACGGTGTTCAAGGCACGCCATCGCCGGATGAAGCGCATCGTGGCGCTAAAGGTACTCGCCAAGAATCTTTGCACGGACAACTCGTTCATTCAGCGGTTCCAGCGTGAGGTTGAAACGATCGCGCGGCTCAGCCATCCGAACATCGTGATGGCCTACGACGCGGATGAGGACGAGTGCGGTCACTACCTCGTGATGGAGTTGGTCAACGGTCGCGATCTCACCTCCCTCGTGGAAAAGTCGCACCCGATCCCCGTTTGGCAGGCGGTCGATGCGATTCTTCAGGCGGCACGCGGCCTCGGTTACGCACACGCGCAGGGTATCATCCATCGCGACATCAAGCCCGCGAACTTGTTGCGCGAAAATACCGGCATCATCAAAGTCACCGACCTCGGTTTGGCACGATTGAGCGGCGCGAGTCCGGAAGGCAGCGGCCTCACGCAAGCCGGTGGCGTGCTCGGGACGGTCGATTACATGTCGCCCGAACAGGCCGTCGATTCGACGACGATCGACCAACGTGCAGACATCTATAGCCTCGGCGCGACACTGTATTATCTGCTCGCTGGGCAACCGCCGTACACCGGCAAGACGATCATGGCGATCTTGCTGAAACATCGCGAAGGCGTCGTGCCCCGCATCGGTGCGGTGCGTACCGATGTGCCACCGGTTATCGATGAAATTACCGCCAAGATGATGGCGAAGTCGGTGACCGAACGTTACCAGTCGATGGGCGAAGTCGTGACCACCCTCGAGGCGATTCTGCCGCAACTGGGTGGCAGCCCCGTCGTGGCCAGCATCGGCGCACCGTCGCTCAGTGGGGTTTTTGCGTCGGGTTCGTCGGTGGCCGTGAATGGCCCGACCTCGACGACGACCGTGGCAAAACCGGCTTCGCTCTCGGTAGTGGTGGTCGAACCGTCGCGCGTACAGTCGGGCATCATTCGGAAGTACCTCGACGCGCAAGATATTATTACGTCCGCCGTCGTCGCAACGGGAAAAGATGCGATTGAGGCGGCACTGTCGAACAAGCCCGATGCCATCGTCTGCGCGATGCACTTGGCCGATATGACGGGCATCGAACTCGCGACGCAACTCCGCATGCAAGTGAAAGAACACCCCCCCGGTTTCGTGCTAATTTCCTCGACCGATAGCGATGCCGCAAACAACACGGCACTGAGCATGATGCACCGCGTGATACTGCTTTACAAGCCGTTTACACCCGAACAACTCGTTCAGGCACTGAACGTCGTCACGGGGAAATCGCTCGTGGTGAAGGCGAGTGGATCGTCTTCGGGGGTGTCGATCGTTCGGCCATCGAGTGGTTCGAGCCTAGTCTTGCCGCCGAAGCGCGACCGCAGCACGCTTCGCGTTCTGATCGTCGACGACATGCCATCGGCACGCAGCCACGAACGCGCGGTGTTGCAGTCGCTCGGGTTCTTGCATTTCGTCGAAGAACCCGATGGCACGCAGGCGATTGCGGCCGTCTCGCGCGAGGCGTTCGATTTGATCGTCACCGATTACAACATGCCGAACATGGACGGCCTCGGCCTCGTGCGGTTCCTGAAACAGTATCCGCCAACGGCAGCCATCCCCGTGATTATGGTGACCTCCGAAAGCGATCCCGAGATGCTCGACCCCGTACGCAAGTTGGGCGTCGCGTCGATCTTCGCAAAAGCGTTCCCCCGCGACGCCGTGAAGCGGGTGGCCGACCAACTGTTCGGGGAATGATGCACACGCGAGTTTCGTTATGAATGAAGTCATCCGTGAATTTCTGCTCGAGACGCACGAGAACCTTGCGCAACTCGATAGCGATCTCATCGCGCTCGAAGACGATCCGACCGAACGCGAGACGTTGGCTCGCGTGTTTCGCACGCTGCACAGTATCAAAGGCACCGCCGGTTTCGTTGGATTAGCGAAGTTGGAAAGCGTTGCCCATGCCGCTGAGAGCCTTTTAAGCCGCCTTCGTGCGGGCGATTTCCGCTTCAATCGGGCCATCGCCACCGCGATGCTCGGCGTCGTCGATGCGATTCGCCAAATCCTCGGTAGCATCGAATCCATTGGCGACGAAGGCACTGGCGACTATCACGCTCTGATCGCGAAACTCGAACGATTACGCACCGCGGGCGGCATCGACGAAGTCGAACCATCCGAGACGGTTTCGAGCCAATCGACCGTACGCGCGGCAGTTCCCAAATCGAACCTCAGTACGATTTCGCCGCCACCGGTGGCAACGAACTTGTCGACGATTGGCAAGCCGTCGCAGTTCCCCGGTAAACCGACGAACGTCGAACTCAACAAACACGACGAAGCCCCGCTGACCGAAGTCGCCGAACCCCGCACTTCGACCGTTGCCGACAGCACGATCCGCGTCGATGTCGGGTTGCTCGATAAGCTCATGAATCTGGTCGGCGAGATGGTCATCGCACGCAATCAGGTCATGCAGTACAGCAGTACACTCGAAGACAATGCGTTCGGCGGTACCGTGCAGCGACTGAACTTGTTAACGACCGAGTTGCAAGTCCACGTCATGAAGACGCGGATGCAGCCGATCGGCAATGTATGGAGTAAGTTTCCGCGCATCGTTCGCGATATGGCCATCGTTTGTGGCAAAAAAGTCCGTTACGAAATGGAAGGCCAAGAGACCGAACTCGACAAAACCATCATCGAAGCGATCCGCGACCCGCTGACGCATATGGTTCGCAACGCCGTCGATCACGGCATCGAAAAACCGGACATTCGCGCGCGACACGGCAAACCACCCGAAGGGAAGTTGCACCTACACGCCTTCCACGAGGGCGGCAAAGTCATCATCGAAATTATCGACGATGGAGGCGGCATCGATCCGCAACGGGTGCGTAGCAAGGCGATTGCCTCGAAGCTCATCACGGTCGAAGAATCGTCGCGCATGACCGACCGCGAACTCATCAACCTCGTGTTCCTGCCCGGTTTTTCCACGACCGACAAAGTGACGAACTTCTCGGGCCGCGGCGTCGGCATGGATGTCGTTCGCTCGAACATCGAAAAAATCGGCGGCACGGTCGAAATCGATAGCCGCCTCGGTCACGGCACGCAGGTCAAACTCAAAATCCCGCTGACACTCGCGATCATCCCAGCATTGACGATCACCAGCGGCGGCGACCGGTACGCGATACCGCAGGTAAATCTGGTCGAATTGCTTCGCCTCGAAGGCGATCAGATCGAGAACCGCATCGAGCAGATTCACGGTTTTCCCGTTTATCGACTGCGCGGAAACTTGATGCCGATCGTTTACCTCAACGAGCAACTCCGCATCGACGCCCCCAAACACGCGCCGGGTGAAGTCAACATCGTCGTGCTTCAGGCCGACGATCGGCAGTTTGGCCTGGTCGTCGATGCGATCCACGACACCGAAGAAATCGTCGTGAAACCGCTACAGAAACATCTGAAGGGTATCGATGCGTTCGCCGGTGCGACGATCATGGGCGATGGTCGCGTCGCGTTGATCCTCGACGTACTCAGCATCGCGCAAGGTGCCAATGTGGTTTCGAGGATGCGGGGGAGGGCACTCGCCGATAAGGCTACGGTTGCCGTCGACGAAGCCGCCATCGAACTGCATTCGCTACTAATTTGCACGATCGAAGGCGGCGGGCGGATCGCGATCCCTCTCGCGATGGTTGCTCGGCTCGAAGAGTTCCCGGTGTATCTCGTCGAACGCGCCGGTTCGCGTCGGGTCGTGCAGTATCGCGGCGCGATTCTGCACTTGCTCGATGTTGCCCGCGAATTGCGAAAATTGCAACGCAAGTCCGAAGGCGCGACGCGACGACGCAAGCCACCGACTGACAACGATGCGACATTCGGAATGGGCGACGTCCCGACAACGCACGTCGTAGTTTACGCCGGTGCAAATGGACGAGTCGGACTCGTCGTCGAACGCATACTCGACATCGTCGAAGACGAAGTGGCGATCCAGTCGCAGGCGAATCGGCCGGGCGTGTCGTTCACGGCTGTCGTTCATGGCCGCGTGACCGAGTTTCTCGATGTCGAGCAACTGATAGTCGCCGCCAAACTGACAGCGGGCAGTCACTCGGTCAAGGAGTTGGCATGACCGCACAACGGCAACTTTGCACGTTCGCCTTAGCCGATCAGTATTTCGGCCTCGATGTGCTACACGTTCAGGAAATCATTCGTTGTCAAGACATGACGCGGGTGCCGTTGGCGCACCGCGACGTGAGCGGGCTGATTAACTTACGCGGGCAGATCGTGACCGCGATCGACCTACGTCGTCGCCTCGATCTGCCAGACCGGTTGCTGGGCGAGCAGCCGGTGAACATCGTCGTCCAGACCGACGACGGTGCGGTGAGCTTGCTCGTGGATGAAATCGGCGACGTGCTGCAACTGGACGAGCCGAACTTCGAGCGACCGCCCGACACACTCCGCGGCATCGCCCGAGACATGATTACCGGTGTTTACAAACTCGAACAACGGCTTTTGCTCGTTCTGGACCTGGATGCGCTACTCGGCAAAATCACCCTCCCGAACTGAGCCGATACTTTACTCCTTGGAGATTCATTCATGCAGCATTTGCGTCTACGCACGAAGCTCGGCCTCATCATCGGCATACTCTTAGTTACGGCACTGCTCATCGCCGCCGTCGGCATCTATCAGCTCAAATCGCTCAACGCGAAAGTGCAAACCCTCGTCGATGTCACGGTAAAAGAACTCAACACCGTTTCGCAAATCGAAATCGATTTGCATCGAGCCGTTCGCGCGCAGAAAAATAGCATCATTTCGATCGTAGACGATGAATCGAAACGGTACGCCAATCAATCGCGGAAGCACGAAGAAGCCGCGAATCAGTCGCGCAACGAACTTGCGAAGCTCATCGAGATGCACGGCTCCGCCGAAGAAAAAGAGGCGTTGAACGAGTTCGATCGAACCTGGGTGGAATTTCAAAAGATCGAAAAAGACGTGCTCTCGTTGGCGGAGAAGAACAGTAATATTAAAGCCAGTAATTTGTTGAACGGCATCATGCTCGAGAAGCTAAACGCACTGGAGTTACTGTTATCGCCACTGCCCGCAATGATGGAAGCCGAACAAAACGTGAAGCCCGACCCCGTGCGCATCGCATCGATCCCTAAGAAGAGTCGCCTGATTTCCGAGGCACTTTTGCAGTTGCACACGCTGTATCGCGTCTTAAACCAACACAACAACGCGAACGCCGAACTCGAAAAGAACCCGTTTGAAACGCAGTGGAAATCGCTCGAACGAAGCATAGACGAAAAGCTGATCTCACTCAAAACCATGTCCGACGGCAAGGACAAAGAGAGCGAGACCATCGCCCGCGCGACGACTGCATACGGCGAATTTAAGGACATGGCGAGTCAAGTTCTCAAACTCTCCCGCGATAACACCGTGAACTTGTCGACGAACCTTTCGATGGGCACGCTTCGCGAATTGGTCGATAGTTGCGACCTCGCGCTGATACGCCTCAAGACGAGCTTGGACAAACGACTGGAGTCGGATAAGCAAGCGAGCCAAAGTTTGTACTCGTCTTCCATTTTCGTCATGGTCGCAACGGTCGGCGTGGGGATTGCATTGTGTATTACGCTGTCGACGATCATCCTCCGGTCGATCACCGGCCCGCTCGCACAGACGATCCTTTACTCGAAGGCGATTGCTCAAGGCGATCTCCGACAGCGATTGAAATTACAACGCCGCGACGAAGTTGGCGAACTGGCGTCCGCGATGGACTGCATGGCGGACGGCCTGCAAACCCAACAACAAAGCATCTCGCACACCGCGCAAACGCTGGCGAGTGCGGCGCATCAGTTGACCTCCGTCAGCCAGATGATGGCCGCCAACGCGGAGGAAACCGCGGCCCAAGCCAACGTCGCATCGGCTGCCGCCGAGCAAGTCAGCAACAACGTCTCCACCGTTTCGACGGGCACCGAGGAGATGGGCGCGAGCATCAAAGAAATCGCCAAAAGCGCACACGAAGCCGCCCGCGTCGCGACCTCAGCCGTCAAAGTCGCCGAGAAAACGAACGCTACGGTGGCCAAACTCGGTACGTCGAGCGCCGAAATTGGCAACGTGATCAAGGTGATTACCTCGATCGCACAGCAAACGAATTTACTCGCACTGAACGCGACAATCGAAGCAGCACGAGCGGGAGAAGCGGGCAAAGGCTTCGCCGTGGTGGCGAACGAAGTGAAAGAACTCGCCAAACAAACGGCGAAGGCGACGGAGGATATTAGCCGTAAAATTGAGGCGATTCAGGGCGATGCGAAGGGGGCGGTTGAGGCGATTGCGAAAATCAGCAATATCATCAACCAGATCAACGATATACAAAATACAATCGCGAGTGCGGTCGAAGAGCAAACCGCGACGACGGGGGAAATCAGCCGCAACGTCCACGAGGCCGCCAAGGGGAGTAGCGAAATCGCGAAAAACATTCTCGCAGTCGCCGGTGCGGCGCGGAGTACCACCGAAGGGGCAGCGAACACGAAAACCTCGGCCGATGAACTCACGCGGATGGCAGTCGACCTTCAGAACTTGGTGACGCAGTTCAAACACGGATGATCGACCGATGAGAAAAATTCGCGTACTCATCGTCGACGATTCGGCCATCATCCGGCAGACCGTGTCGGACGAACTCGGTCTCGATCCGGAGATCGAAATCGCAGGGACAGCCCCGAACGGCCAGATTGCGCTCGCCAAGATGACGCAGGTCAATCCGGATTTCGTACTACTCGATGTCGAAATGCCCGTTCTCGATGGCCTGAAAACGCTCTCCGAGTTGAAGAAAACGCACCGCCGCATTCCGGTAATGATGTTCAGTTCGCTCACCGAACGCGGTGCGGATGCCACTCTCGACGCGCTGATGCTCGGCGCAGCGGGGTACTTCACGAAACCGAACCGCGGCGGCATCGAGGAATCGCGCCGGATCATTCGCGAACAACTCCTGCCTCAAATTAAAGCGATTTGCGCAGCGAACCTCACAAAGTTTGAGACCGCACGCTCCATTGTCGTGCCGGTGTCACCACCCGCTCGAACCGTTCCATCCGGAGTCGTCGGCATCGTCGCGATTGGCGTTTCGACTGGTGGACCGAACGCGCTGATGGAACTCTTCCGCAGCCTGCCCGGCGACCTTCCCGTACCGATCGTAATCGTGCAGCACATGCCGCCGGTGTTCACGAAACAACTCGCGAACCGGTTGTCTGCAAACTCCAAAATTATCGTCGAAGAAGCGACATCGGGAACGTTACTCGAACCGGGCCGAGCGTGGATCGCACCGGGCGACAATCACATGACAGTCGCACGGCAGGGGCTTCGCTACATCTTAGTTCTCGACAAAGAGCCGCAAGAAAACTCCTGTCGCCCTGCCGTCGATCCGCTGTTTCGCTCGGTGGCGAAGGTGTTCGGTGGGCAGGCGTTGGCGATCGTCATGACGGGCATGGGCTCGGATGGGTTGCGCGGTTGCGAAGCGATCAAAGCGGTGGGCGGTCGAGTTCTAATTCAAGATGAAGCGTCATCGGTCGTGTGGGGGATGCCGGGAAACGTGTCGCGCGCGGGACTTGCGGACAAAGTGTTACCCCTTTCACTCATCGGACCGGAAATTGTACGTCGCGCGATGAAGGCCAAGGATTGAGGTCGAAGATGACGGAACAGGATTATGCATTCGTCGTGAAACTCCTTCAGGAACGGACGGCCATCGTTCTCGATCCTGGGAAGGAGTATCTCGTGGAAAGCCGTCTCGCGCCGGTGGCGCTACAGCACGGTTTGGCAACGGCGACCGAGTTCATTCAAAAGTTGCGCAGCCCCGGCGGCACGACGTGCATCGCCGACCTCATTGAAGCGATGGTCACGACGGAGACCTCGTTCTTTCGCGATGTCCACCCGTTTGAAACACTCCGGAAAACGGTGTTGCCCGAACTATTGCGGTCTCGCTTACCGGATCGCGAATTGAACATCTGGTGCGGGGCCAGCGCGAGCGGGCAAGAACCGTACACGATCGCGATTCTCATTCGCGAGCACTTCCCCGAGTTGCTCGGTTGGACCGTGAACATTCTCGCATCGGACCTGTCCACGGAGATGTTGAAGCGCAGCCAGGACGCGCGTTACACGCAGTTAGAAGTGGGCCGCGGACTGTCCGCAGCGTTGCTCGCCAAGTATTTCCGTCAGGACGGGTTCCACTGGGTTCTCCGCGACGAGATCCGCAATATGGTGCGGTTCCAACAAATCAACCTCGCGCAGACGTGGCCTCCAATGCCGATGTGGGACATCATCCTGATTCGCAACGCGATGATTTACTTCGACATCGAAACGAAGAAGGCGATCCTGCGCCGTGCGTCGAAGGTACTACGCCCCGATGGCTTGCTCATTCTGGGCGGAGCCGAGACGACGTTGAACCTCGACTCCGCCTATCAGCGCGTCGAACATCTGAAGTCCGGCTTCTATCGCATCGGGGACAAACTCTAAAGGTCGCGAGTTTGAGCTTCGCAAATTTTCGCGTAAGAGCCTAGTGACAGCCGGACAAAGTGATCGAATGGCGAAACAAATCCCCGCAAATCGCGAAGATGCGTCCGTAACTCGATCGCAGAATCGACGTATGTCGGGGCGGTTCAAATCGCTCTGAATGATTCCACGCACTACACCCCACCCATCCCTGGACTCACGCCCGAATTTCGGAATCAACCTAACACACCAACGACTTACGTCCGATTTCGGTCGTCTGGAACCACGCCGGAATCTAAGTTTCGGTGGTCCTTTTCTGCAAACTGCGACCTGAATTTGAACCGTGCCAATAGGACATACGTCAGATCGCGTTTCGCTTTTTGACCGATCACCTTCGTGTGGATTGTAAGCCGCTCAAAGTCCTTCAGGAATTAACTACAACCGCCGCAACCCCCACCACATCCACCGCCGCCGCCGCATCCGGCTCCGCAACCGCCGCTCCAACCGGCTTCGCCCGACGTGCCGGTTGGGTACCATCGCTTCAACGCTTCGAGTTGCGAACCCGCCAGCGCGGCCGTGCCGAAGATCGCCACCGCGAGCGCCGCCTGTTCGAGGTGCGCGCCCTTTGGGACTTTCTTGAGCGACTGGTGTTGCGATTGAATCGCCTTCAGAAGTTGTTGACCTTTGCGGGTGCGGAGCGGTCGCGATGCGGCAAGCACGAAAAACACAATTGCACTGAGCGCGAGAACGATGAGCAAATAACCGACCGGTTTATCGTTCCACAAACCGAGACCGAGGCGAGATAGCCCAAAGAGAACCCAGACGGTATTGAGAGGCGTCGCCGAGATAAAACTGATATCTTTGGCACGGCTCGCAGTGAAGGTATAGCCATCCTCTTCGAGCTTCCTGGCGACCACGCCATCTCCATTCTTCACGAGCGTCGCAAGCTCTTTCGTCTCGCTCTTTTTCAAAGGCAGTGTCTTGAGAATCTGGCGTTCGATCGGCGAAAGATTTCCGGGCACGATACCCGTCGGCTCGATGGTAGTTTCATCGGTCGAAACTTTTGCCAAGCCAGTTTCGATGAGCCTCGCGATTGTCGCCGTTGTGAGCCGACGCAACCCACCCGCAAGGTACGCGGTCTCTTGCCAGTTCAGTTCTGGCAATGGCTCGTCCGATTCCAATCCGCGGCCCAACTTCGCACGGCGAACGATCAACCCGACGATGAATGCGGCGATCAGGAGCGGCACCAAGAACACGAGGTATTCGGCACCGACGAGGGCGAACGGATTTAGCCCGTTTCCGCAACCGATCGCGGCGAAGCCGAACGCAAACGCGGCCGCCGTGGTCAACGCCGCGCGACGTACCCACGCCTTTGGGATCACCCAGTTCTGCTCGACGTTCACGACCGTGTGGCGAAGGTCTTCGCCGAACCGCACAATGCTCGTCGGCCAGAGGTCCGCAGGTGGTTCTTCGCCGAAGGCGTTGCGGTAACTTTCGAGCGTCGCTTCGTAAAGGGCGTGGTGTTTTTCGCGTTCGTCAGGTCCGCCACGCGTCGGTTCGTGATGCAGCGGCCGACCGAGGACTTCGCCGCAGAAGCGTTTCCAGTACGACCGCGTATACGTTAAATGTTGGTGCCAGACGGCATCGACTTGCTCGGACGGGCACGCGATATGATCTGCGGTGAGCGCGAGGTAAACGAATCGCTGGTATTCGTGGATCGCACGCCGGGCAAATGCAACGGTCCAACCCTGTTCGCGTGCCAAACGGGCAGCGAATGTCAGGGCGGGAGCATCGGGCCCGTCAATTTCAAACGATTCGATCTTGGCGAGAAGTTCGACTTGGGTAGCCATCGCAACTCCGGTTCCGTTCGTACCATGGAGACTCTGTTCTCCATGGTACGAACGGAACCGGTTCGTGCGTCTTCGGCAATCAGTCTTTTTTGAGGTGAGTCTTCACGATTTCTACCAACTTGTCGAACGTGGCCGGGTCGTGAATCGCGATCTCGGACATCGCTTTGCGGTCGAGCATGATCGTCGACAATTGCAGACCGTGGATGAATTCGCTGTAGCTCAGGCCGCGCATCCGACAGGCGGCATTGACGCGGATAATCCAGAGGCGACGGAACGAACGCTTTTTGGCGCGACGGTCGCGGAAGGCGAAGGCGCGTGCCCGGATCAGCGTCGTGATCGCTTGGCGATATAGGTTATGCCGACTGAGACGGAAGCCTTTCGTGAGCTTCCGCGTACGTTTGCGACGTGCTGCTAATGTCTTACCACTACCTGCGCGGACCATGGACAACCCTCAAGAAGATGATGTATCGATGAATGTAGAGCGGACTTTAGTACTGGCCCATTGCGATCAGGTACTTCTTCACCAGCGGCCCCGACGTGACGACGGTTCCGCGGAGTTGACGGCGTTTCTTGCCGTTGAAGTGGGCATTTAAGTGCCGCTTACCGCATTGGGCGTGCTTCAATTTCCCGGAAGCGGTGCGTTTGAGCCGCTTCAGGACGCTCTTGTTCGTCTTGTTCTTCTTGGCCATGGTTCCGTTCTCCGTGGGGAGGGGCGTCCAGTCCGAAGACTGCACGACTTGTGGACCCCCCGACACTCATCGTCGCACTCGGCGAGCACGACGGGGATACTCCAAACTGCGCAGGCATTGCTGCGAAGTCGAGACGTTCCGCTTAGAAAGCAGATTCTAGAAAGCAAGCCATCGCGCGGCAATCGCCGAAGGCATTTCTTTCGCATTTAATGCTTCGTTCGCAAACTCAAGCGTTTGACGACCATCGTTGCGTAACTGCCGCGGATGAGATCGAAGTGAAGGATCGCTTTCCGTAGGCCCAGGTGCTGATCGTCGACGTCGTGTTCCATCGTGATGTCTTTGGGCTTCAGGCAGACGGGGCGGTCGCCCTTCGAGAAGAACGGCTTGTGCATTCCGGGCACTTTCATCGTTGCCAATGTCAGGCCATCTTCGGCCAGCACGCCCTCGACGTACGGCAACCACGGCGAATCGGGTTCGGGTTTCCAGCGAGCCGAAGGTAGTGGCAATACGAGATCGTCCCAATCGATTTTCGTTCGCGGAACGGGCAATGAGCCGAGCCGCGTTTCGATGTCGACGCGATCCTTGGCGGGTGTTTTATCTTGGATCCATTTCGCCAACGTGCGGTTCCAGACGTGGCTCTGATACGCGGCCAAATATAGCCCTTGCAGCTCCATATTCAACCGTTCGATCGCACCGCGAAAGTCGGTCGGGTTCGCGCACAAGTGATCGATCGCGTACCGCGAACTCCCCTTGCCGCACTGTTGACGGCACGCCTGCCAGTCGCCCCAGTGGCGGTTGAGCATCGACTTTTCGCGCTTCTGGCTCGCACGATCGAACTCGTACGGTGCCGTCAACGCCAGACGCAATGCGGACTCGAAGCGGGCGTGCATCATTTCCATCGCGAGGAACGTCGTGCCGTGGATGACCGAGCCGAAGCGTTGGTCGTCGAAGTAGTTCGGCAAGCCGACGGTACGGACTTCCTTGATCGTGAATTCCATCGCTTTGACGGCGGTTGCGGAAAGCTCGCGGACGGTAATCGCGAAGCGATTGTCGCGGATCTGATCCGACGTGAACGGCTCGTGCGCGTGGCCGAGAAACGTCACCAGCATTCGCTGGTGTTCGAGATTTTTCTTCGGGCCGTTTTCAATCGTGATGAATTGCGTCGTGTTCGCGTGGCGATCTTTCAGCCCACCGAAACTGATCCGCTGCGGCGAAATATGCCACCGCTGACGGATGATCGAAATGGCATCGGGCGTCGTCCAACCCGACTTCGCCAAACGGTAGAGCGCGAACGCCCCCGATGGCTGTGGCACGACGTCGGTTAATTCTTCGACGGAGAAATCTTCCGGCGATTGTTTCAGTTTCATTCCATAAGCATACGAACTTCGCGGATACTCTCACGGTTTTGGCTGCACCGTCAGCGTGCCTTGTGGCACGCGCGTGGCGTTTGGCGGGATCGGCTGCGCGGGAATGGGCGTCAGCGTTGGCTTGCGGACCCACTCGCCTTGCGGAGCGAGATTTTGCGGGCCGACGGGGAGTTGCCCCGGTAATGGCGCGGGATCGTCGTTGATCGGCAAACTTGGCCTGATCCAATCGGCAGTGGGCACCGCACTCGCCAATTCGTTGAGTAACTCGGCGATCGTCGTAATCGTGGCAGGGTTCATCGGCAGCGAGAAGTGACCCGAACCGGGCACCTGAATCGTGCCCGATTCGCGCGGCGAAATTCCCGCAAGGAAGCCGTTCGGATTCAACACCACCCGTCGGCCAACCTGGAAATCGTTCGGGTTCATTTGCGTCGTCGGCAAATACACGGGTGCGAGTTGTACTAACGCATCCACTGGCAGGCCATCCGCAGAAAGCCGTTCCGCGATACCATCGACGATCCCCGCACCGAAACTGTAACCGACGAGCACGATCTTCGGGTTCTCTTCCTCGCGATGCAATCGGCGAATTTCTTTCTCGAACAACGCACCGTGAAACAGTTCGCCGCTGTAGATTTTCGTGAAACCGTACTCGTTGAGTTTTCCGCGAAGTTGGTACAATTCGGCCAAGATTAGCGGGTCGTTCCCGTTGACCAAGAACGTGTAGACTTGCGAGCGTTGCTCGCCGCACAGTGCGGTATTTTGCAACGGCTCGATCACGGGCCGAATCGCTTGGTGGTGGCAACTCGTACAGCCGCTGAAGCCGAGAACCAGCGATGCAACTGCGAGTAAGCACGAACTTCGGTCCATCGTAAAACCCTCTAAACCGCGTCTCTTCGCTCCCTTCTAATAATCGACAGGATTGCGCAAATCGGGTGAATCGATCCAAACTACCAACGCAACAGACGCATCAGATTGTTCTGAAATTGCCGGTCGCGCAGGCGGGGGTATTTAGGCAATTTCAAATCGCAACTTCGCGACCGGTTTTCACCGACTCGCATTCGCGATAGCACATGACGAGCGCATCGCGGGCGAGCTTCCCGCTCAGCAAGTCGGACTCGCGACCACTGCTGACGCTGTCCACGGCAGCCTGAATTTCGGACGCGAATGCCGAGATCGGGTCGCCACCACCGTCGAGTTGCGGCGATTCGGACTGGCCATCGGCAGTGAGTAGCGTCAGCGCGACGCCGCCCGAATCGTAGAGCAGCGTTGCCTTTTCGAGATAGATTTCAAACCCGTGCGCGAACGGTCGGCCGGGCATGGATAGCGCCCCACTGGAACACGTCACCGATGGGCCGCCGGGGCCGTAAAGATACTGCGTCGTCAGGTAGCTGACGGCCCCATTTTGTTCGACAACGCCTGTCGAGAAGACCGCACGCGGCACGCCGCAAACGAGGCCGATAAAGTGCGTATCGTGGACGTGTAAATCGATCGCGGGGCCACCGGTCTTCGACGAATCGCCGATCTCGGCAGACCAATTCGGCTTCGCAATGATCCGCTTGAAATGCGCACCCAACAGCTTGCCGTACTGAGCGCCGCGGATCGTCTCGGCCGCGAACGCGAACTCCGGAAAGAACGGCAACACGTGCGCGACCATCAGGAGTTTCCCCGATGCGTTCGCCGCCGCCAACATCGCATCGGCTTGTTCCGGAAGCAGCGAAATCGCCTTCTCCACAAGCACGTGCTTGCCCGCTTGCAGCGCCGCAATCGCCGTCGCTGGATGTTGATCGGTCGTGTTGCAGATATCGATGAGGTCGATATTCGGGTCGGCCAACATCGCGTCCAACGATTCGTAAGTCCGAACGCCCGCGAGATCGACGTGCCCCGGCTCGGGTCCGAAGTTCCCGCGTGTGGCCGTCCAGTCGCCGGCGAGTTTTTTCGCATCGCGGCTACAAATCGCAACCACCTTCGCCCCCCGCAACCGCAACGCAGCGAGGTAATGAATGCGCCCCATGAAACCAACGCCCGCAATGCCGATCCGGATCATTTTTGAAACTCCATGTTACAACCCATGAACCCGTTACCGCGTTCGATCATCCTATCGAGAACGGATTCCGTATGACGAAACGAAATGATCTGCGATGGATCGCAAACAGAGATAGGGTGTTTAACTGTGGAGAATGATTGCAACGCAAATTTAGCAGACAGGATTCGGGAGGCTCAGGACGATCCGCGAACGGTTGAAGAACTCGTATCGCTCGCTCTGAGCGAACAGGATGAAAATGCCGCGTGGGATGTCGTGTCAATTTTGCATCTTCGTGGGACGCACGAGGTGTTCGACGCCGCACGTTCACTTTGTCGTAGCCGTTGTGCTGCCGAACAAACGCTCGGTGCGAACATCCTGGGGCAGTTGGGAGTTCCCGATCGCTCGTTCCCCGACGAATCTGTGGACATCCTCCTCACGCTCATTCAACCAGATCGAGACGCGGATGTTCTGGACGCAGTTTGCATCGCGTTGGGGCACATTCACGAGCCTCGGTCAATACCTGCAATATGCACTCTGGCGAGCCATTCGAGCATGGATGTTCGATACGCGGTCGCATACGCACTGGGAGGATTTACGGACGAGCTAGCCATCGAAACGCTGATTTCACTCACAAGGGATACGGAAAAATCGGTCCGAGATTGGGCGATGTTCGCTCTCGGTTCACAATGCGATGTCGATACACCAGAAATCCGCGATGCTCTTTTTCAGGGCACTGCCGACCGAGACGAAGTCGTCCGCGGTGAAGCATTAGTGGGACTTGCAAGGCGTCACGATGATCGCGCGATCGAACCGCTCATTCGAGAACTGCGATAATCCGTCTGCGATCTGGCTAACCCCGACGAATCAGTTGAAGCGTGTAACGCCGATCAGTTCCCAGACCTTTCGATTTCGATTCGCTCGATGGATTCAGCGGCGGCGTATTAGTGGGATAGCAGTAGTAGTTAGTGGCGAGTGGTCAGTTGTGAGAAAGAATTGGACGCAGTTTTTCAACTGCGTCCTCAAATCCACGTCGCTAGGATTTTTCGCACGGCATCGAGCCACGATTCCACGGGGTCGGCATCGAGTTCGATCGGCGATCCGCGAGCATCGACGAGGTGCGGTTGTGGGCCGTCGATTCCGCATTGCAACAGCAAGACGCCTTCGGGGCCGACCATCGTGGGCGCGGCTGCGAATTCGAGAACCTGAACCTGTGCGGCGCGCGACAATGTGGCACAGTGTTTCAAGATTGCGGCAGAGTCTTCGAGTACCAATCCGTCGTTGCCATCGGCGTGGATCACGAACGCTACACTACGCGATCGCAGTTCGAGGAGCAGTATCTCGAACAGCTTGGCCTCTTGCGAAAGGGGCGAGTCATTTCCGAGTTTTGGGAAGATCAACTCGAAGCGAAGGGCATCGAAGCCGAGCCATTCTTCGAGGCGTCGAATCAGCGTCAACACGACAGCGGAAATCAACACGATTCGCTGGCAGGGCAGTTCCGGATCCTTGTAACGAGTAGCGACTAAATCGGGCGCGAAACAGAAGACGAACGTACGCCTGCGCCGGAGAAATTGGTTCTCGTCGCGCGAATAGTAGAAGAGTTCATCGCGGGCATATTTGATGTCGAACAGGTCCGGGCGCTCTTCGGTTTCCATGAATGCGAGCTGCGAATGCAGGAGGCTCTCCATGCTCCCGCGATTGGAAATCGAGGTGTAGCCGCCGATCGGATAATGGTCTTCGTCGAGTATCCGCGTCGGCACTTCTTTGCGGCCCACGAGCGGGCGGATGGGTCGCGTCGGCAACTGCGATTCGAGGAGCGCCGTCTGCTGGAGGATCTGCCGATGTGCGACGTATTGGGTGAGGTCGGCGAGCGCTGTGCGCTGTTCGATGGCAACGGCATCTTCCGCGCCGAGGAGTTCGCCGAACCGTCGACTGGCCTTCACCCACGCCTCGTACTGTTCCACCAACAATGGCATCGGCCCGTCGTTTTCCAGGCTTTCATAGCCTTCTTTTAACAACTCCGCCGGGTTCATCGTCAACAGGCCGCGGATCACCGCCGGGGACAAATCGACTCCGCCAACCCCGAGTCGCTCGCTGATTTGATTGATTAGGTATGCGAGGCCCTTCGTCCGATCTGGACCCACATACCGTCGCAGGCCATCGCTGGCGCGGTCGAAGTTGGTGTCCGAATCGATCTTCCCGAGAACGTGATCTTCGTAGCTGCGACCGAGATTCACCGGCCAATTGGGTACGACGGTTGGTTCCTTCGCTCGCTTCGTCAACTCCACACCGAAGACGAGCGATCCCAGGTCGGCAACGATACCGACCGGCGGCAGCAGATACCCGCTCGCCGCGATTTCCAACGACCATTCTAGCGCCGGGCGAACGCGCGCCGCAGTCGGCGGTTCGGCGCGTAAAAGCCAAAGCCCCTGCAACACGTACCGGCGTGCTTCGTCCAGATTTCGCAATTCGACCGCAGGCATGTCGATTTCTCAGAATTGGCCGCGTTGAGCCAGTTTCCGCGTGTACCAAACTTCCCCAGTGAGCAACGCGAGCACCAACAGTAGCAATAGCCACCAGAGTTCGCGGGTTTGCGGGCCTTCGCCTTTCTTCGATTCGATGTCGTCGGGGTTCACGATGTAGTTCAAGCCCTTCACGATCTCGGACACTTTCTTACGGTCGTCTTCGGAGTTCGGCGTCAGCACCGATTCTTGCGGATCGGACCGCACCGCAAAGAAATACGTCCGGCCCCCGCCCGTCGTGAGTTTGTACGCGCCGGGGTCGCGGGTCGCATCGAATACGAGCGGCCACTGCTTCACGGGCACCACCTTGGCGGGGCCTTCGGGCGGTTGCACGGTTACCGCTGCGGGGCGCTCGGTGGGCCTCGGGCTGAAGACGATCGGCTGACCCGGCGCGAGGTTGCGTTCCGCCGAACGTGCCCCCGCGAGGTAGTACGTCATCTCGTGCGCAAACCGCACGAAGTCCGGCAACGTGTGGAAGTTCGTTCGCCAACTGTTATCGAGTGGCACCGTTACTAACAGTGCCCGACCGCGACCGACGCCGCGTTCGACGAGAAAGACTTCGCCGTTCGTCAGGCTGGCAATCGCGGTACCCGTCGCGCCGTTCGCGCCCGCTGTCGTGTCGACTTTCCAGCGTTTCGGAAAGTACGCGGTGTGGATCCCGAGCGGCAGCGGTTCCTTAAAAATTTCCATCGCTGGGTGCGTGAAGCCGGCGGGTTGCGGTTTCGGCGCGTCGTCGAGTTTCGCGGTGGCGTCGTCGTTGCCGACGACATCGACGAGCCGCGCGGGTAACCAGCCTTGTCCGCCACGGAACGACACGCGATTCCACGTTGGCGCATCGCAGCGGTCGCCGAGTGCCACGAATACCGAACCGCCGTCGGCGAGATACTTTTCGATCACCTCGTTTTGTTCCTTCGTCGGCTTCGCAATGTTCGACAGCACGACCACGCGCGGCGGCGTGCCGGTGCCTTTGACATCCGCGTAAAGTACGGGCGAGGTGAACTCGTCGATGCGGATCGAGCGAATGAGGAACCCCGGCGTTTGATCCTTCGCGGGGGCCAACGCATCGCGGAGGAAGTCGCCGCCTCGGCTCTTCGTTTCGCCGTTAATGATGAGCACGGGAATGCTCGGCAACACCTCGATACCGAAGTCTTGCCGGTTGTCGCCGGGCAGGTCGTCGGGTTCGAGCACGAGCGTAACGAGGTGCGAACCGGCGGTGAATTTGTGGACGAATTCGATCGGCAACAGCGTGTCGCTGAGCGTGCCTTTCACGGGCACTTCGCCGACGGCTCGGCCATCGATTTCGAGTTTCACCTTGCCCGGTGCCGCCCCGGCTTTGACTTTGCCACTCACCCGCACCGCCGATTGGAACTTCACTTCCCGCCCCGCCGATGCCACCCCGCGACCGGCAAGAATGGGGTCTAACGACAAGTTCGCAGGGTCGAGCGGGCGATCCGGCGCGATGTTCGCCACCCAGATTCGCGGGTCGTTCGGCTTGCCGCCCTTGGCCACCAAGTCCCACTTCGAGAGCGAATTTTCATCCGCCCAACTGTGTCGCTGCCCGTCGGTGATGACGACGATATCGCGTTCGGGGCGTGCGGTTTCGAGCAGCGACCACGCGGTTTGCACGCACGCCGGCCAGTCGATTCCCCCACGTGGCGGCGTCAATAAATCGAGTGCGTTGCGGGCCTGTTCGCGGTCCGGCGACAGCGTCCCCAACAGCGGCACCGCTTGCTGGCGGGCTTGATACAACGCGACGCGATCCCCCACTCGCAGCGTATCGATGAACCGCCCCGCCCACTCCTTTGCCGCCTCATCGCCGGTCTTGCCGTCGTGCTTGTACGCCATGCTCGCGGAGCCATCGATCAGGATCACGACATCGCGTTGACCCGTAGGCGAACCGAAGCGATTGAAGAAGGTGCTCGTAATCGTCGGCGCGGTCAGTGCGAGCACGATCAGCGCGACGATCACCATGCGGATGAGCATCAACAGGAAATGTTCGACGAAGACTTTCCGCTTGGTTTTCTTGCTGACCTGCAAGAACTGCATCGCGGCCCAGTCGATTTCGTCGAAGCGCTTTCGGCTGAAGAGGTGAACGATCGGTGGGATCGCGACGGCGGCGAACCCAGCGAGCAAAGCGACATTGAGCACGGTGAACATACGGGCGTTCGGCCTGGCGAAAGTTAGCGGAGTGTTCGCCGGGCGAGGTACACGCCGAGCGCGCGATCGACCGGTTCGTCGGTTCGCAACATCACGTAATCGACGCGCAAATCGTCGCAACGCCGACGCAGCTTTTGGCGATAGTCCTCGAAGTTCTTGAGATACTCTTCGCGCAACCGTCGGGCATCGGTTGTGATTTCGTGTTCGCTTCGTTCCAAGTTACGGAACTTCGTCGGGTTCTGGAACGGGAAATCGACTTCTTCCGGCGCGAGAATGTGGAACAGCAACACTTCGTGATTTTTATAGCGAAGGTGCTGCAACGCCCGTCCGAGCGTTTCGGCATCGTCGAAGCAATCGGACAGAATAATCACCATGCCGCGGCGTTTCAGGTAGTGACCCGCGAGTTCGTGCCAGACGGGTGCGAGTGCCGTCTCGCCGCCGGGCTTCGTCGCTTCGAGCGTTTTTAGCAATGCCAACAAGTGCTTGGAACTCGTCTTCGCCGGTGAAACTTGGTTGACTTTCGTATCGTGCGTGATGAGTCCGACGGCATCGAGTTGGTGCAGCATGAGGTACGCCATCGAGGCCGCGACTTGCTGGGCGTACTCGAACTTGCTGAGCTTCTGTTTGCCGCGATACTTCATACTGCCGCTGGCATCGACGACGAGGAACGCCTTCAGGTTGGTTTCCTCTTCGTATTCCTTGATGTAGTAGCGGTCGGTTTTCGCCCACAGTTTCCAGTCGATGTGTCGAATCTCGTCGCCGGGGTAATACTGGCGATGTTCGGCAAACTCGACGCTGAACCCCTTGAACGGGCTGCGGTGAATGCCGCTCAGAAACCCCTCGACGACGCGCCGCGCCACGAGCGTCAGACCGCCATAGCGGGCCAGTTCGGTCGGGTCGAACAGCAAAGCCATAAGCAACTTCGGGCTAAAGGAAGCGTGTGAGATCATCGTACCAAATCGCCACCGCGAAGCGGAGTCTTTTGCATTTAAGAGCCGCCGGGTTCATCCCGGCGTGATACACTACGAGCCGCCGGGTTCATCCCGCCGGGAGTCTCTCATCGGGCAACGATAAAAACCATCATGGTTTTTATGGCCCGCGCGCTCGTACTGTCGGTGCCCACCCAAAGCCTCCGGCCCGACCTACAAAGCCAGACGTTTAACAGCGGAACGGTTACACCATATGCATATGTCTGAGGTACGGGGTTGTTTCAATCTGCTTATCGCCCTCGCAATTTTCATTGCGACGTGGCTTTTCGTATGCATTGCATTTCTCCCTGTACTATTCATATTCGCCAAATGCGGAGTCGAATCAAACGTTGCGTCCCAGATTTATGCGATTTCATCACTGGTATTTACCTTCCCTACGATTATGCTCTTTGATTTTCTATATTGGAAAGTGAAACTCCGTCGCGGTTCCAAAGCCATAACAGATCCAAAACGCGAGTTGCCTCCCGACAATCCGGGGTAGAAGATTATGTCGCAAAAACCCAAGTTAAAATTGCACTTGCTGGGGTACTGGACAGAATGGCAGTATGAGGCGCTCCTGGCGCATCCACACGATTTTGTCGATCCAGATTGGCCAGAAGAGGAAAGGGAACGCATCGCGAATTATCTCTCAATGGGTTTTATAATTGAATCTTGTGAAGGCTATGCAGTCAATCGATTTCGCAAGGGAGAAGATGATGATATCCACCCAGAAATGGGAGACTCTGAACTCACCGACGGCGTCTATTGCTGGCCCGAAGGGCTTGCGGTTTACGTTCGCAAATATTCTGTAAGACTTCCCGAGTTTTTTTGCCAGCACATACGCGAGCAAAACTACGTACCGCCCGACCATAATCAATTTGAAGGAAAATATGAGTTTCACACCAGTTTAAGGAAGTGGGTCAATTGGACGCGACGAAATCGCAAAAGCCGATTGCTGGCGATACTCTCGTATCTCATTCCTTACGGTACGATTGATTTGCGTGGCTTTTTTGGGGAGCATAGTTAATCCCATGGCGCTCGTATTTTTGGGTAGTACCTGCGTGATTTGTGGGCGGGTAATTGACGGTGACCCCGATATCATTGGGTTCCCGGCTTTTTTGAAAGCGGGGCATCGACTGGCGATGTTCAGCGACGCCACAATGCACAGCCGTTGTCTGGCGGCAACTGCGGATGGGCAAGAGGTAGTCGAATTGCATCGCCGCTTTCGCGAGATCTGGGAGTCTCGACCCAAAAACGTGACTTTTGAACAAGCCGAGGCGTGGGGACGCGAGGCTTTCCGCGAATTCGATGCCGAGTGAAATGCGGAGGTTTTATGGCGGACAGTAAGAATCAAAAAGCGAAACGGCGGATGGACGACCAAACGGCAATTGCGTTTGCCTGCCACCGTTTCGAGGAACTTCATCCTCAACCGACGTGACCAGAGTGACTTAAGCGATGCACCACGATTGGTTACAACTGGGATAACTTGCGCCGTTTCGACGTTCGATTATGCGTGACACCGATCGCAACAAATGATGCGGTGAGTTATTTTCGAGTAATCGTCGATCCTGCGACGGCGGAAACAACGGTACTGGTGGATCTCGGCTTCTCTAGTTTCGTGGGAGAGGAACTTCAGGGATTCGTACCGCGATCCGAATAGGCGTGGAGAGTGGAGAAAATGTTCGACGTACTTGGACTTCTGCGACGGGTACGAAAGTACGCGAAACGGTCGGTACTTACGGCGAGCTTGCGTTAAGCCTTCGGCAGATCGCGGTACGGCTTGCCATCGCGGTATTGTGCCAGGCGTTCTTCGTACTCGGGGCGTTCGTCGGGGGGGACCATCTCGATCACTTTGAGTTGCCACTTGATCGCATCTTCAAAACGTCCGGCTTCGGCGTAGGCGGCGGCGAGCGTATCGAGAAATCCGGAGAAACCGTAGTCGGTGGCCTCGCAGGCGCGGTTTGCCTCGTTGATGGCTTTCGTGCCGTCGCGGAGTTCGTCGTTCGGGCAGGTGGCGTGAATCCACGCGAGGTAATTGAGCGTACTTTCGTCGTTGGGATCGATTTCGTGCGACTTCAAATGGTCGGCGAGCGCGGCCGCATAATCGCCGACGGCGTAGTGTGCCGACGCACGCAGATTGTACGCCGAATCGAAGTTTTCGCGGAGCGTAATCGCTTGCGTCGTGTCTTCGAGTACGGCGGGCCAGTTGGTCATGCGGCGGTGGGCGAGTGCCCGCGAGAAGTACGCCCGCGCACTCTTCGGGTTGCGTTCGAGTGCCGTGTTGTAATCGAGGATCGCGCGTTCGGGGTCGAGCATTTCCATGTGGGCGTAGCCGCGCTGAATGTACCCGGCGGGGTCGCTCGGGTTCATCTCGATCGACTTCGTGAAATCTTCGATCGCTTCTTCCCACTTCTTGGCGCGACCGTACGACAACCCGCGATTGAACACGGGGCCGCTATCGCTCGGGTCGAGCCGGATCGCTTGCGTGAAGTCGGCGATCGCCTTCGCACTTTGGTTCATCTCGGCATAAGCAACGCCACGCATGTTGAACGCGCGGCCATCGTTGGAATCGAACCGCAGCACCCAGGTAAAATCGGCGACGGCGCTCGCGTGGTTACCGGCTTCGACGTGCATCCGTGCGCGGTGCCAATAGGCTTCAGTCGATTGGCTGTTGAGGCGTAACGCTGTGCTGAGATCGGCAAGTGCATCGTCGCTACGGTCGAGGCGTTCGTAGCTGAGTGCGCGATAAATATACGAGCGGCCATGTTGCGGTTTTAACTGGATTGCGGCGGTGTAATCTTCGATCGCTTTTTCGTGTTCGCTCTGCCCAGAGTGCGCGTTGCCGCGGTTGAAATGCACGCGAAACGACTTCGGTTCGAGTTCGAGCGCCTGTGCGTAATCGGCAAGCGCGAGTTCGTAATTGCCCTTGCGGCTGTGGGCGGCAGCGCGGCCGTTCAGTGGGTCGGTGTCTTGGTCGTCGAGTTCGATGGCACGTGTGTAATCGAGAATGGCGGCGTCGAAGTCGTTGCGTTCGATGTGCGACGAAGCGCGATTGTGGAACGCGGCGGCGTAGTCGGGTTTCAGGTCGATGGCACGAGTAAAGTCAGTGGTCGCGTCGTCGGATTGCCCGCAGGCGGCGTGAGCGTTCCCTCGTAAGTAGTACAACTCCGCGTCGGTCGGTGCGAGGTCGATCGCCCCCGTGAAGGCTTCGATCGCCTTGGCAAATTCCGAGCGGCGAACGTAGCTGTGGCCGCGTTTGGTGAGTGTGGCGGCGTCGGGCGAAGGCATTTCCATACGCCGATTATACGCGCCCCACGCCGAAAACCGAGATGAGTCATTGCAAGTTCGTTTCGCGAAAAACGAACGGAATTGGAAAGTTTCGTCCATCACGCTTCAAACCGAACTGTGGTGGTGTAAACTCAACAGTGCCCGCAACTGTTCTGCTCAACTGGAAAGCGGAAAATGCAATACCCGATGTCTCGTCGCGATTGGCTCGTTCGCTCGTCTAATGGCTTTGGCGCGATGGCGTTCGCGTCGTTGTTCGGCGACACGGCACACGGGGCCGCGAAGTCGCCGCACTTTACGGCCAAGGCGGATCGCGTCATTTTCCTGTACATGGATGGCGGGCCGTCGCAGGTTGACACGTTCGATCCAAAGCCACGGCTGACGAAGGAAAACGGCCTGCCTTTTAAGATGAAAAAGGAGCCGACGCAGTTCAACAACAACGGTAACACGCTCGGCAGCCCTTGGAAATTCGCCCAACACGGCAAGTCCGGGTTGTGGGTCAGCGATCTGTTCCCGCATGTGGCAACGTGTGCGGACGATCTCGCCGTGGTGCGTTCGATGGTGTCGAATTTCTCCGAACATACGAACGCGAATTACTTCTTTCACACGGGGAACGGCCAGCAGGGACGGCCGAGTATGGGGTCGTGGGTGAACTACGGGCTGGGTTCGGAATCGAA
Source organism: Limnoglobus sp. (assembly GCA_043780595.1). GTDB lineage: Bacteria > Planctomycetota > Planctomycetia > Gemmatales > Gemmataceae > Limnoglobus. The sequence goes on from JAYWCL010000056.1 coordinate 42,986, forward strand.
CGAACTGCCGGGCTTCGTCGTCCTCGGTAGCGGGATGATTCCGCCTGGTGGCCTCGATTGTTTCGGCAACGGCTTCTTGCCCGCCACCTATCAAGGGTCGATGTTCCAGAACGGCGCGCGGCCCGTGGCGGACCTCACGCCACCCGACGGCGCGGCGAAATCGCAGAAGGCGAAGCTCGCACTCATCCGCAAGCTCGATGCCGCAACGCGGGAACGCACGGGGCCGAACGACGCGATCGATGCCGCCATCGCCAACTACGAACTCGCCGCGCGAATGCAGATGGCTGTGCCCGATGTCTACGATCTTTCCAAGGAAACCGCTGCGTTAAAAGCCTCCTACGGCATCGGCGACGCGAAGACCGACATCTACGGCAAGCAGTGCCTGATCGCACGGCGACTGGTCGAACGCGGTGTGCGCTTCGTCGAATTGCTCTGCCAAAACCTCGGCCACGACCGGTGGGATCAGCACGCGAACTTGAAGAAAGGCCACGATGACAACGCACTGGCAGTGGACAAACCGATCGCAGGTTTGCTCAAGGATTTGAAGGCGCGCGGGATGCTCGACCGCACGCTAGTAATCTGGGGCGGGGAGTTCGGTCGCACGCCGTTCGCCCAGGGGAGCAACGGCCGCGACCACAACCCGTTCGGCTTCAGCCTTTGGATGGCGGGCGGCGGCACCAAGGGCGGCAGTGTCTACGGCGCGACCGACGAATTCGGCTACCACGCCATCGAAAACAAAGTGACGATGCACGACTGGCACGCCACAATCTTGCACCTGCTGGGCATGGAACACACGAAACTCACCGTCCGCTTCGGCGGCCGCGACATGCGACTCACCGATGTCCACGGCGAAGTCGTGAAGGGCGTGCTGGCGTAGTGATGTGGGCGGCGGTGTTATGATCGAACTGGCCTTTGGATCAATAACTGAACCCAGCGATTAGCCCGACGATGGGGATCGGTGCCCAGAAGCCATCTGCGAAACCGGCCCCGCAACCGAGCTTTACCCCGAATTGACCGTGGATGCGTTCGCCGAAACGGTGCCGCCAGAGCATGTCGAAGTCGAGTGCAATCACGCCGATGGATTTCGTATTTTCCGTGCGATCCCGCGAATGCCAGCCTGAGCTTCGGTAACTGATGGGGAAGCCGTAATAGACGTCGATACCCGGTCGTACGCACAGCGCATTCGATCGGCTCGCGAACACGTCGGCATCGGCGCGAACCCCAACGAACACCGTCGGGATCACGACATAAACGCCCGCACCTGCTTCAAACCATGCATTCGACTCGCCGATGCGGCGTTGCACCCGCAGTGCGGTCGGCAACCCAAAAGTGATGTCCGACCGCCACGGGCTTTCGGCGAGAGTCACTTTCGGAGATGCGTCCAAAAGCGGATCGGCGGCACGCGACGCAGCCGGTTCGGGTGTGGGCAAGAGGACATCGGCTGCGCTCGCGTTCGCAACGCAACATACGAAGAACGCCAGCCGCAATACGCCGCATCGAATTGAAACCATCGCAACCCCTCCCATCCACAAGTGGGTATCTGGCTTTCAATATCTGAACCGATCCGAACGCGAAAGGCCAAATGGATCGAAAGGGGAAAACAACCGACGCTTCGCTTAAAACGAAAATCCGAACGGGATCGTCCAGTTTTCGATTGACGACCACCGCCGTTCGGTTTTTAATAAGCTAAGTTGTACGAAGCGGTTTGGGCATTTGGGGAACTATTCGCGTTCCCCCGCATCTAACCGCTGTATCGTCACGTGCTATTGAATCTCGACTCCGATCACCGGGAACAACTCATGATTCGCTCGTTGCGTTCGTACGCCCCCTCTCTGCGGGCGATGTGCGGGATTGCTCTCGCGCTGGCTGCCCTCTGTGCATTTCCGAGCCTCGGCTTCGCCCAAGACGAACCCACACCAGCACCAGCCAGCGGTGGGGCCAGCGAAAACAAGATGATCTTCATCATCCAGTCGATCGGCTGGGTCTTCGGGGCGGTGCTCCTCGGTTGTTCGGTCTGGCTGATCGCCATCGTCGTACTGTTGTTCCTCGACCTCCGCATGAACAACGCGATCCCGGCGGGCTTCGTCGACGAGTTCACCGACATCGTCAACAAGCGGAAATTCAAAGAAGCCTACGATATGGCTCGCGGCGACCCGTCGATGCTCGGCCGCGTGCTTACCGCAGGTATGGCTCGCCTTCAGTACGGTATCGAAGATGCCCGCGATGCTTCGCTCAACACGCTCGAAAGTATCAAGTCCGACAAGGACAGCAAGAATAACTACACCGCCGTGATCGCGTCGCTCGGGCCGATGCTCGGGCTGGTCGGTACGGTGTTCGGTATGATCGGTGCGTTCATGGAACTCGGTAAGCCGGGCACGACGGCGAACCCGGCGGCACTGGCCTCGAACGTCGCCCACGCACTGTCGGTCACGCTCATCGGCATTGGGATTTCAGTACCGGCGATTACCTTCAATGCGTTCTTCCGCAACCGCATCACCCGCGTTTGTATGGATGTCGGCCACATTGCCGACGACCTGCTGACGCAGATGTACCACAACTCGAAGAAGCCCGGCGGCGGCGGCCCGAACCTCGCCGGCCCTTCGGTTGCGACCGCAGCACCCTCTGTTACAGCCTCACCCTTGGCCCAACCACCCCGTTAATCGAATGGCGACGGTGTGCGGATTTCCCCTTCGCGATCCAACGGTAGCCATCTATGAGTCACGGTAGCGTCGAAAAGTGCGAACCGAACATGACGCCGATGCTCGACCTCGTGTTGCAGCTCGTCATGTTCTTCATGTTGTGCGCCAACTTCCTCATGGAAGATGTGAACCCGACGGTGAAGCTGCCGTCGGCGATTCAGGCGAAACCGCTCGATAAAGCCGAAGAGTACGTGATTATTTTGAACGTCAACGACAAGGGGCACTTGTTGCTCGGTCGCGATAAGAAATCGGACACGCTGACGAACCGCATCCAAGTCACGAACTATTTGAAGAGCAAGCACGACGCCGACGAGAACCGACGAAAGAACGCCGAGAAGCGAGGCGTGCCCGAAGCGAAGTGGCCGAAGTTCTCGCTGATCGTGCTGCGTGCGCACGAGAACTGCACCTTCAAGCAAGTGAACGAGATTTTGCTCGCCTGCCAGTCGGCAGGGTACCAGGACATTCAGCTACGGGCGAAAGTGCAAACCGCGAGCCGGTGAGAAATTGTTTCCAAAGACCCGATCAACCACGGAAAACACGGATGACACGGAAATTAAAACACTGATATGAAAATCCTTCACGACGTTGCCTGATGGAGTCGCTATCACAGAAACGCGAATAAATTCCTGAGTTGCTGGCGAAAGTGCAAACCGCGAGCCGCTAAGTATTTGTTCTGTTTCCGTGATTTCCGTGATTTCCGTGGTTCTCTTCAATGACTTAGTTTGGAAGACCGAATATGGTGAAACGGCACAAATACTCGAATACCTTCGTCGAACCGGATCTGCCGATCACGCCGATGTTGGATATGTCGTTTCAGCTACTCGCGTTCTTCCTCATGACGTTCAACCCGAGCCCGATCGAAGGGCATATGGACATGGCGTTGCCGAAGGAAGTGGGCGATGCCAACTCGAACGTGGTTCCGCCGCCCGATCCGACGAAGGAGGAAACCGAAGAGTTGACCGTTCAGGTCGATGCGACCGATGCGGGGGCCATCGCCGACATCCGGCTCGGCTCGAAGAACACCAGCGCGCTGTCTCTCGGTTCGGATTCCGCAAAGTTGTTCAGCGCCCTACAGGCTCGCCGGAAAGATATCGGCGACAAACCGGCGAAAGTTCGGCTCGAATGTGGCGATAACCTCAGTTACAAGCTACTCATTAAGCTGATGGACGAGATCACGCGTGCCGGATTCCGGCAAGTGGCACCGGCCCTACAAGACGACCGCAAGAAAAAATAACGAGCACCATCGACGGAACTTGGGAACCAACGCGGTGTTGCGGTCGTCCGATACTTTAAGGGAGGCACTCATGTCTCAGAACGCCACCCCGAATCGACGACCGTCGGCCCGATCTGCGAGTCGTAACTTGTCGGTCGCACTCGGGATCGCCATCGCCATCGCCATCGCCATCGCCTTCGGGTTCATTATCGCCGTGACCGCTCGCGCAGAACCACCCGTCCCTGCGCCGACTTCTCCGTATCAAAATGTGGGGGGTTTTAAGTCCCCGTCATCGACTGCGCCCTCTGCGATGCCACAAGCTGCGCCCGTTAACCCAGACTCGGCTGCGAAGTACCAGATCGAAAAAGGTCTGGCGATGTTCGATGCCATCCGCGACGATTCGCCATTCCACTGGACATCGGTTGGACCGCGCGACGAAGCGAACCGGGCGATCGACGAATTGGAAGAGCGCGCCTACGACGAAGTCATTCGCCATGCACGGCAATTCACAACGGCCGAACTCGAAAGCCACGCTCGACGCGACCTGACGTTCAAGGACTTGCACAACGATGGCCGCAAGTCGTTCAAACTCGACCTCATCTACTTTGAAGGACGCCTCAAACGATTGATGCGCCGCGACCCGACGCACATCCTTCAAGCCAGCGGTATCACCGATGTTTACGAAGCCTGGATCTTTCCAAAAGGGCAGATCGAGGCGATTTGCGTGTTCACGACCGAACTACCACCGGGGCTGAAGCCGCAAAAGTCGGTCTCCGAAGAGATCGATGCCTGGGTCGGTATCGCGGGCTATTCGTTCAAGCTCATGCAGTACGAATCGCAACAACTCGAAGCCAAGACCGGCAAGAACAAGACGCGGCGGGCACCCGTACTCATGGGCCGTTCGCTGTCGGTACTTCCCGACCCACAGATGGACAGCGGGCGTTCGTGGCGGGAATCGTTTATGCCGATGGTCATCGCCATCGTCGCCGCGCTCGGCCTGACCGTCGTCGGCCTCGCTTGGTGGTTCCGGCGCGGCGACCGCGTCGTTCGCCGAGGTATGGAAGAACGAAAACAACAAAACCCCTTCGAATAAGGGGCGAAATATGTCGGTATCCTTTTCTTACAGGAGGGTTTGTCGTGGATGATCCAACGATCAATGATGGGAAACCAGGAGCGGTGATTCGCTTCGTCACGGGTGCGGAAGAAACCGCGCACGAACGCCTGCTGAAGAAGCACCTACCGGCGTGGGTCATCAGCGGCGCGTTCCACGTCGTCATCCTCGTCGGCGCGATCCTCATCGGGATGCGCCAGGGGCCGGACACGCGAGCGTCGGATGAAATCGTTCAAGCCATCGTCGATAAGCCTGCGAGCGAAGAAGATGTCAAAGACCTGACCAACCCCGACGTCGGCCTCGAGTCGAGCTTGACCGCCGCCGTCGAAGTCAACCGCGTCGAAGATAACAACGTCGACGCGGTAGTTGTCCAAAACGAACCGACCGGCGTGCAAACGGTCGAATCGGCAGCACTCGATACCCCCGCGCCTGCCGGTGTGGGTGCAGGTGAAACCCTCGGCATTACCGCCGGCGAAATGGGCAGCGTCACAGCCGGCAATGCCGGTGCGATGGGGACCGGTGTGGCCGGTATGAAGGGCCGTTCGGGATCGACCAAAATCGCGAACCTCAAGGCCGGTGGTGGCAACAGTGCCACAGAAGCGGCGGTCGCCAGGGCACTAATTTGGCTCGATAAACAACAGAACAAGGCGAACGGTAGCTGGACCTACGACGGCTCGCACAAGACCGACGTCATCGCCGCAACGGGCATGGCACTGCTGCCGTTCCTCGCAGCCGGGCAGACGCACAAGGACTCGAAAGAAAACAAGTACAAGGTCACCGTCGAAAAAGGTCTGACGTTCCTGCTCGCGCAGCAACTACCGGCCGGGAACTTCCGCGGTTCGAGTGGCATGTACTCGCACGCCATTGCCGCAATCGCGATCTGCGAAGCCTACGGCATGACCGGCGATAAGAGCAAGCTGTTGCTCCCCGCGAAAAAAGCCATCGAGTACATCATTAAAGCGCAAGGCAGCGATGGTAGCTGGGGCTATACCGCCGGGGCGAACGGCGATACCTCGATCGTCGGCTGGCAGATTCAAGCACTGCAATCGGCACGCATGTGTAAAGACATCGGCGTGCCCCCACAAACGCTCGACAAGGCCAAGAAGTTCTTGGACAAAGTGGCCGACGGCTCGAAGAAGTCCGCTTACGGTTACACCGACAACAAGCCGACCAGCCCGACGCTATCGTCAGTCGGCCTGCTCTGCCGTTACTACGTCGACGGCTGGGGACCAGTCCACCCCGGCATGGCCGACGGCGTCGATCGCCTCCGCAAACAGTGGATGCCGACCGAAACCCGCTTCGACATGTACTACTACTATTACGCCACGCAGATCATGCACTTCCACGAAGGCGACGTCTGGCACAAAGAGTGGAACCCGAAGATGCGGGACATGTTGCTGAAGCTGCAAACCAACGGCAAAAACAACGACAAGATCGACGGTAGTTGGGATCCGGACAAGAGCATGATCGGTAGCTCGTGCGGTCGCCTCGGCACCACCTGCCTCGCCACGCTGACGCTCGAAGTTTACTACCGTCACCTGCCACTCTACAAGCGCGACACCGCAGGCCTCAAGGAACTCGAACGCGTCAAGTAGTCGTTACCCAATGCCCATTCGCAACAGCACAGACAATGTCTGTGCTGTTTGTGTATCCTGGGGTACGATGTAACGTTTGCCCAGGGTTGCGAATCGCATACACGAGCAAGAGGAGATGCCGTGCCACAATTGATAACCGAATCGTATCCGGAACAAGTGGAAGCGTGGCCCAAGAACGGTCGACACATCATGGCGCAATTCGACGAAGAAACTATCGTCGTCTACCAAGCATATCGATCCGATATCGGTCGGTTTGCCGCCGAACATGGCAACTTCGGTGGCGATTTCCAATATTCCCGGATGAGTTGGGTGAAGCCGAACTTCTTGTGGATGATGTATCGCTCCGGTTGGGGTACCAAAGAAAACCAGGAAGTCACGCTCGGGCTACGGATCCGCCGCGAATTCTTCGATTCGCTACTCGCCGCCGCCGTGCCATCGTCGTGGGATCGCGAACAATTTGCAACCGAAGCGGATTGGTCGCGGGCAGTGGATCGTTCGATGGTGCGATTGCAGTGGGATCCCGATCATCATCCATCTGGGGCCAAACTGGAACGGCGCGCGATACAGTTAGGGCTACGCGGCGAGATACTTGAAGCTTTCGGAAAGCGGGAACTATTAGAGGTAATCGATCTTTCCGATTTCGTATCCGCACAACGATTGCAACTGGCAACGAGCGGCGAGACGGGCATCATCACGCCACGCGAACGAGTCTATCGCCCAGAAGATCCCGCTATTGCGTCGAAGTTGGGGTTGGCGGTTCATTGAGATCGTTCGAGAATTTCCTCACCTTTGGGCGCATCTGAACGGGGATGTTACAAACGGCCTTTTTCGAGCGGCACGGGCGTCGATTCGATGAGCTTTTTAATGATGTCGTCGGGGGTGATGCCGTCGGCGTCGGCGTGGAACGTCGTCATGATCCGGTGACGTAGCACGGGGTACGCCACCGATTTGATGTCGTCGGTCGTTACGTGAACGCGACCGTTGAGAATCGCACGGGCCTTGCCTCCCAGAATGAGAAACTGACACGCACGCGGCCCGGCCCCCCAACTGACGAGTTCCGGCACCCACTTCGGTGCATCCTTCTCTTTTGGCCGTGTTGCACGCACCAAATCCGCCACGTACGCGAACACGTGATCCGCGACGATGACTTGCCGCACGACTTGCTGGAACTGCATAATTTGCTTCGCGTCGAGCATCTGCGTCAGTTCCGGCTTGTGCGTACCGGTCGTCGCTTTCATGATCTGGATTTCTTCGGCACGGCTCGGGTAATCGACGCGGATATTGAACATGAAGCGATCTTGTTGCGCCTCGGGCAGCGGGTACGTGCCTTCTTGTTCGATCGGGTTCTGCGTCGCCAACACGAAGAACGGCTCCGGCAACCGGTACGTCGTGCCGCCCGTCGTCACGTGGTGTTCCTGCATTGCTTCCAGCAATGCCGCTTGCGTCTTCGGTGGCGTGCGGTTGATTTCGTCGGCCAAAATCATGTTCGCGAAGATCGGCCCCGGCAGAAACACGAACCGCCGCCGCCCCGTTTCGGGGTCGTCTTGCAGAATGTCCGTACCCGTAATATCCGACGGCATGAGGTCCGGTGTAAACTGCACCCGCTTGAACGACAGTTGCAGAATCCGCGCCACCGTGCTCACGAGCAAGGTTTTCGCCAACCCTGGCACCCCAACTAACAGGCAGTGACCCCGGCTGAACAGTGCCATCAGAAGCTGTTCCACGACCGTCTTCTGCCCGATGATGACTTTGCCGATCTGATCCGACATGCGCTCGTACGTCGCCGCGAGTTCGCGAATCATCTGGGCTTCGACGGGGCTGGCGGGTGAAGGGGGTTGTGCCATCGGCCAAACGCTCGCAGAAAGAGTCGAACGGGAATTTCGATCAGTATACGAGCACCGACCCAACCTGGGGCACGTTTTTAACGATCGCACTGACATGACCAGTCGACCGCGACCGCGATCTGCCGTAGGCCCGTTTCGCACTTTCGCACTTCGTCTTGCGTTGCGGATCGCGTTCGGGATAGATTCGCGGTATGGCCGACAAACTGACACAGTTGATCGTCGATGCGCTGACGCGGGCGGCGTCGGAGCGCGATGGCTTGCCGCTGTTTGCGGGGAAGTCCGATGCGGGGCTGTTTCCGGCTACGATCGTTGCGAAACCGGCTGCCAAACGCTGCCTCGATGACCGCTTGTTGAACGAACGATTCGTCGATGGCAAAGGTCGGCAGATATGCACGATCACCGAAACGGGCATGGCGTATTTACGCGAACAAGTTAGCCCGAAACAGGTGCTCGAAGACTTCGTTCGCGTGCTGGAATCGCGGCAAGAGCAGGTCGAACAACTGCTGACGACTGCACGCCGGATGGCCGATGAGATCGCCGGGCTGAAAGCGGTCGTCGCCGCGGTGTTGCCGGGTTCGCCGCACGTGGTCGTGTCGTCGAACCCGCGCGATCTGGCCGCCCGGATTCGTACGCATTTACTCGACTGGGCGGCGGCGATTGGGGCGGCCCGCGACTGCCCGTTGCCGGAGCTTTATCGTGGGGTATCGTGCGGCGAACCGGACCTGAGCGTCGGTGCGTTTCACGATGTGCTTCGGACGATGCACGCGGCGGGGCGGGTCGATCTGCACCCGTGGACGGGACCGTTGTATGCGGTGCCGGAGCCAGGTTACGCACTGTTGGTTTCGCATAATGTCGCGTACTACGCCAGCACGCGGACGGGATGAGTGGGGCACGCTGCTAGCGTGCCGTATTAGTGGCACGCTGGCAGCGTGCCCCACGGGAATCGTTCGCCAGTGGCACGCTGGCAGCGTGCCCCACGGGAAACCACGGAAATTATCGCTTCACGAATGACTTAGCAAGGAGGCTACGATGACGGCAACTTTGACGGGGACTCGCCCTCTGACGGACCGCACCCGCGAACAACTGCGCCGGGCCGGGAATCCCTTCCGCAATTACTTCGCACGCAACCCGGACGATGATGTCTGCGCGCGGTACCACGTGGCGGAGCTATTCGCGGCAGAGCGCGACCTGCTACACAGCATCATCGACCTGTATCGGCACGACCCGAACACGCACTCGGAAGTCGTTCCCGTGCTGGGCAACAAGGGGGCCGGGAAGACGCACCTGCTGCATAGCATCAAGCACGGGGCGGGCGGGCAGTGGCAACTGCTCGTGAACCCCGGCGTGTTCCAAAAAGAGACCGATTTCCTGGAATATATGCTGTTCCAGATCATCGACACGCTGCTCGGTGGCGGTCGTCAGAAGGGCAGTCGCCCACTCGATTACATCGGCGACAGCCTCGTGCGCCGGTTGCTCGGCCTCGCGATTCGCGACCTCAGCAGCGACGAAAAAGTCGAGCTGTTCCCGCCACCCGGCATCGGCCGTTGGGCACGCCGTCTCGGCATCGGGCACACGCAGGCCAACGAACGCGCCGACTGGCTCGCCGACCAACTTTCCGGTGCGTCGGACTTCGGACGCGCACCGACGGCGGTGCTGCAATCGCTGACTGACGCCGGGCTGTCACCGACGCGGGCGTTCGACCTCATGGTCGCTTACGTGCAAAAAACCGAACCGCGCAACACGGCGGGGCTGATGCGCCGCGCGATCTTCGCCGGATTCGCAAAAGCGGTGCTGTTGAAGGATGAATCGGACCTCGCGAACTTCCTCACGTACGGGTTCGCCGAACTCGATTTCAACGTGAAACCAGGGCGGCAGGATCTCGTGCTCGCGCTGTTCAAAGTGATGATGGACGTGTTGCGTGGGCTGAAAATCCCCGTCGTGGTCGCGTTCGATCAGCTCGAAGATTTGTTGCTCGCACGCCGTACCGACGACTGCCATCGCATCGCCGAGGCGTTCTTCGCGGGCATCGTGCAAGTGATGCACCAACTCGATGGCGTCTGCTTCCTGATCTTCGCCGAACGCGGCTTGTGGAACCGCTTCGTGCCATCACTCGACGGGTACATTCAAGACCGCTTGAACAACCCCGTTCACGTGCCGGGCCACGGCACCGTCAAGGCGCTCCGCCTCGAAGCGCCACCCGCGCCACTCGTGCGTTGCGTCGTCGAAGCGCGGATGCAACCCGTCCTCGAAACGATGCCCGATTCGGATGCGATGTCCGACATTTACCCGTTCACCGACGAGCATATTACCCGCATTGCGAAGTCCGAACCGACGCTGCGGGACATGCTGCAACAGTTTCGCCACCTGTACGATCACGTCGTGTACGAGACGACGGAATCGAACGCGATGCCGGTGGAATCGTTCGACAATATCGCCCGCATGACAGTCGACGAGAATGGCGACGACGACGCGATTGTTCCCCTACTGCCAAGCCTAGAGCGACCGTTCGGCTACGCGGCGGTGTCGCTGAACCCGATCCCCGGCGCGCTTTCGACGGCCGATACGAAGTCGCGCGTCGATGCCTTGCTCGGGCACGATCCGGAGCCGATGGCCGTGACGTTCAAGTCAGTCGATATCATCTCGGACAACGGTGTGCAGATGGTGATCGCGCCGAAGATTCTGCCACAACCGAGCCGTTCGACGTTCTCCGGTGCGGCGCTCGCCGACATGTGGGACCAGGAATTTCGTGCGGCCCGGCGCAAACTCGAACCCGAAGGTTCGCTGACGGGGGCGACGCGCGAACTGCAAGCGGGCCTCGGCATGTTCCTGGCCACGTGCCACGAACACGGCGTGAAGGTCGGCCCGTGGCGGTTGCAACACGTCGTGCCCGAATGGTCGTTCGGCGAACACCCCACGTACGGCGTCATCACGCTGGCGCACTGGGCGTGCAAAGACGGCCAACCGTGGAAGGTCGGCATCGGCCTGTTCATGGCGAAGGGGGCCGGTAAGCCGAAAGACCTCGAAGTGAAACTGAGCGTGATGGACGCACGGCCGATCGTCGTCGATCACTTGATTTTGTTGCGGCCCGAAGACGATTTGACGATCTCCGGGAAGAGCAAAACGCTGTGGACGGAGGCCGAAAAGAAGGGCCACCACGCCCGCCTCGAAGCCGTCACGCTCGATGCGTTCGCGATGCTTTACAGTTTCCCACGCTGGCTCGCCGCCGTCCGTGAGTCGTTGCAGGAAGGCGCACCGCTGCCGAACCTCGCCGATTCGATCCAGGATAAATGCGAAAAATTGCTCGAACAGGTCTGTATGCCCGTTCAACAGTAGTCCCGGCGCGGCGATGAGGTACAACAGAAGCGAGCGGCACGAATGCCGCTCGCTTTTTCCGTTGCACTCGACGCGCCGCATGACCTACGACGAAGCGATCGCATTCTGGTACGGGCGGATGAATTTTGAAGTGCGCTCGGCGACGCCGACGGACCTCAAACTCGAGCGAATGCGCGCGATGCTCTCGAACCTCGGCGACCCGCAGAACCGCTTGCGTATCGTCCATATCACGGGCACGAAGGGCAAGGGCAGCGTGGCGGCGATGCTCGCGGCGACACTGCGAGCCGCCGGGTATCGCGTCGGGTTGTTCACGTCGCCGCACCTCGTTCGCGTCGAAGAACGCATACAAGTCAACGGCGTGCCGATCACCGAAGCCGAACTCGCGGCCCGCATGACCGAACTCGCGCCGTTCGTCGATCCGTCCTCGACGTTCTTCGAGATCGCCACGGCAGTGGGTTTCCAGCATTTCCTTTACCGCAACGTCGATATTGCCATCGTCGAAGTCGGCCTCGGCGGGCGCTTCGATTCGACGAACGTCTGCACGCCACTCGTTACCGTCATTACCTCGATCGGGCTGGATCACACGGCCCAACTCGGGGAGACGCTCGAAGAAATTGCCTTCCAGAAGGCGGGGATCATCAAGCCGAACATCCCGACTGTCAGTGGGGTGACACAACCCGCACCGCTAGCCGTCATTCGCAAAATCGCCGCCGAGAACGGTAGCCGCATCGCGCAACTCGAACGCGACATTCACTACCGTTACGAAGGCGCGAATGTCCACGTCGTGACACCGGGGCGACAGTATCCGGCGTTCGCGCTGAAACTGCTCGGGGAACATCAGGCGGCGAATGCGGCCATCGCGATTGGCGTTGTCGAACGCTTGCAAGCGTGCGGCCTGACGATCCCCGATACCGCCATCGCGCACGGCTTCGCGAACGTCGATTGGCCCGCACGAATCGAAGTCGTGCGCTTGCGGCCAACGGTCATCGTCGATTGCGCGCACAACGTACCATCGGCGGAAGCGCTCGCGAAAACGCTCCGTGCCGCGTTCCCCAACGCGAAGCGGCGTACGGTGCTGTTTGCGGTGTCGTCGGATAAAAACTACGAAGCGATTCTGGCAGTGTTAGTGAAGGAGTTCGACCAAATCGTGCTCACAAAATACGGCAACAACCCGCGCTGCGTGCCACCGGAGAAACTCGTCGAAGTGCTGGCAGAGATCGCGCCCGAAATGCGACCGCCCGTCTACCAAAACGCGACCGCCGCGTGGGAAGCCACCTTCGCCGAAGCCGGTGCCGACGACCTGATTTGCATCGCCGGCTCGGTGTTTTTGGCCGGCGAATTACGCGACATCGTTCGGCAGAACCACGAAGCTCATTGAGCCTGCAAAAAAACCGCCGCGCCCACTTAACAACTTCGGGCCGTACCTGTCCTTGTGTGAGGCCATTGCCAATGATCCTGTACCAGCTCGTCCCTGTTGACGGTACAAAGTTCGAAGCCCTGTTGAACGCGCCGGCCGCGTCCCAGATCAAACAAGTCGTGGCTCTCCTCGCCGACGAGCCACATGCGAACGAGTGGTTCGAGGAAGAACCTCCGGTGTGGGGCGAGAACCCGGCCGAATGGGTACGGGCGAGGTTCTCTGCCGACGATTGGTACGCCGACCTGCGTGAGCCGGAGATGCTCGCCTGGCAACACGCGATGCGCGGGATCCTCGAAACACGGGCAATGCGGCCGAAGGCACGTTTTGCCCGGCTCCCCGTCGATGGCATTCCGGAATTGCTGTTCCGTGTGGCGATCGAAGCCCGAGAACAGGCTGGGGAGGATGCCAGTTTCCTGCGGATGACCCCTTACCGCTTGAACAAGCTGCCCGCCAAAGTTACAAAGCAAGCCCCGCACCTGAGAATCTTCTGGCCGGATCACGCCTTGGTCACCCCAGCGGGCGCAAAGTCGATGGTCGAAGTGTTCGCTCAGTACGACTCACTCGTCAACGGCTTGAAGCCTCGGAACGCCGATCTGAAGCACGAATTCGGCCAGGCCGGAGTTGAAGTCCAGCGGGATGCCGTCCATTTGGTGACGTTCCTGAAGGAGCTCGTCCGATCTGATGCCTACTGGTACGCACCCGTAGACAACTAATATTAAAACCAGGATGACGTGAAAACACACCCAATCGTAACTTCACATCACATGGGGATTTCCCTCGCTGGCGCGTCGGGCTAACAATCCGATCTTGTTAGCCCGCGTGAAGTATCACTCTCA
>JAYWCL010000057.1:0-7123 GCA_043780595.1 Limnoglobus sp.
GCTTCGCTGACGGCTCGCGGAGAGGCTACGTACCGAGCCAAGAATCGCGACGCAAATTCAACGAGAATCACGATTTAGGCTCACCTAACGTTCCTGGGGCCTGGGGCGGCGTCTTGAGCGCTCACACAAATTAGCCAAGCTTCCCTTGCTTGGCTAGGAACAATTCTACATGCAGGTGGCACTGGCGATATGCGGAATCTCGCTTACCGACCCACTCAGGCTTCTGGTTATTGTTTCGATGCTCGTTGACACAGACTGACACGAGGTCAGGAAGGCAACGTGTCAGTATCTCCTCATTGGTCACACGCCAATCAAATTGCGACTTCTTCAAGTCCCAGATGACATTGGCCCTGAACGCTGCGAGGATGGGATACAACCAACCGTTGGGAAGCCGGTACTTGCTGCTCTCCCCGAGAAAATAGAGGTGCGCGTCGGCACTGGCGACGCGACCTTTCTTACCTTCACCGAGCTTCATGCGACCAATTTGAAAGTTGGCCCGATCCTTAGCGAGTGGGGGTGCATCGCGCCGGATCATATCCGCCAACTTTAAGATCTCCGGCAATCGCTTAATGACCAGCTTTGCCGGGGATGGTGTGGCTTCAAAGTCAGCGGAGAATTCTCGCACTGCCCGCGATTGGTGGGCATACAAGCCGTATGGGTGTTCATCTTTCTGAGAATCCACCGGGATTCGCATCTCGCAATAATGATCGTAAAGCATTTCGGGCGCAAGACTTACGTGATGTGACTCGGGCAGGTTGCACTAAGTTCCTGGGGCCTGGGGCCAATGGCACTTACTTTCTAATGTAGCTGGCCTCTGTGAGGCCGGTGGAGAGGCAGGCTTCCGGGGTCACAGACCCCAGCTACAAAAAGAGAAAGTAAGCACCATTGGGCCTGGGGCGGCGTGCCTTTGCTCAGCCGAACCGGTAACCCATCTGGACCCAGTAATGCCAGTCCTCGACCGCCTGCTTCGTCGGCTCGTCGGTGGACCGGAGCGGCTTCAACTGAGACAGCGGCACGGCCAACCCTTCCTTCTCCCAACGGACGGTCACGAACACCTCGCGCTCGCACTCGTCCTCGCCGGGCATGCCGAGGACTTCTACCTCGTCCTTCAGCCGCAGCGGCGAGATGGCGCGCTTGGCGACGCACGTCGCGGTGAACGGGAACTGGAGCTGCCCTTCCAGGTGGTTGTACCAGCCCATCGCCCGCTCTTCGGGGCCGTACGCATCGACGACTATCTCCATCGTGATGCGGTGCTCGCGGTCCTCGTCGCGCCCCGGCTCGGCCTTCGCCATAAGACACCTCCGACCTGCAATCGCCCGCCGCCGCCGAACGCAAAAGAATCTATGCGTTGCGATCCGCACGAAGAGCTTGCTTGCGACCTGCGGCGTTCTTCGCGGATCGCTATGTATCGATTTCCGTTGTGCGAAACCGCTCGTTTGCGAAGCCGCGGCGACTCTGGAGTTTCAATCGGCCTCGGCTTCACTTTCCCACATTCTAACCACACTCCCACAACGGTCGCAACGACTTTCCTCGCATTTTTCGACACCCTCCGCGCTTCGCTGCGCAAAGCCTCCGCGGCGCGGCTAAACGAATCCCGATTCGGCTCACCCACACGAACACCAACAGTCAAAAAATCGCAGACGATTCGACGTAACCCGGAATTCGCAAGTTGCACGGAGTGACATAGAAATGTCGCCAAATGACATAGAAATGTCGCGTCCGGTCGATTTTATGTCGTGCTCGGTCGATTTTGTGTCGCATCCGGTCGATTTTAGGGCGCGAGTTGCGGCGAGTGTCGAATCGTTGACACTCGACGTAACCCACCACAGCAGTTCGATATCCGGCAAAAACCCTCGGAACCGATCGGCGATTTGCGATCAAAAAGTGTCATTTTGAGACGCAAAAACACCCCAAAACACGGTTTTGGAGCCTCCGCAATTGTGACTTACGTCGATTCCGGCGTCGTTACCGCGTGATGAGCCGCAACATAAAACCAGCGGTGATGCCCATGAGGATCATCACGCCAACGGCGGGGTACCAGACCCATTGCGGCGGGTGGTTCCAATCGAATGGCAGCGATTTCGGCGCTGGCGGTTCGTCATTTTCGCTATCGGGCCAATCGTCGTCGATAATCGCGGGCGCAATCGAAACTTGCGATTCCGGTTCGGGTGCCGCTGTCACAGCGAGATCGTTCGCGTGGCGATCGAGAACTGCGTACACCTCATTTGCATCGGCATAACGGTCTTCGGGCCGCTTGGACATCAGGCGTTCGACGATGTCGGCCATCTCTTTCGGCAATCCCGGACATATCGCCCGCAGAGGATGTGGCACTTCCGTGCGGTGCCAACGGAGTTTCTGCGTCGACGTGCCACCGGGAAATGGCGGACACCCGGAAAGTGCGTAATAGAGCGTTGCGCCCAAGGAATACAGATCCGATTGCGCCGTAACGGCCGTCGAATCGATCGCCTGTTCCGGCGCGATGTAGTCCATCGTGCCCAGCACGTAACCCGGCCCACCGAGGATCGTCGGGTCGCTCGGTAACGGCTCGCCGATACGAAGCGCGAAGCCGAAATCGAGCAGTTTCGCGGTACCATCGGCAGCGATCATCACGTTCGATGGCTTCAAATCGCGGTGAATCAACCCACTATCGTGCGAAACTTGCAGTGCGCCCGCGATATCGCGAAACAGTTGTGCAGCATGTGAAACGCTGAGCGGCCCGTTCTTTTCCACGACTTCTTTCACCGTCGAACCGGTGACGTATTCCATGGCGATGAACGCCACGCCCTTCACTTCACCCGTGTCGAACACCGTCGCAATGTGCGGGTGTGCGGGGATAATGCGGCCAATCGCCATCTCGCGCTCGAAGCGGATCCGCGTTCGCGAATCGTCCCGTGCCTTTTTCGGCGAGAGGATTTTCAGGGCAACGAGCGGCTTCGCGGTCGTGGAACCCAACGGAGAAACGCTCTTCGCCAAATAGACGATGCCCATGCCGCCACGCCCGAGCGGCGAGAGGATGCGATACGCGCCGAGCAACAGTCCCTGCCACTGCCCGCGAAGTAATTTGTCGGCTTGAAAGCGACTGAGTTGGCCAGTGGCCACGAGCCGTTCCGCTTGTTCGTCGGCGGTTGCGGTCGTTTCCGCAAGGGTTTCGAGCGCAGTCGCGGTGACGAGGCCGCTGCGCGTCAGGGCATCGAAGAATCGGCTGTGGCGAACCGATTCCGTTTCCATTGGGGGTATCATGCCACTCCGCCCGTGCGTATTTGCCATAACCGTACGTCTAACTTACGATCTTCGGCAAGATCGGTACCGTTAGGAACGGTCCTTTGAATCGTCTCTTTGTTGCTACGAATACAACAGCATCGTGAAACCGAACTCCGAAATTCGCCGAAACGCAGACTTCGACGAACTGTATGCCCGTTATGGCCGCGAAGTCTGGGCGGTCGCCTACTCGCGTCGAATGGACCGCGATGCGGCGATGGATATTGCCCAGGAATCGTTCCTGCGGTTCTGGAACGAGCGCGAAAAAGGCACGGAAATCCTCAACCCGCGTGGGTGGCTGATCCGGGTCGCACGTAACCTCGCCGACGATACCGCCAAAAGCGCCTTCCGTAGGCATGGCACGACCGCCACGAACGCGATGGATGGCTATCGATCGCTTGCGAAGCCACCGGATGTGAAGTTATTGCAAGACGAAACCTTTGCTTGCGTTCGTGCGGTGATGGAAGAGCTTTCGGTATCCGACCGCGACATTCTGACGCTGCGTTACGCCCTGGATTACGATTCGCCGAAGATCGCGGAGATACTGGAAATCCCCGTCACGAGCGTTCACATGCGACTGAGCCGGGCACGGAAACGGCTGGCCGAGAAATTTTCCGAACGAGGAGTCGAACCACTCTCATGAACGAACATTCCCCAAGTGATGAACCGATAGATCGGCTGCTTTCGCAGTACTTTCAGAACGAACTGCCTCAGCGGTGGCCCGATGCGAACGCCATCGTTCCGGTAACGCCATCGTTTGAAGCGAAGCCGTACACGGGGCTGCGTAGCCGCGTTACGCTGGCCGCGTCGGTGTTGATTCTGGCCGGGTTGGGATTGATGTTGCCCGCGAGCCACCGCAACGCGAACGAACCCCAAAGTGTTGGCCCGCTTATGCAAGGCGCGACGGCGAACGGGGCCAAGTTGCTCGACAAAATCGTTCCCGATTCAACCCATCCGTAAGGTTGCGATCACGTCGTTCGTCGGTCGCAATTTCAGGCGTTCTTCGGAGTATTTGCGAAACCACGCACCGAGAAGCACGACGCTATCGACGCTCTGCCGACCCGTCACCGTGGCGTACGGAGATGTCGCAATTAGGTGAATCATGTCCGCCGCTTTCGCCATCGATTCCGCATCGGTTGGCTCGTCCAGCACCGCCCAAACCTGCCCTCGGTTGAGCACGTACCAAATGCGGCGATCGTTGTACCCAACCACGGGGTAAATGAACGCACGCTGGTCTCGCGACTTACGCAACAACGCCAAACGCTGATCGAGCCATTCGAGATCGGTCAGTTTATCGCGGGTCGCCGCCGCTTTTTCGTAAAGACACGCGGCTGCGGCCGCTTTCATTTCGAGTAAAAGATCGTCGAGAACCGAACGATCGTTGCCATCGAGGAAGTTCCGTGCCCGCTTGGTCGCTTTGTTGTAATTGCGCCGCGTGGTGAGGCCCGCACATGGGCCGAGGCACGTGCCGAGTTCGTAACGTAGGCACGCCGGCGTTCGCACTTGGGGGAACAATTCGCCCTGTTCGGGAAACGCGAGCAACTGCTTCGCCGCACAATCGCGTAGCAGGAACCATTCGTTGATCCGTCGCACCGCATTTCGCGAGCGATCTTTGCCGACAAACGGACCGTAGCAGGCGATCTCTTTGCCATTCGTTTCGCGCGTAACGTAAGCATATGCCGCCGGTTCGCGACCGAGGCAGATGTAGCGATAGCGTTGCCGTCCCGGTTGGCCGAGAACGTTGAAACGCGGGCGGAAAAGCTGAATTAACTCGAGTTCGCGGAGCAGTGCCGTGAGTTCGTCGACCGCAAATTCCCAGACGAGCGTCTTCGTGTGCTTGAGGATGCGCCCCGCTTTCGGGTCGCGGCTCTCAGTCCGAAAATAGCTGAGTAACCGCGTACGCAGGAGTTTCGCCTTGCCGACGTAAATCACGCGGCCATTCGCGTTGAGCATCGCGTACACGCCGGGTCGTTTCGGGGCTTCAGCACGCACCTTTTCGCGAAGATCTTTCAGCGATTTGACGCGGATGCGATGCGCGCCGGGCGCTTCCTCGTTCGGGTGGAAGCGGCTCGGGCCGAACCCGGCGAACGATTCCGCGCCGAACAGATCGGTTCGCGGGGCGATTCCATTCGTGCGTCGGCGTGACATCCGGTTCTCTGCGTGATTGCGGTGTGCTGCGGAATAGCAATTATAACCGGCGCATGTCTGGGCCAATACGAAATCGACGTAAGTCACAATTGCGGAGGCTTCAAAACCATGTTTTGGGGTGTTTTTGTGTCTCAAAATGACACTTTTTGATCGCAAATCGCCGATCTGTTTCGGGCAGTTTTTGCGGTATCCTGTAATCCTGTCATGGTTTGCGCTGAGTGTCACCGATAACGCATCAGCCGAAACTACTGGTCAAAAATCGACCGAATGCGACCGAAAATCGACCGACATCGACACAAAATCGACCGGATGCGACATTTCTGTGTCATTTGCGCGCACTTTCAGGTCATTCCGTGCACGACGCGAATTGTGACTTACGTCGCATCGCCTCCGATTTTTTGACTTTGGGGAATCGTGTGGGTGCGCTCGCAACCATCGCATGACGATCCTCTTGGTTCATCCTACGGGCTGGCAGGATCGTCGTTTTCGACTGCATTCGTCCGAAGATTCCGGACGCATCCAATCTAATCGAACGAATTTTGTATTATCCGTAACGAAATCCTACGTCGTGGGAATAAGCTCGTAGTTCCTCGCGGTTCCTCGTTTACCCAAGGTGAAAATCATGTCTGCTGCCAGTCTCACGTTCGATGTTTTGAAAACGGCGGTTGCGGGAAGCGCGGCCGCGTTTCGGTTGACGCTACGGCTCGAGGCGGTCAGCCCGAAGGTGTTTCCACCGACGTACGAAAGTGGCACGTACGCTGAAGAGAAACGCCGTATTCCAGGTCACACGGAGGCTGTCCCCTGCGTGTTGCTCGACAGCGTTGCGAGTCAGGCAAACCGCATGGAGATGGCGCTGCAAGATGCGGTCGACGGTGGCGTGGTGACACTGCCGGTGGTGGCGGTGGACTTCAGCAAGGTGAACAATCCGGGCGTGCCGAAAATTACGTCGCTGCAAGCACCGCACCGGATCGTCGATGCCATCCTTCGCGATAGCATGACGGCGGACAAAAAGAAGTTCCGCGAGTCCGACATCGGCAAAGAACTCGAACTGCTCGCCAACGCCTATGCGACGCCGTTGCTCAAATACGCGCCGCATTGCCTCGTGTTCGGCATTTGGGATAGCACCGGCCCGAAGGGCGGCCTCGGGGTGAAGTTCGCGCGGGCATTGGTGTCCGAGATCATCGGCGTGAACGTCGTGAAAGGAGTGAAGACGAGCAGCCGGATCGACCCATTGAACATTAGCGCACACATCAAGATCTATCGGAACAAGCACGACCCTGAAGACTGGACGCCGTTGATCGAAGAGGCGGAAGTCGACGGAAAGGCGAAGACGCCCGTACTGTTTAGTAACCGAAACCAGCCGGACAAAAAAAAGATAGGGAAGCCAGCGGCGGTGTTACACGGAAACATCAAGCCGACAATATCAGATGGTGGCTTCACCATCGAATACGCTGAGCAATGTACCGTGCTGTCACTTCCAGCCTTGCGGCGACTACGGTTCCCAGCGGAATCCGGCAAGAAGTCCTCACCAGAGTCTGACAACGCCGCGCGGACATACCTCGCCGCACTCGGGTTGCTCGGTGCGACTCTGGCCGTGGCGTCCGGGTGCGATCTGCGCAGTAGTGCGTCGTCAAGTCTTGGTTTTGGGGTAAAGTCGCTTTAACTTTATGCGTGCGTCTGCGAGTTTGAATTGCCAGTCGACGCCGCGTTGCTTGGC
>JAYWCL010000058.1:0-4446 GCA_043780595.1 Limnoglobus sp.
GCGAACTTCTTCGCTTCCTCGGCAGTGCGGAATCGCTGATTGTTCACGAACAGATCGAGCCACTTGACGCGTTCTTCGAGCGCGAACTCTTTCGGATTGGCGAGGTAGTAATCCCACAAGTCGTTGAGCGTGATGAATTTGACTTTGTCTTTGAGCGATTGTTCGAGATACATACTCACGAGCGCATCGCGTTCGAGTTGGCGGCGCAGGCCCTTGTACGTGAGTCCCTGAGCGCGCAGAATCTTCGCGAACTCTTCCTCGGTGACATTCTTGCCTTTGCGATATTCGCCGAGGCGACGAACGGCGACCTCGCGCGAACTGTCCATAATATCGTCGATCTTGCTGCCCGCGTTGTTCTTCCGCATTCGTGCGAATAGCTCGGTAATGATCAGTTCGCGTTCGATGAGTTTGCGAAGTTCTTCGCGGTAAATCGCCTTCTCTTTGGCTTCGCGTTCGCCGCCGATGAGGTCGTTGAATTGGTCGCCGCGTTGGCGGACCATCTGCCAGACTTCGTCGTCGGTGAGGACGGTATCGGTGCCGATGAACGCCGCCACCTGGATCTGCTTGTCGCGGAACGGCTCGGTCATCGACGTCGTCAATGCCGCGGATGCCGGTTTGATAACACCAGCGCGTGTGCTCACCGGGTCTGGCAGTAACGGCAACACCGTGAGCTTGCCTTCGGGGGCCTTCAGCCCATCGGGTGACTGCCCGCGTGCGGTGACGCTCAGCGTCACTCCCAGCGCGACAATCCCGAATGTACACACCCAACGGAACATCGGTTCGACGGCGACCATGCCCAACCTCCCCAGTCCGGGAAATCCCGCACAACCTGTAGTATCGGCACTTCCCGGCGCGGACCTACACACAGAGTGCATATAACGTACCTGACGAATGTTGCAAGGCGACTCGGTTGCCCAACCCGAACTGATGCTCTCACCCCGGAGACGACCCGATGCGAACGATTTGGCTCGCGCTCTTCGCACTGATGCTTTCCCAAGGTATCGCATACGCGCAAGACGATGGTGCGATTGCCATTGTGAAAAAGGCAATCGAAGCTCACGGCGGCGCGGAGGCCCTCAACAAGACCAAAATGGCCCGCTCGACCGCCAAGGGCAACATGACCGTCAGCGGGCAGGAACTGACGTTCTCCGCCGTCGCCGTCTACAGTGTGCCCGATAAATATAAACTCGAGATTCAAGCGGAAATCAGCGGGTTGAAGCTAACCACGCTGCAAATCCTCAACGGCAAGAAGACGAAAATCAAGACGATGCTCGCCGGGACGGAACAGCCTTCGAGCGACAAAATGAAGGAAGAAACCATCCAGGCCGGGTTGCTGCAAGAAGTAACGACGTTGACGCCGTTGCTCGATGTGAAAAAGTACACCATCAAGATGGAAAAAGACGCGGACGTCAAAGGCACCTCGGCAAACGTCGTGCTCGTTACGGGCAATGGCGTCGTCGATGTGCGATTGTACTTCGACGCGAAAGCCGGCAACCTGATCAAGACCCAGCGCAAAGGCATCGCACCCGGCCCGAGTGGCGTGATCGATGTCGTCGAAGAGACATTCCTGAGCGAATTCAAAAAAACCGACGGTGCGTTGCTGCCGACGAAAGTCGTCGTCGAACACGACAAGAAGAAGTTTATGACGATGACCGTCACCGAAATGAAGCTACTCGACAAAGTCGATGCCAACGACTTCAAGACGGACGAGTGATTTGTTTTTACCCCAACGGGGTTAGATCCCATAGCCCAGGGTTAGACGTTTCGTCGTACCCCTGGGTGAAGACGTACCATTTAGGACTTGCGATGCCTCCCGTTGTTATCATTGCCGATCGCCGCGACTCCGGCCAAACCCTGGCCGCCGTGTTGAAGGAACGCCTCGGCATTACCTGGTCGCAGGCGCGGCGCGTCGTCGAAAGCCGAAACGTGCGCGTTAGCGGGCAGATCGTCGCGGACAGTACGTTTCGCGTGAAGGCGGGGAAGCGGATCAGCGTGCCGCCGGGCGTCGTCGAGGCGAAGCCGAAAACAGCCATACTCGACGCGCCCAAAGTGAAAGTGAAAGTGAAAAAGAAGAAAGAAGACCCGAACGCCGAGCCGCCGCGGGTGAAGAAACTCGTCAAGTCGGCCGCCAAGATCGAGCGAATCGTGCCGCGCGTGCCGCACGATCCATCGATTCCCGTGCCTGAGATTCTTTACTCCGACGACACCGTGGTGGTGGTGGTCAAACCCGCCGGGTTGACGACGAACCGCGACGAAGACGAAACCGAAGAGTTCGGCGAAGGCAAGCGTTTCCTGCCCGCCACGCTCGCCGACCTGCTGCCGATGATGCTCGGGTTACCCGATAAACCGGTGTTCGCCGTCCACCGCCTCGACCGCGACACCAGCGGCATCCTCGTGTTTGCCCGTACCAATGCGGCCGCCAAAGACCTCATGGAGCAGTTCCGCAAACACACCACCGAACGGCGTTACACGGCACTCGTTCGCGGCGTGCCGAAGAACGGCCGCATCGAATCCCTGCTCGTCCGCAATCGGGGCGATGGTCGCCGTGGGAGTTCGAGCGAACCCGATGCCGATGGCAAAAAAGCAGTGACGTTCGCGAAAGTGAAGGAAGCGTTCGGCGAATATTCGCTCGTCGAATGTCGGCTCGAAACCGGCCGTACGCATCAGGTGCGCATCCACCTCGGCGAGCGCGGCACGCCTCTTTGCGGCGAAAAGATTTACGACCGCCCGCTCAACGGCAAGCCGTTTCCCGACGCCAGCGGAGCCACGCGCCCGATGCTGCACGCCGCCGTCCTCGGCTTCACCCACCCCGAAACCGGCGAAGTCATGACCTGGGAAACCCCACCGCCCAAAGACTTCGCCGAGTTGCTAAAAACCTGGCGCGCAACGGTGGCTCCCGTCGACTCACCCGACTAGTTGCTTGATTGGCATTCCCGTAGGCACGAGTTCGACGGGGCGACCATCTTGAGTTTTGTACCAGGTGTGCAGTGGCACGCCGAGCGTGTGGTAGATCGTGGCGGCGAGGTCTTGGGCGGTAACGGGGTTATCGGTGACGAACTCGGCAAGTGCGTTGGTTTGGCCGACGACTTGCCCGCCCTTCACGCCGCCGCCTGCCATCAGCGCCACACCGGCGGAGGCCCAGTGGTCGCGCCCGGCGGTCGGGTTCACCTTCGGCGTGCGTCCGAAATCGCCGAACCAGACCACCAGCGTTTCGTCCAACAATCCGCGCACTTCCAGGTCGTCGAGCAACGCAGACAAGCCCAGATCCAGCCGCGGCAAATTGCGGGTTTTCAGCGTTTTGAAGTTGTCGGTGTGCGTGTCCCAACCGCCGTCGGCGATCGTGACGAACTGCACGCCGCCTTCGATGAGACGCCGTGCGAGTAGGCATTGCTGGCCGAACATCGACTTGCCGTAACGTTCGCGAACCTTATCGGGTTCCGCACGAATATCGAACGCTTTCTTGGCGATCGGCGACGTAATAATCCCGTGCGCTTTTTCGTAAAACGTGTCGCGGGCTTTCACGATACCGGCGGTGCCTTCGATGCCCTTTTGGTAGGTTTCGAGGTCGTTCAACATGTCGAAGCGGCGATCGAGTCGCTTGCGTTCGGCGATACTGGCAATGCTCAAATCGCGGACTTTGAACAGCGAGCTGCTCGGGTCTTCGCCGACTTCAAAGGGGTGAAACTCGTCGCCGAGGAACCCGGCGGTGCCGCCGTTGAAACGCCGATCGATGGCCTTGCCGAGTTGCACGAACGGCAACATCCCATCGACGTAGCCACGCTCTTTGGCGACGACGGAACCGAAGCAGGGGAACGGCAGCGATGTATTGAATTTGTGGCCGGTCATCATCATATGATCGGCGACGCCGTGGCTGCCGTTCTGCGGATCGTGCCCGCGAATGATGCCGAGTTTGTCGGTGCGTTGCGCCAGCAATGGCAGCGGATCGGTGAAGCGAACGCCGGGCAGCGTGGTCGGGATCGTGCCGAACTCGCCGCGAACTTCCACGGGCGCATCGGGCTTCGGGTCGAAGGTGTCGATGTGCGACGGGCCACCTTGCATCCAGAGGAGAATGCAGCGTTTCGCCTTCGTGGGTGCGGTCGAAGCCGCTTGGGCTTTCAGCAATGCGGGCAGTGTCAGCCCGAATGCGGCGAGGCCACCGATTTGCAGGAACGTGCGACGCGATCGGCCCGAACAGTCGGCATCGCGGCCCGTGCGGAGGTTGAACATGCTTCGATCCCCAAAGTGAAACGCAGGTAGGTAAAACAACCATCGGCGAAAAGCGAAGCAATGTCAACTGAAAAAGCCGGATTTTGCGGAAACGAGGTTTTCCGCTCCCCGAATCGACGCAAGTCACAATTGCGGACACTCCAAAACTGGTTTTTGGGGTGTTTTTTCGTCTCAAGAGGCCACTTTTCGATCGCAAATCGCCGATCTGAAAACGGCGAT
>JAYWCL010000059.1:0-24743 GCA_043780595.1 Limnoglobus sp.
ACCGTCGCCGATTTCGGCACCGGTTTGCGGGCCGGTCAGAAGCAAGCGTTCCCCGATTTGCCGTGTCGCGGCGACCTGTTTCACGCGATCAAAAGCCTCCGCGACGTCGCGCGGTCGCTCGACCGGCGTGCCTATCAGAAGATGGAATTTCACCTGGATTTGCAGGTCGAACGAGCGAGGCACGTCAAGCGTTACGACCGCAAAGATCCGACGCGCGCCGCAACTACCGACCGTTTTGCATCACTATGCGACCTTTTTGCGTCCGCGCGCGACCTTTCTGCGTCACTTGGAGACACTTTTGCGTCATTTGGGCGCACTTTTGGGTACGTCCGTGACAGTGTGCAAAAGTCGACTTACGTCATATCGTCTAGAACATTTTGACTTCGCGGAATCGTGTGGGTGCGCCAACCCAAAGCCCACGGACGAACGTCCGTGGGAATGCTCTGCAAGCAGATTGTGATCGGTCGCCAACAGGCGACCGTATTGCGCATTGCTGCGTGACGCACCGTTTCAGTCAGGATGGATTGTTCAAGTGATAAAAAAAATGCACGAAATGATTTGTATTGTAGAAAGCGATGGTTACAATTCGTCAAGACAAGCTGCGATTAGCCATTAGTAGGCAGAATAACAGGTTCGGCGGTATGAGGACGCAGTGGATGTACGTAGACCGGCCCGAAGCGGCGAGCGACGGTGTTGCGCGGGCAACACGGCTGATCGGCGAGTTGCGACCGCGGTCGGATGACGTGCCCGCCTCCTTCGCCCGGATCATCGTCGGCCTTTTCCCCGGATGGTTCGAGTTCACACCTGGCCAGTTCGCAGTGCTTGCGTGGGACCGAGGGCTGAAATTGGTTGTGTCCGGCCCGGAACCAGGGGTGGCCATCTTCCACACGTCGGACTCGCGGTGCATGTCGTGCGTCTACGTCGGGGAAGCCGTCGAGGAGGCCCGGATGGACATGCACTACCAGCCCGATCCCGAGCAAACCGAGCGGGCGCGGGCCATAATCTCGCTGGCTCTCCGCCGGCTGTTCCCCGAACGGGGTCGCGCTCCCGATCCTGCTGGGGTGGTCGTACCAGCCGACAAGGTGTTCCCGCCGGCTTGGAACGGGAGGGTTGCAGACTCCACACCTTCTGCCGCCACTGTCCCGCCCGGCATGCGGGTGGGCTGGTGGCGCCGGTGGATCACCTAACCAAACGCCGAACCAGACGGCGGGGCATGATTGCTTTTTCCGATTCGTAGCTCACTCGGCCCCGCCGCTGCTGAGCTGTTGTCGTTCGGCGGAAGGAGGGCGAGCAACGTGGAACCGGTTGACCGCACACTGATACAGGCGACTCCAATGCCCCCCGATGTGGCGGGTGGCGGGCGGTTCGCCGGTGGCGCGCGGATCGGCCCCTACCTCTTGGTGCGTTTCCTCGGCCGCGGCGCATTTGGGGAGGTGTGGCTTGCCGAACGAGATAGTGCGATAGCGAAGAGCCTGTTGGCCGTCAAACTGCCGTTGCACGCCGCCGTCGATCTGAACGCCGTCCGGAAAGAGGCCGAAGTCTGGGTGAGGGCCGGCAACCACCCGAACGTCCTTCCGCTGTTCGAGGCGAACATCTACGACGGCCAAGTCGTCATCGTCAGCGAGTATGCCCCCGACGGGTGCCTTAAGCAGTGGCTCGGCAAGTACGGCGGTAAAGCACCGTCGTTCGACGTGGCAGTAGATATGGCGATGGCCGTCTTGGCAGGGTTGGAGCACCTTCACGTTCGAGGCATCGTTCACCGCGACCTGAAGCCAGCCAACGTACTTATGCAGGGTGTGTGCCCCCGGATCGCGGACTTCGGCTTGGCCCGCGTTCTCGACCCTGGGGCGACAGTCAGCTTGGCGGCCGGTACGCCGGCGTACATGGCCCCGGAGGCGTTTGACGGTCAGCGGTCCGTTCAGACGGACCTGTGGGCGGCGGGTGTGTTGCTTTACCAGATGCTCGGCGGGAGCCTACCGTTCCCGTCTGGCGACCTCATGCGGCTGATGAAGGCTATCGCCACCGATCCCCCGGCCCCGTTAGCCGAGACCGTCCCGTCGGCCCTCCGCCAAATGGTGTTTGGGGCGCTCGACAAAGACCCTCAGTCTCGGTTCCGGTCAGCGGCGGACATGCGGGCAGCCCTGCGGGATACGCTTCGGCAATTGGAGACGCGAACCACCCCAGCGCATGTTTCGCGCTCTCGTGGTGCCCGCACCGTAGCCGTAACCGGGTCGATGCAGGCCGACCCCCGCCGAACTGCTCACCGCGTCCAGACGTTGCTCACGCCGTACTGCGGGGATCAAACGACGTGGTACTGCGGCACCGTTGGGACCGTCGATGAGTGCGCGGCGGGTTTCCTGCTCGGCGAGGGACAGCGAGTGGTCGCGGTGGGATACGGCGCGGGGGACATCACTCCCGCCATGAGCGCCCTGCTCGCCCGGCATGGCGCTCCATTCGTGGACGCCCAGAACGAGCAGGTGCCTAGGGTTCAGAACGCCCCGAGCCGACGGGACGTGTTCTTCTCCACCAAAGCGGATCTGGTCGTGCTGTTCTGGGATGGGGTTAGTCCCGGCACCGCCGAGTTGCTCACGTGGTTGCGGCAGCAGGGCAAGGATTACGTGGTCGGGTTCGTGTAGCCAAAGGCACGCCGCCCCAGGAACGTTAGGTGAGTCTAACTCGTGATTCTTGTTGAATTTGCGTCGCGATTCTTAGCTCGGCACCCCTAATCCGCACTTGTGAATGGATAATTAGCCGCGACGCGGAGTCCTCGTAGCGGAGCGCGTGCGCTTCACCGCGATACGGGGATTGCCTGAATGTGGGTGAAGTCCACGCGCTCCGCTTCGCAAAGCCTGCGCGTCGCGGCTAATTTTACCCGACCCTAATACGCGCTCGGTCCCGACGATGGTGCGTGCTTGAACGCTTGCAGGTTCGGTTTGCCGTCGTCGTTGAGGCCGACGAGTTGTTGGATCTTCTGTTCGGCGTCGCGGAGGTGGCCGTAGCAGTGGCGGAGTAACCCGACGCCGCGCTCGTATTGTGCGAGCGCCACATCGAGCGATGTCGTGCCGTCTTCGAGATCGCGGAGGATTTTCTCGAGATCGGCGAGCGCGACTTCGAGGCGGATCGGGGTCGGTTCCGGCATCGTTAGTTCTCTTGTGTGGGCGGAAGTTCGACCGATTCCACGCGACCAACCAGGCGGCCGCGATTCAGTTGCACGATAATTTGTTCGCCGGGTTTCATCGTACCCGCATCGCGAATCACTTGCTCGCCAGCGGGCGTTAGCGTCAGGCTGTAACCGCGTTTGAGTACGTTCAGCGGGCTGAGTGTTTCGAGTTGCTCAGCGGCGGCGGCGATCTTGTCGCGAGTGCGATCGCAGCGGCGCGTTGCAGCGCGTTGCAGCCGCGCCGCCCAATCGTCGAGCTTTTGTTCGACATCGCGAATACGTTGCAACGGTTTGCGGAACGCGGGCCGTCCGGAAATCTGCCGCAGCCGTTGTCGCCCGTCGTCGATCTTCCGCATCATCGCTTCGCGATAGCGTTCGTTTAGGTTCACAATCCCCGCAAGCAATTCGCGGCGATCCGGCGACAGCGCCACCACCGCTGCCGAAGGCGTTTCCGCACGATGATCGGCGACGAGGTCGGCGATCGTGACATCGGTTTCGTGCCCGACCGCCGAGACGACCGGCACCACCGATTGAAAGATCGCAATCGCCAACACTTCCTCGTTGAACGCCCACAAATCTTCGCTGCTGCCACCGCCGCGCCCGAGCACAATCGCGTCGAGTGGCAGGCCGCCACTGCGGTGCATCTGGTTCAACATGCGAATGCCATTCGCGATCTCATCGGCTGCGCCATCGCCCTGCACGCGGCTATGACGAACGACGATGTGCGCGAGCGGCCAACGCTGCGCGAATAGCTCGATCATATCGCGAATCGCCGCACCGGTAACACTCGCAATCAGCCCGATCCGCTTCGGGTATCGAGGTAGAGCGCGTTTGCGTTTCGGATCGAAATAGCCCTTCTTCAGCAGGTTTTCCTTGAGTTGCCGGAGTGCCAGGTCCGCCGCGCCGATGCCCTTCGGTTGCAGTTCTTCGACTTGAAACTGATAGTTCCCGCGCGGCGGATACACCGACAACCGCCCGCGTGCCAGGACTTCCATCCCATCGCGCGGCGAAAACTTCAGGCGCAAGTTCGAGCCGCGGAAGAAGGTGCAACCGATGGTCGCGCCGGCGTCCTTCAAGTTGAAGTACATATGTCCCGACGAGGCCTTCGTGAAGTTGGAAATTTCGCCCGACACCCACAGCGCCGGGAACGCCTCTTCGACGAGTTCTTTGATCCTCATCGTGAGCGCCGAGATCGTCAGAATATCGGAGGCGGGTGGCGGCATCGGGTGTCCAAATGAACGGAACCCCGGCGGATGCCGAGGTTCTGGAAAGGACCATTCTATTCACCGTTGGCGGTTCACCCAACCTACTTTTTGATCCGTTCGCCGACCATGTCGACGACGGCAAACTCGTCGGGGAATTCGCCGGTCGCGAGTTTCGAGTACACCAACTCGCCGTTGACTTGCACTTCAAAGCAGCCGCCCGTTGCGGGGATGAGCGCGAACTCTTTCACTCGGGTTTTGAACATGCCGAGGATTTTGCCCGTCAAACTGAGGGCTTTCGGTTCGTACCCTCAAGAGGTGCAATACTTCAATTCGATCTTCATACCGATCCTTTCGCGACTGATGGAAAACACCTTGCGACACAATCAATGATAGCCATTTTAATCCAGCGACAACGTTTCGCCGCCACTGCGAGTACCTGCCGCACGCCATGCGGCCAGCGATACCGTCGAGGAAACGGTCCGCACCGAGCCATCCATCAGGAGTGCATTCACGACGCCACCGCTGTGATAGCTGCGGCTCGTGATTGCCGCATAACTCGGCTTGGAGGCAGAGGAACCTTCGACTTGCGTGAGTAGGTCGATGTCCACATTCGTGCCGCTCGCGTTGAAAATCACTTTCGTATTCGGCGTGAAAACAAAGCTGAAACCGGACTGATGGCAAGGCGAATCGGTCCATTCGGTGTGGCCGACTTCGCCGCGATACGATCCGCTTCCCGCGAGTGTCACCACTTCGGCCACATCGACGGGATAGGGTGCTCCCAAGGCTGTTGGCGCGCTCGAGTTTCGCACGTAGGGTTGATAGGCTTTCACTTCTGCGAAGCCGATTGTGTTGCTGAGACCATCGGTGAAATCGGCGGTGCGGCTCGAGCGATTGACGATGATCGCCCCGTCGCCACCTTGCCCGTTCGTTGGACTCCAGATGAACCACGTGCCATAGTTTGCCGCGTAGTTTTGTGGGTAAGTGATTTTGCCGCCGCCTTGATCTCGCGGGACATCGCGGACTTCACTCGGGCAAATGTACATTGCGATGCGCTGCCCGATCACGTTCAGTTGCGTGGCCGGCGTCGCGTTCAAATCGATCTGCGCGTACAGGTTGCCTTGCTCGATGAACGGCAGCAGCCGCGCCTGCACCGAATAGACATCGGCGGCGGTGGCATTGATGGGATAAGTACCAGCCGACGGAAACTGTTGCGCAATGCTCTCGTAGTTGTGTAACGCCAAACCGATCTGTTTGAGGTTATTCGTACATTTAATCCGCGCCGCCGCCTCGCGAACCTTCTGCACGGCAGGTAGCAACAATCCGATGAGAACTGCGATGATCGCAATTACGACGAGCAATTCGATGAGCGTGAAACCGGAACGACGCTTACTCATGATGCACCTCGATAACGAAGTGGAATGCAACGCAATACACTGTTTAATTAACGTAACGTATCGGGAAACAGTAGCGAGAGGTGATTCGCGAAATGCGTGGAAAAATGTGCGGGTCGTAGCGGTAATGGCAAACGCGCCGGTGTCACTCCGGCGACACTAAGCCACCTTGTGCGGCGCGATATTTGACCTTCCACGTGTGCCACGCCATGACTTCGACGATGAGGTCGGCACGGGCACGGTACCATTCGATTTCGGCGGGCAGTTTGTCGGCGAGTTTATCGCCGGCCTTCGTCACTTTGTCGCGGTAACTTTCGGCACGGCTCTTGGCGAGTGCCACGCGGCGGGTGGCGGATTCCATTTGCAGTGCGGCGACGCGCACCTCAGTGGCTGCGAGTTTCTCACGGTCGACGATCGCCAGAAATAGTTGCTCGCGGCGCTGGCTCACTTCGACTTCGGCAGCAGCACGTAACGGTGCCAGCCGCTTTTGCAAGAACCGCGGCAACGATGGTATTGCGGGCACACTTCCACTGCCGAGCAAGCCGTTCGTCGATTGCATTTGCCGATTGACCAGCGGTAACGTGCTCGCGGATAGTCCGTGATACATTGCCCGCAGGAACTGCAAATCGGGTCGCGATTGCAGTGCCGTTTGCACGGCGGCTTCGACGTCGAGCGGGTCCGATGACACGCCGAACGGCCCCGTCGGCCAGAACCGCTCGTCGCCTTTTACGGACTGCCCGAGTTGCATTTTCATGGTCATATTCAGCGTGCGAATCCCCACTTCCGCCTGTTCGGCATCGCCGAGTAACTTCGCACGTTGACGGTTGAATTCGTCGTCGTCGGGTGCGTTCGGCAAACCCGCTGCACGGAACCGTGGGGCGGCATCGCGGAGTTGGTCGAACGTCCGTAAACCGGCCGCGAGTAACTCCGTACGTCCTTCCGCATCGGCGAGACGATAGTAGTTTTCGAGTGCCTCCGCCGCAGATCGATTGCGGGCTTCACGAGCGGCGAGGTAGCGCAACTGGCGCACAAGCTCATCGGATTTCGTGTCGGGGCACGGTTGTTTGTGCGTGACGAGCGACACCGTCGGCGCTTCGTTCTCTTTGTCGAGTTGGTTCGCAATTGGCGAATGCTGTTCCGCGAGTGCGCGGCACGCTTCATCGGTCAGGCCGAGGAACGGCCCCGGTGCCACGCCGGGCTTCGCGGTCTTCACATCGATCGTCGGGAGTGCGCTGGCGTCGGGTTCGATTTTCGTCGGCGTCACGATGGGAAGTTCGACCGCAACGACTTGTACCGAAGGCATCGGCGCGTGCGCCACCGTCGCGACGCTCGGCACCCGGCACCCGCACGCGATCAGTAGCAAACACCATATACCCACCGAGCGCAACATGTATCGGCCCCACGATTCCGAGAACACTTCTTGATGTTCATCGACTATCGACCCGGAAACCTTTGCCGATTCTCGGGGTAATGCGGAATAAGAGAGCGATGAAAATTCTCCAGCTTTCCCACTTTCGCATTGACGACACTAGTCTGATCGGACTACTATTCTAAAATAGAAATAGTCCAAACGGTCTAAAGTCACTCGATGCCGAAGCGACCCACAATCACGATTGCCGATGCCACGCCGTTGGTGGTGGAATCCGACATTGCACAACGTCGCCGCGCACAGGTTGTGAATGCGGCGGTGGAGATCATCGCGACGCAGGGCATTCACCGAATGTCGCTGGGGAACATCGAGAAGCGGGCGAACATGACTCGCGGGCACCTGATGTATTACTTCCCCACGAAGGAAGACATCTTGCTCGCGGTGCTGGATCGCATGATCGGCCGGATGAAACTCGAAGCGATGCAGGGTGACGGACCCAAACCGATGACGGGGCGTGCCTGGGACTGCGTTCGCCACATGATCGACCAGACGCTGCAACCGCCCGATGCGGGGCACATGGCGTTCCTGAGTCTCATTCATACTTTCCATGCGCAAGTGAGTTATCGCGACGATGTGCGGCAACGACTGGCGACGCTGAATGCCGAGTGGCGGGCGATGATTG
This sequence comes from Limnoglobus sp., assembly GCA_043780595.1. GTDB lineage: Bacteria > Planctomycetota > Planctomycetia > Gemmatales > Gemmataceae > Limnoglobus. The sequence continues at coordinate 7,808 of JAYWCL010000059.1, forward strand.
CCGCCGATTACGCGGCCAGTGTACCCGACCCGCCGCCGGTGCCCCCGCTGGTGGCAGCTTCGATCATCATGGCACTCGTGCAAGGGTTAGGCGGGCAGCTGGCCGTCGACCCGAACGCACACGACCGGAAACGGACGATGGCAGCGATTAGCCAACTACTCGCCCCGATTTTCGGGGTATCCCCTTCAACCCCCACCGGGGAGCAAACGTGAACGACACGGCACCGTCGCATTCGACTACCAACGGCGAACTCATCAACCGCGTGCAGCAACTGCGGCTCAAGGACCAACTCGGTGCCGCCAAGGGAACCGGTCGTGGCGGGGCGTCGTGGTTGCCGTGGATACTGTGCTTGATGCTCGCGGTCGCCTGGGCCGCCGTCGGCGTGCGCGGGTACAAGGGTGGCTTCGCGAACGGTAAGAGCAACGCAACGAACACGGAAGCGGCGAGTGGCAACGCGCCGAGTAAATCGCTGGCACCCTCTACCAACACGGGAACCGTTGCCGAGGCAGGCGCGATCGTGCTCGAGCAAAAGGGCACGCTGATTCCGCCGCAACAGATCGCCATCAGCCCGATCGACGTGGCGGGCCGCGTCGTCGAGTTGAACATCGTCGAAGGCAAGTCGTTCAAGAAGGGCGACGTTCTCGCAAAGCTCGAAGACGTGAACTACCAAGCACAAGTCGCGGAATCGAAAGCGAACGTGGCGGCCTCGAAGGCTCGCTTGGAAGCGACGAAACTGCGGTTATCCGAGCTGTTGCCCGCGTCGGTTCGGAAGATCGAAGTCACGCAAGTCGAAGAAGAGTACAAGGAAAACGAGGCGTTACGTGCGCGACAAGCCGACGAGTTGGGCCGACTCGAACGACTCGGTTCATCGGCGGCCGAACGCGAAACGAAACAGGCGCGGTTCGACATTCTCGCCACCGATGCCAAACTCCGTCGCCTCGCCGCCGCGTTACAGATTTTGAAAGAAGGGCCACGGCAAGAACGCAAAGCCGCTGCCGAATCCGACGTCGTCGCCGCGAGTGCGGAAGTCGACGTCGCACAGGCACGGCTGCTGCAATCGCAATGGCGGCTCGATAACTGCATCATTCGCGCGCCGATCGACGGCGTCGCGCTCACTAAGAAAGCCGAACTCGGCAACCTCGTCAACCCCCTCGCGTTCGGCAGCACATCGGGCAGTATTTGCGACCTCGCGAACCTCGCCGAGATGGAAGTCGAAATCGACGTGGCCGAACGCGATTTACGCAAAGTGTTCGACAACCAAGATGCGATCGTTCGTTCCGAGGCCTACCCCGAGCGTTCGTACAAAGGCTTCATCGCGCGGATCATGCCGATCGCCGACGACAGCAAGAGTGTGGTCAAAGTCCGCGTGAAGGTGATGTTGCAAAAGGACGAAGTCCCCGGCTCGTTCCTCAAGCCGAAGATGGGCGTCGTGGTGACGCTTTACAACCGAAAGTACGATACGAACGCGCCGATCGAAGCCCCAAAGGCGAACTGACGAATGACTGGTTTTTTACCCCAACGGGGTTAGATCCGATAGCCCAGGGTTAGACGTTTCGTCGTACTTCATTCTTGTGTAGCTGGCCTCTGTGAGGCCGGTGCTGGGTGACTGAATTGGAGATGTTTCATGGCCGAACCGATCGTGCGAGTCCGAGACTTATACAAGTCGTTCACTCGTGGCACGGAAGCGATCGATGTGCTTCAGAACCTCAACCTCGATGTGGGCGAGGCCGAGTTCCTGTCGCTGATGGGGCCTTCCGGTTCGGGCAAAACGACGCTGTTGAACCTGATCGCCGGGTTGGATCAACCGACGGCGGGGACGATCACCGTGGGCAATCAGGAAATTTCGTCGATGAGCGAAAGCGAACTCGCGAGATGGCGGACGCGGAACGTCGGCTTCGTGTTCCAATTTTACTATTTGCTTCCCGTCATGACGGCATACGAGAACGTCGAACTGCCCCTATTACTATTGCAGCTAACGGCGGCACAACGCAAGCGACAAGTCGAAACGGCGCTCGACCTCGTCGGGCTGAGCGATCGTATGTCGCACCGCCCTGGACAGCTTTCCGGTGGGCAGCAACAGCGAGTCGGCATCGCGCGGGCGATGGTCACCGACCCGACGTTGATCGTTGCCGACGAGCCGACGGGCGACCTCGACTCGAAGTCGGCCGATGAGATTCTGAACCTGATGGAAATCCTGCGTGCGCAACTCGGCAAGACGATCATCATGGTGACGCACGACCCGAAGGCCGCCGCACGGGCCCAACGCACGTTGCACCTCGAAAAGGGCAAGCTCGTCGACGATGTGATGAATGCTCCCCAACCGATGCGGGTTTAACCGAACGCGAAGGAACGACTATGTACGAACAACTTGCGACTTCGGGTGCGGCGAGCATCGACTCTGCGATGCCATTGCTATCGCTGTACTCGTTTTTTCTGATGGGCCTTCTTATCGGCGGCGTGTTTCTCGTCGGCATCGCGACACTGCCGTTGTTCTTCGCCACCATCTACGCGATCAGCCTCGTCTTGCGGGTACTTTCCAATAGCGGCAGCTTGTTCTTCAAAATTGCGTTGCTGATGTTTCGCGGCTTGCTGCGAAGCCCGTTACGAACGTCGCTCTCGTATCTCGCGCTGTTCGTGCTCACGGCCGTACTCGCGTGCATCTACTCGGTGATCAATTTCATCGGCCTCGTGACGAGCGAAAAGGATGCGAACTTCAAGGTGATCGTCACGGAGAAATACACGATCCCGAGCCAGATGCCACCCGCGTACGAACAGCGTGTGATCGACTTGCTCGCGCAACTGCCGAAGGAATTGCAACCCGTCAACGGTGCGGACGATGTCATCGCGTGGTCGTTCGTGGGAGGTACCACCGACCCGTCGAACCCGCGACCCGAAAACGGCATTTTCATGTTCTGCGTCGATCCGCTGAAAATCACGACGATGATGGACGGACTGGAAAAGAAGGACTTGACCGACACTGAGTACGCGGAGATGCAACGGCTAACGGCGCTCATGAAGGAAGACTATAAGCGCATCATCGTCAGCAAGGTTCGGCTGGAGAAAATGAATCTCAAGGTGGGGCAAAAGATCAAAGTCACGAGCTTGTTCTACAAAGACATCGTCTTTGAATTCGAGATCGTCGGCGAACTACCCGATGGCAAGTACGACGGCGTTGGCTTTTGTGCCCGCGAGTACCTCGACCGGATGTTGTCGTCGTACAGCAAGTCGCACAACAACGAACAGCACCCACTCGCGGACAAGTGCGTCAACCTGATCTGGGTTCGCGTGCCCAAAAAGGAGAGCTACGAACGCCTCGCGGCAATAGTCAACGACCCGAAATACTTCTCCGGGCCAGCGGCCAAAATGGAGACGGCATCGGCTGGGATCGGCTCGTTCCTCGATGCGTACAAAGACATCTTCTTCGGCATGAAGTTCATCCTTTGCCCGGCGATGGTCGGCATCATGTCGCTGGTGATCGCGAACGCGATCAGTATCAGTGTCCGCGAACGTCGTGGCGAGATGGCCGTCTTGAAAGTCCTCGGGTTCCGCCCGATTCACATTATGGGGCTGATCCTCTCCGAAGCGATCTTGATCGGTTTCTTCGCGGGGTTCATGAGCACGTTCATTTGTTGGGCATGGTTAGGGAATGTGAAGTTCCAAATCGCGTTCCTCGGCGCGTTCTTCGTCCCATCCGTCGTGATGCTCTACGGCACGATACTCGGCATGGCCGTCGCGTTCGTCGGCAGTATCGGCCCGGCGCTGTCGGCGCGAAAAATCAAAGTGTCCGACGTGTTCGCGAAAGTCGCTTAATGGTTACCCTTCAGGTCGGGGTTCCCTCTTTTCGCCAAGGGTTAGACGATTACGTCGTACCCTTGGGTGACTGCTTTCCACGTTCGAGGCACGTCATCGAGTTTCGCGTGCGTTCGCCTGCTTACCCTTTGAAGAGTACGGTTACGCATTTCAAACGCGAAAGTGACGTCGGCGGTGGAAACTGATATGATTTTGGCATTCATTGCGCGACTGGTTGCGTTGGGGGAGGCTGTGCATGGCGATCGCGTTTGCGTGTTCGGGATGTGGGGAAATCCTCGCTGCTGAGGCGGAATTCGCGGGATCGCAAGTCCGTTGCTCCGAGTGTGGCGTCGTGACGGTCGTACCCGTGAAATCCAAACCGCAACCGCTCGCAGAACCCGAGGACTACGGCGAAGAGCGGCCCCGACGGCGTTCGCGTACGAAGAATAAACGGCCGATGTGGGTGTATGTGTTGCTCGGTCTCGGGGCGATCTTTGCGATCACCGCGTGTACCTGCGGACTTGTGGTCAACAACTTCAACAATCCGCGTTGGGATGCGGCCAAGCCGAACACCGACGGCGTAACCGTGGACGTGCCGAAACACTTGAAGCGTACGGATGAAGTGAAGCGGGAACCGGGGTTAGGCGGGCTGACGACGGTACGAAGCACGAAATGGACGCGGACGGTTATGAATCAACCGATTGAAGTCTTCGAACTGGCCAGTTCGGAGATTCCGGCCGAGATGCCGGAAGAATCGATCGGGCCGTTCCTCGATCTGCTCGGGAACGCGATGGTGCAATCGGGCAAATTGCGCGTGATCAGCAAAGACAAAGGAACGATGGGTGGCCAGCCGAGTCGCATCTGGGCGTTAGAAAAGAACGGCGGCAAAGGCATCATCCAGATGACCACCAAAGGCAAGAAGATCTACATACTGATGGCCGCCGGACCAGAATTCGACAAGAACAACCCCAAGGTGCGCCAATTCTTCGAGTCATTCCGCTTCGACGACGGCCAAGCACCGCCACCACCGCCACCAGATGACGACGAATAGCCGTTCGGGACGCGGGACGCGCACGCGAACCCGATGCGAGTTGACTTTGTCCGAGTGGAAGCGTAATTTCAATAGGAACGAAATCTCGGAGAGTTTCTGCTGTGTGTCATCTGTCCCCCATCGCGATTGTCACGGTAGCGATTACCATCGCGCAGGAAGTGCGCGTCGTCGTCGGTACGGGATGACCTCTGGGGCGGGTTTGGACACCGAACGCAATCCCCGGAGCAGTATATGCTTCGGGTTTTTTCATTGATACACGGGAGCAGAACGTGACGCGCATCGCAATCTACGACACGACCCTTCGCGATGGCAGCCAAGGCGAAGGCGTGAACTTTTCGCTGCAAGACAAGCTGTTACTGACGAAGCGGCTCGACGACATCGGCGTCGACTACATCGAGGGCGGTTACCCGCTGTCGAACCCGAAAGATGCCGAGTATTTCCGGGCCGTACGCGAACTGAAACTGAAACATGCGAAAGTCGTCGCGTTCGGAATGACGCGCCGCAAGAACATCGCGCCCGAAGCCGACGGCGGACTGCGGGCATTGCTCGAAGGGCAGACGCCGGTTGTAACGATCGTCGGCAAGACGTGGGATTTCCAGGTGACGGAGATTCTGAATGCGACGCTCGAAGAAAACCTGAAAATGATCGGCGACTCGATCGCGTTTTGTCGCTCGCAGGGGCCGGAAGTCTTCTACGACGCCGAGCATTTTTTCGACGGCTACCGGGCGAACCCCGAGTACGCATTGCAGACGCTTCAGGCCGCCGAAACGGGCGGGGCGACGTGCATCATTTTGTGCGACACGAACGGCGGGACGATGCCGGAGTACATCGCCGAAGTCGTTGCGGTCGTGTGCAAAGCGCTGAAGGTGCAGGTGGGGATTCATTGCCATAACGACTGCGAACTCGCGGTGGCGAACACGCTCGCGGGGGTGCGGGCCGGGGCCACGCAGGTGCAAGGCACGCTCAACGGCTTCGGCGAGCGGTGCGGCAACGCCGACCTCATCACGACGGCGGCAAACCTCACGTTGAAATACGGTTACGAACTGCTGACGCCGGACAGCCTTCGCCGCCTGACCGAAGTGTCGCGGTACGCCTACGAACTGGCGAACATGAACTTCCGCAACAACCAGCCGTTCGTGGGGCAAAGCGCGTTCGCGCACAAAGGCGGGATGCACACGCACGCCGTGGCGAAGAATCCGTCGAGCTACGAACACATCGACCCGGCGATCGTCGGCAACGAACGCCGCGTCCTCGTCAGCGAGCTTTCGGGTCAATCGACGATCCTGAGCAAAACGCAGAAGTATCAGATCAACCACGACAAAGCGACGATGTCGGCGATTCTGAATCGCGTGCAAGATCTGGAGAATGCCGGGTACGAGTTCGAGGCCGCCGAGGGGTCGTTCGACATCATCGTCAAGAAGGTCGTCGGCACCTATAAGCCGTGGTTCGACCGCCTCGCGTATCGGGTCAACATCGAACAAGGTGCATTGGGTGCGGCGGTGACCGAAGCCACGGTGAAACTCCGGCTCGCGGGTTCGATCGAGCACACCGTGAGCGAAGGCGACGGCCCCGTGAACGCGCTCGATGCGGCATTGCGGAAGGCGCTCGTTGCATATTACCCGCGACTCGACGAGATGCTGTTGGTCGATTACAAGGTGCGCGTCGTGAACCCGAAAGAAGGCACGGCGGCCCGCGTACGGGTGATTATCGAATCGCGAGATCACCGTTCGACGTGGGGCACCGTCGGCGTCAGCGAGAACCTCATCGAAGCCTCGTGGTTGGCGCTAGTCGATGCCATCGAGTATAAATTGTTCAAGGACGAAGAACCGGTGTGACGGTGGTGAACCGGCCAGGATTAGAGGAAGACCCATGACTACTGCCGAACTCGCTCTGCCTGCACGGCTGGTGAAACCGCCGAAGGATCCGTTTTTCTACGGCTGGCGGTACGTTCGTAGTCCTTTACCGAACGGGGAAACCCGACTGGAACAAGTCCCGTTGACGCGGTGGGATGTCCTGCACCCGGAGGAAGGAGATTTCATCGTGACGAATGAGAACCATGCGAGAAATTGCCTTTATCTTCAGGCCGCACTCGAAAGCGCACTGTCCGAGCGCCCCGATGCCAAAGTGTTCTTCGACCATCGTATCGACTGGCAAGTACCGGGGATTCTCCCGCACGGCCCCGACCTGACGGCGATCGAGAATTACCCCGGTGGGTGGAACCCGCTTCGGGGTACCTTCATGATGCGCGAGATGAATGCTCGCCCACTTCTGGTCGTCGAAGTGACCTCGCCGAGTACCCGCGAAACCGACATCAACGAAAAGATCATCGAGTACCATGCCGCGGGCATACAGTACTACCTGATCGCAGATGTGCAGAACATCGAGGACGAGATGTCGATGACGGTCGTCGGCTATCGCGCGACCGCCGAGGGGTACGTGCGGTTGCCGAACGAGGAAGACGGTGCCGTCTGGATTCCCTCGGTGAAACTCTGGTTCCATCCCGAAGGCCTGCGCGTGATCTGTCAGGATGGGAACCGGAAGAAAATCCCGGATCGAATCGAACTGGAACAAAACGTGCGAGATTTCCTCGTACGAGCCGAGAAGGCCGAAGCACGCGCCGAGTGGGCCGAGAACGAACTGGTGACGGAGAAGCAGCGAACCAAAGGCGAGACGCAACGCGCGGAAGCCGAGAAGCAGCGAGCAGAAGCCGAGAAGCAGCGAGCGGAAGTCGAGAAGCAGCGAGCGGAAACGGCGATTCAACGAGGAGAAGCACAGGCGAAGGAAATTGCAGAGTTACGCGAGTTAATCGCAAATCCACCGTCGAAGAACAACGGACACAACTAATCGAATCGCGTGATCACCGTTCGACGTGGGGTACCGTCGGCGTCAGCGAGAACCTCATCGAAGCCTCGTGGTTGGCGCTGGTCGATGCGATCGAGTATAAATTATTCCGCGACGAAGAACCGGCGTGACGGGATGCCGGAATTGCCCCAGATGGGGCAACGGGATGTAGCCACGGGTGAAACGCAGTGCAACCCGTGGACGAGTTTGCGAATGGAATCGGCTAGAGCCGACCAACTGGAAAAAGAAATCGCGGAGTTACGCGCGCAAATTGCGAATTTAAAGCTGAAGAACAACGGACACAACTAATGCCAATCGAATTGCCGAAGACGTACGACCCGAAGGAATCGCAGCAGAAGTGGCTGGCGTTCTGGGATGAGCGCGGATACTTCCGTGCCGACCCGGCGAAGGGTGGCGAGCCGTACGCGATTGTGATCCCGCCACCGAACGTGACGGGTGCGCTGCACATGGGGCACGCGCTGAACATCACGCTGCAAGATGTCCTCGTCCGTTGGCGACGGATGCAGGGCCGCAACACGCTCTGGATGCCCGGCACCGACCACGCGGGCATCGCCACGCAAGCGGTGGTCGAACGCCTGCTCATGCAGACCGAAAAGAAGACGCGCCACGACCTCGGCCGCGAAGCGCTCGTCGCGAAAATCTGGGAGTGGAAGGACAAATACGAAACGCGCATCCTCGGCCAACTCAAGCAGATCGGGGCATCGTGCGACTGGTCGCGTACGCGCTTCACGCTCGATGAAACTTGCGCGAAAGCGGTACGCGAAACCTTCTTCAACATGTTCCGCGATGGCTACATTTATCGCGGCAAACGCCTCGTGAACTGGGACACGCAACTGCAAACGTCGGTGGCCGACGACGAGACGTACACCGAAACCACGAAGGGCGGCTTCTGGACGTTCAAGTATGCGGTGATTGGCCTCGAAAATCAGTTCGTGCAGTTCAGCACCACGCGCCCCGAGACGATGCTCGGCGACACCGCACTGTGCGTGCATCCGGACGACGAACGCTACAAGCTCCTGATCGGTTTGAGTGTGTTGCAACCGCACACGCAGCGCGAAATCCCGATCATCGCCGATGGGTTACTCGCCGACCCCAAGCTCGGCACCGGCTGCGTGAAGGTGACGCCCGCGCACGACCCCAACGACTACGCCTGCTGGCAACGCAATCCGCAGATTGCCATCATCAACATCCTGAACCCCGATGGCACGATCCTCGCCGGGTTCGGCGAATACTCGGGCCTCGACCGCACGAAGGCGCGCGCCGCCGTGACGGCGAAGATGGAAGAATTCGGCCTGTTCATCGACAAGCAAGACCGCGACATTCCGCTGCCATACAGCGACCGCAGCAAGACGCCGATCGAGCCGTTCCTGAGCGATCAGTGGTTTGTGAAAATGTCGGATCGCGACGACGGCAAGCCTGGGTTGGCGCAGCTTGCCATCGACGCCGTGACGAGTGGCCGCGTGAAGTTCTTCCCGGAACGTTATGCGAAGACGTACCTCGACTGGCTCGGCGAGAAGCGCGATTGGTGCGTGAGCCGCCAACTCTGGTGGGGCCACCGCATCCCGGTGTGGAGCAAAAAAATTCTGCTCGCGGAAGGTTGGGAAAAGCACGCTCCCCACGGATTCACGTTCATTGAGATGGAGTGGAACAAAGAAGAAGCTGCTTTGATTCTGGCAAAGCCGGTAGCGAATCCGAGTTTGCTGTATCACACCATGCGGGAGTTCACGGACGAAGATAAGGTGAAATGGATTGAGCTAACAGCGGTGATAAATTGCGATGCGACTGAGATCGAAGCAGAATATGAAAAGGAGGGATATACGCAATCCGAAGACGTCCTCGACACCTGGTTCTCCTCGGCGCTCTGGCCGCACAGCACGCTGGGTTGGCCCGAGAAGACGCCGGAGTTGGAGCGATATTACCCGACGTCCACGCTAGTGACGAGCCGCGACATCATCTCACTGTGGGTGGCGCGGATGGTGATTACCGGCGTGTACAACACGGGCGAAGTGCCGTTCGCGGACGTGTACATTCACCCGCAACTGCAAGATGCGTTCGGCGAGCGCATGAGCAAGACGACGGGCAACGGCATCGACCCGCTCGACATCATCGAACGCTACGGTGCGGACTCGCTGCGCTATCAGATGCTGGCGATTGCGGGCGACACGCAAGACAGCCGAATGCCGGTGTTCAACGTCTGCCCGAGTTGCGATACGCTGGTATCGACGAAGCCCGAACACCTGCGTGGCCGCACGAAGAAACTCGCGTGCCCCGCGTGCAAAGTCCCGTTCCGCCCCGGTGGCCCGTGGACGAGCGAAGACCCCGAGCTGAAGACCGCGAAGCAGGCATCGGACCGCTTCGACCTCGGCCGCAACTTCGCGAATAAACTCTGGAACGCGACGCGGTTTATTTTAATGAACCTCGAAGGCTACACGCCGGGGGCGATTGACCCGGCGACGATGACGATCGAAGATCGCTGGATCGTGTCGCGGCTGGCGACGACTGCCAACGCGGTGACAGCGGCGCTCGAAGCGTACCGGTTTGCCGACGTGGCGAAGCTGGTTTACGAGTTCGCGTGGAGCGAATTCTGCGACTGGTACATCGAGATGAGCAAGTCGCGCCGGAGCGATCCGGTCTGCCAGCGGGTGCTGGTCGGCGTGCTCGATGGCATCTTGCGGCTGGTTCACCCGGTGATGCCGTTCCTCGCGGAATCGCTGTGGGAGTATCTCGGGCAGGCCGCACCGGAACGCGGGTTCCCGACGCCGACGGTTGCCGAGGAAAGCGTGTGCATTGCCGCGTGGCCAAACTACCCGGCAACGCTGATCGACGCGAGTACCGAGACGAGCATCGCGATGATGCAAGACCTCGTTCGCGGCATCCGCGAACTTCGCAACCGCTACCAGATCGACAAGGCCACTCTCGATGTCGTCGTGCGCTGTGCGGAACCCGTGGCCAACGATCTGAACGCGATGAGCGCCTTCGTGAAGTCGCTCGGGCAGTTGAACTCGCTGACGTGCGGGCCGACGATCGAGAAGCCGAAACAGGCGGGCAGTTTCGTCACGAATCAATTCGAGGCGTACGTGTCGCTCGTTGGGCTGATCGATACCGCCGCCGAGATCAAACGGCTCGAAAAGCAGATCGCCGAGAAGCAAAAATCCCTCAGTGGCACGATGGCGAAGCTGAGCAACGAGAGCTTCGTGAAGAACGCACCCCCCGAAGTGCTGACGATCCAGAAGAATCAGGCCGCCGACGCGGAAAGCCAGATCCGCATAATGGAAGCGAACCTCGCAGAACTGCGGCAGGGGTAGGTGGCGAGTGGCGAGTGGTGAGTGGCGAGTGGTGAGTGGTGAGTGGTGAGTACGAAACGATTGTGGTGCGGACTTGAATTGCGCTCCACTCGACGTGGAAACTGGTTTGACATCGCGGACGGCCGCGATTAAGATCGTGGCACCTGCCCGCCTCGAGATCCAATCATGCTTCGTATTCTCGGATCGAACAAACGCTTTTGCGATGGCATTTCGCGTCGCGACTTGATGCACATCGGCGCGCTCACGCCGTTCGGGTTGACACTCGCGAATGCGGTCGAAGCGTCTGCGCCGAAAATGGAAGCGGGGAGTTTCGGTAAGGCGAAACGCTGTTTGCTGCTTTACCTGTGGGGTTCGCCGAGCCAGATCGATACCTTCGACCCGAAGCCCGATGCGCCGGTCGAAGTTCGCGGCGAACTCGGTTCGATCCCGAGCATCATACCCGGCGTGCGCATCGGCGAGATTTTCCCGCGTACCGCCCAACTGCTGAATCGCGTCACGGTGTTGCGGTCGCTCCATCATTCGTACCCCGTACACGGGACGGCCTTCGCCACCAGCGCCGTGCCATCGACCGACATCCCGATGGAGAGCAACCCGCGCGACCCACGACACTGGCCGTTCATCGGCTCGGTCGTCGATTACCTCGGCGAGCGGGCCGATTCAAAACCGCCTGCGGTACCGCGGAATTTCGGCCTGCCGTTCCGCTTCGGGTCGAAGCGCGGTCCCTCGCGTTCCGGGCCATTCGGTGGCTTTCTCGGGCCGGCCTACGATACCGTCTGGGCCGAGTTTCGCGCGAAAGGCATTCGCGAAGTGCTTCGCGATTCCGGTGAAAACAACTCGCCGCAAATGGTCGTCGCCGACCCGTATATCGGGATTTTGCCCACGGATCGCTTCGAGACAATCGCACCCGATGCCACGGTGACCATCGACCGGATGAACGGCCGCCTGTCGTTGCTCGATCAGTTCGATTTGACACGCCGGAAAGTCGATGGGGACAGCTCGTACGGTCACTTCGACCGGCATCATGCGCTCGCGCGTTCGGTGCTGACATCGGGCAAACTCCGCGATGCGTTGGACGTACAAAAGGAGGCGTCGAAGTTACGCGAACGCTACGGAATGACGCTGTTCGGTCAGTCGTGTTTGGCGGCCCGGCGCGTGCTCGAAGCCGGTGGCAAGTTCGCCACGGTCTGCTGGGACGAATACGGCCTCGTGAACACCGGCTGGGACACGCACATTCACATGAAGGCGCGGCTCAAAGACGAACTCGGGCCAGGGTTGGACAACGCCTTCGCGACGCTGTTGGAAGACCTCGCCGACCGGGGAATGCTCGACGATACCGCCGTGGTGCTGATGAGCGAACACGGTCGCACGCCGACGGTGCAGAAGACACCCGGCGGCGGGCGCGATCACTGGTCGCGGGCCTACTCGGCGGTATTCGCCGGGGCCGGGTTCGCAAAAGGGCGCGTCGTCGGCCGCACGGATCGCATCGCCAGCGACGTTACGGAAACGCCGTTCTCGCCGAAAGACGTCGTCGCAACGTTGTTCCACATGCTGGGGATCGACCCGCACTCCGAAATTCGCGACCGCCTCGGGCGACCGTACCCGATCGGCGGAAGCGGGCGAGTCCGCAGCGAGTTGCTGGCGTAACGACTATGGCGAATGCCGTATGGGGCGGTGAATTCTCGCGAGTCCGACGGTTTGCTTGTATTGTGCGGCTTGCTTCGGCGCGACTGCGGTGATAGCCTGACAGCGTCGTTCGTTGCGTTCGCCGGTTCGCTGCCAACGGATCTCGTGGCGAAACGTAATGTCATTATCGGTAAATCCGGTCGTCTCACATGTCTTGCAAGGTACCGCCGATGAAAGTCCGAACCCGTGCGATGGTTGCCGCGACTGCGTTTCTGGTCTGCTCGGTGCTGTTTTCCAACAGTCGTTCGAGCGGTCAGGCGACCAAGCCGAGCGATTTTAAGAAAGACCCGCCGAATGCGGGGGCGGTGCGTGCGAACGTCATCGACATGCGGGACGGCAAGCGGATCGTGAAAAATCCGCCCGAAGAGAAGGCCAATCAGGAGGCGATGAACCTAATGGCGAAATCGCTCATCTACCCGATCACCGACTCGCGATTTTACTTCCCCGCCGAGAACACCAAAGGCGAACTGAAGCCGGCGGTCTTTGCGGAGAGCATTCACCAGCAATTGGAGAACTTCGAGCGGTTTATTCTGGTGCCGTATCAGACGCCCGCACTGAATTCCCGCTTGAACGTCGATCAAGCCGATTACATCAAGGGTTTCGGCGTGGCGGTCGATGCGGCTCTCAAAGAGGTTCTGACGCCGACGATGCCGAACTTCATTCGGCTCAATGCGGCCCGCGTTTTGGCCATTGCTGCGAAGTCGGGTGCCCCCGCACATTTCCCCATGTTGCTTGCAATGCTGAACGACCCCGCAACCCCGCCGGAAGTGTTGATTTACGTCATTCGCGCTTCGGAAGGGTTGATCGGCGCATACGAAGCGATCCCACGAGCGAGCGGGGCGACGGGGTATGCCCTTCACACGATCAAAGACGCCGAGATGGTGCAACTCGTGACGGCGCTGGAGGCGGTCATCGCTCGCGATCAACCGTACGGCAAGCAACCGAAGGCTCCTCAGCCCATCGCGGCACCGGTCGCACCACCCGTCGATCCGAAGGCACCGGCCGCGACGAAACCCGTCGAACCCAAAGCCGCACCGCCCGTTGCCGGCCAACTGCAATCTAATCCACTGAGTGCCGAGCAGATGGCGACGATTCGCTATTATCGCCGGGCGGCGATTCGGGCACTGGCGCAATGTCGGTATCCGCAGTTCGTCGATCCCGCCAACGGCAAAACCGTTCGCCCGTTGATGACGCTCGCGAAAATTGCAGTGATGGATACGAGCCTGAACTTCGTGCCGGGGCCAGACGAAAGTGCGGAAGCCGTGATCGGGCTGGCGAACATCCACGACCCGAAAGGGCTGAATCTCGACGTCCAACTCGATGCCATCGCGACCGGAATTTATCACTTTGCCGTGCTCAAGGCGGGCAGTAACGCGGACAAGTCGATTCCGTGGAAAATCTACGCGGCACGCATCGCGACGTCGCTCGCCGACTGGCAGAAAACACCGCCCGCACAGCGAACCGCTCAGAAAATCGGTTCGCTCGTCACCGTGGCGACGGATAAATTGCTCGCGCCAATCGAAAAGCTAAGTAGCGGGATTAACCAGTCTTCGCCCAACCTCGATGCGATCGTGAGTTGGAAGAAAGATCGACCGATTACGCAGCCGCAACTGTTTATCGATGTCAAGGAAAGCACGTTGAATCCGGGAAATCGACCGAATTGACGATTGCAGTCGGATCGATTATCTGCCATCATAAAAAGACATCGCAGTTTATCACGGAGATTTTCATGAAACGATGGCTCTTCACATTCGGTGCGATCTTCGTCGCCTCATCGGCGGTTGCCATCGCGCAAAGTAGCGACGTGAAAACGCCGGGTTACATCGTCATCCGAGTGATTCTCGAAGGCGGTTCCGCCGCTGCGCCGGCCGTTTCGGCACCGGGCGAAAGTAGCGACTCCGGTGGCCAGCCGATGGGACCGGGTGGCGGGATCGGGCCGATGGGCCCAATGGGTCCGATGGGGCCGGGCGGACAACCAGGTGCGGCCGCACCGAAAGCGACTCTCGACAAGTCCGTCGTCGTCGTCGTGCCGTTTACTTCGATTCAAAAGAAGCTGTTATACCCGGACAAGTCGTTCCGACCCGACACGAACCCGCAATGGCTGGTCGTCAAAAACAAGTTCGGCTCGACGTACATCTACCAAGACAACACCTCGGTCCAGCTTTACCCGATCCACAACTATTCGCTGGAACGGAACATCCGCGATGCCTGGACGGCTTGGTCGACGAAGCGGAACTTCGAGGGGATTTACGACATCTGCACCGATGCACTCGCAGCGGGCATGGTCGACGATGCGCTGAAGTACGCCGACGACATGGTGAAGTTGATCGACGTTCGCAAAGACATCGCGCCGCCGACGAAGGTGATCGAATTTGCCAAGGCATTCAAGCAGATTGCGGGAAAGTTGAACGCAGCGCCGACCCAAGCCGACGACGCCGACGAGTGGAAGTCGAAACTGGGTGCATCGGGTACGACGCAAGGCAAACACTATTCGCTCGTGTATTGGGGCGAAGGCCAGATCAACCCCGAAGACATCAATCGTCGTCTGGGACTTCTCGACAAAAACTTCAAGGCGTTTTACCTATGGCATGCGATGCAAGGGATCGCGCTCACCATCCCCGATAAGCGGATCGTGACGATCCTCGCGGACCGCTCTACGGACATGATTCGCTTGCGCGATGCACTCGATGGCCTGACGATTAAATCCGATGCATTTTATTCGCCCGCGAACGACGTCATCGTGATCTCTCCCGAGCGAATGGACGACATCGGCTCCTCATTCAATCAGGTGGCACAGTCGCAGTACAAAGTCGGCTGGAGCCGCGACGAGCTGCTTCGCGGCAAGGCTCCGATCGTCAAAGTCGGACAAGCCCAAACGCCGGTCGAAGTCGCACGGATGATGACGTACGCACTGGTCGATAAAGCCCTCGAAGAAGAAGCCGATCATGCGGCAATCAGCCGGGAAGGATCGCGGCAACTCTTCGTGGCCAGCGGCCTGCTCCCGCGCAACGTAATCCTGCCGAAGTGGGTCGATAGCGGCACGGCGAGTTTCTTCCACCACCCCAAAGGCCCTCTGTTCATCCGCGACGACAAGAGCAACAAAAGTGCGATGGCGATCGGTCTGGCCACCGGGCACGGGTCGCCGAACTACATTTTGCATCGCATCTATCGCGATATGATTGCGAGAAAAGAACTGAACCCTTCTGCGGAAACGCTGTTGCGGAATGTGATTACGGATCGGTACTTTGCAGCGATCGATCAAGGTTTCGACGTCGATCCCACGATGGTACCCGCCACGGCAAACCAGCCCGGTGCGGGTCCGCGACCGGGTGGGCCAATGGGTCCAGGCGGGCCGATGGGGCGCGGCGGGCCGATGGGGCCGATGGGCCCAATGGGTGGCCAAAACGGCCCGATGGGCAGTGCGCCCGCTCCGGTAGTCGATGCCGGCGCACGACGCATGACCCGCGAAAAACTCGAACAGAAGGCAGAAGTGACGTCGTGGTCGCTCTTGTATTATCTCTCGCGCGATCGCATGTATGGGATGCAAAAATTCTACGCGGAACTCCGTCGGATGCCGCGCGATTTGTCGCTCGATTCCGAATTGACCCTGACGACATTCGCCCGCTGTTTCAACCTAATGGATAAGGATAAACCGACGGAAATCGACAAACTCGCTTTCAAGCAGTTCGCCGAGGGTTGGGTGCGGTACATGTCGAACGTTCGCGTCAACGGCGGCGATATTCCCGTGAACGCCTCGGCATCCGATCCGACGACCGGCGGAGCGGGTGTCGGCGGTTTCGGACCGATGGGACCAGGTGGCGCGGGCGGTGGTGATGGAAGGCAGTAAATGGGAGATTCAACCCGCGTGCAACTCGACGCGGGTTCGTTAAAAACAAGTGACGCCTCCTTTACGCGCGGACTCGGAAAGGGCCTGTGTCCTTGTCGCTGGCGAGCACCCCTTCGTGAAACACGACACCTGTGTGAATTATCGTGGTGCGAAAGTCGTTTCTGAAGTGGACATTGCGCAGCCAACTCCACTCGAATGTCGCTGGATCACGCGGAGATTCTATGCTTGCTTGCACCGCAAGCAAGCGTATCGGGCGAACGAAATTGTCAAGTCCGTTCGGTTTTGTTAGCCCGACGCGCCAGCGAGGGGAACCCGCGAAAAGGCACGCGATCGCAGAAACAATAATAATCCCTCGCTAGCGCGTCGGGCTAACGGGAATGCATTGTTGGCAAACCCGAA
>JAYWCL010000060.1:0-24388 GCA_043780595.1 Limnoglobus sp.
GGTTCGAGCACCAACAGCATGCTTTAGAGGCCGTCTTTTCGTAAAGAGCAAGTCAAAACGCCAGAAACCAGACGCCGGAAACGCGGTTACACCCCTTCCCGGATGAGCCATGTTTTACTTCCCGAGGTTACTTCCCGAGTTGCTTTTTGACGGCGTCTTCAATTGCTTTCGCCTCTTCGTCGCCGATCGGTTTGTCGGCGGCGAAGGTCCACTTTTTCACGATCTTCATCTTGGAATACAGGATCACCGTGAGGTCGTCGGCATCCTGGATCTCCCACGCGGCGACTGCATCGGACTTGGCGGCTGCGACGCCGAACGGCACGTTGCCCGATTTCAATTGGGCAGACAGGTCGGCGGCGGCCTTCGCCTTCACGTCGCGCTGATCGTCTTCGGGATACTCTTTGCCGAGCGTCAGGAAAATCACAAACGCGCCGAGGCGTTCCGCACGATGGTCGACGACGAGTTTATCGAGCCGAGCGACGAGCTTCGACAACCCCGCATCGGTCTTATCGGGCGTCGTTCGCGAGAACACGGCCACCACCGGATACAAGCCATTATCGCTGACGAGGCAGTGCATCTTACCCGCACGGTTGCGTAGGCTGCCTTTATCGAAGCGTTCGTCGGTCGCGACGAAACTGCGGAAATTGCCGGGTACCGAGGCAACCGGTTTCGGTTCCTGCGCGAAGGCGACGGCACCCATCGCCAACAAAACCAACGATGCGAAACGAACAATGTGGCGGCCAGTCATCGCGACGCTCCGGTAGACGAAACGAATCCCCAACCCATAGCCTGACGCACCGGGGGGAGTTCGTCAAGCCGCAATGGCGAAGTGCTTCAGCGATCGGCAGTCAGCGGTCAGTAAATCCGGAAGGAGCGATCAGCGATCCGCTGAACGCTTTTCCCTTGCCTTCCTCACGGCGTACGGCGATAACTACCTCATTCATTCGCAATCATCCGACTGACTTGCCTGGAGTGGCTCCCGATGGCCTACCAAACCCGCTGCCCCGAGTGTCAGGCGAAATTGCGCCTCGACGATACACCCGCGGCCGACGAGGAAGTCGAGTGCCCGAAGTGCGGCACGCAGTTTACCCCGATGGCGTCGTCGGTGGCGGCCAAGCCTTCGCCCAAGTCCGAGAAGGCACCGAAGTCCGAAAAGTCCGACAAGTCCGACAAGTCGAAGCTCGGCGACAAGTCGAAGAAATCGAGCAAGAAGGGCGATGCGAAGGCGGAAGGCGACGGCAAAAAGAAGAAGTACAAAGCCAAGAAAAAGAAGAGCAACGTCGCCGTCATGGCGATGATGGTGGCCGGGGCCTTCGTAATCCTTGCCTGTATCGGTACGATCGCGTATTTGCTACTCAGCAAGAGTGGGAAGATCGAAGATCTTCTGACGTACGTGCCGGGCGATTTCAACCATACGCGCGGCGTGAACGTCGGCTTAATCAACCGCTACCCCGGCTATAAACCCGAGATGGAGAAACAACTCGCCGTCGCCATTAAAGAGGTTGCCGATGAGATTGCAAAGGCGGCCGATGTGGAACCGGGTCTCTTTCTCGACTACGCGATTAGCTCCAAGAAGCGCGAGGGCGGTACGGCGGGGCAGATTTTCGTTTTGAAGAGCGCGAGGAAGTTCGATGCGACGGCGCTGCTCGCGAAGCTCGGCGGTGCCGCGCAGAACATCGACGGGCAAGCCTACACCAAGTTGGCCGGGAAAGCGGGGCTGTTGACTAATGCCTGCGTCTACGCGCCGACGGATCGTTTGGTGATCGTGGTGACGGCTGCGGGCAATCAAGATGCCGTGCTGCGTGCGAGTATCGGCGGGCGGAAACAAAAGGAAACTACCCTCGGTGCGAAGCTCGGAGCGACCGGCGGCCGCGTGACCAAGGGGAACATTTGGCTGCTGGTTCAGGCCACGGGCGACCTCTCCGGTTACATCAAATCGTTGGGAGAAGGCGTCAAAGACTCGCACAGTCAAGTCACCAGCCAGACCGAGCAATCGAAGATGTTCGGCATGTTCGTCAACTTCGGCGGTCGCGGCGTCGTGATGGGAGCTGCGCTTCAATGCGCGAATAAAGAAGCGGCAAAAAGCCTCTACACGCAGACGAGCGAAGGGCCGTTGAGTAAAGGCGACGACTCCGAACCGCCGAACGACTTCAAGAAAGTCTTCAGTAGTTATGCGACGAAGGAATTCAAAATCTACTTGGCCGACTTAACGTTCAACACGACCGGCGATTGCGCCTACTTTCAATCGCGACTCATCAAGGACAAGGCGCAACAAATGTTGGGAACCTTCAATAATCCCAACGCCGCCGATTCGGCCCCAGTAGGTGTTGGTGGCATGAACCCATTGGGCCGGTGAGTCATTTCGGAGACGCGCCATCGCCGACATTACCAACCCGCGATTGCTGTGGATCAAGTTCGGCCTGTTCGTTTTTCTCGGGGCCGTGGCCACCGCGATGGCGTTGGTTATGTTTCCCGATTTTCAACTCGCGCTGCTGATGGCCATCGCGATTTGGGCCTTTTGCCGAGCGTATTATTTCGCGTTTTACGTCATCGAACACTACGTCGATCCATCCTATCGGTTCGCGGGCCTCGGCTCGTTCGTTCGCTACGCACTGCGACGACGATAAAGCGAATGTTCCTCGTTTCATTCACTCCCGTCGGCACATCTCTTATACTTCCTTCACCCGTCCGCTACCGGAGCATTCCATGGATTTCCCTCTGCCGCCGATGGGCGAAGGGCTATACGAAGTCGAACTCGTTCGCTGGCTGGTGAAGCCGGGCGAGGCGGTGCGGCGCGGGCAGGCGTTGCTCGAAGTCCTGTCGGATAAGGCCACGATGGAGGTGCCTGCGCCGTTCGCGGGGACGATCACCGCGACTCTCGGCCAACTTGGGGCAAAGATCGCCATCGGGCAAATCGTGCTCACTTACGAGCCTCTCGCAAGCGAAAACCCTTCGACGACTCCCATCGCGATTGCGCCGACTGTCGTCCCGTTGGCAGCCACTGACACCGCACGGTCACTCGCGCCGGTGGCTGCGCCGTCGGTGCGGCATATTGCACGCCAATTCGGCATCGATCTCGCGCAGATTCACGGCAGTGGCCCCGGTGGACGCATTTTGCTCGACGACCTCACCCCGCAGATGAAACCGACTACTTCCACCGCAGAAGTTTCTCACAGTAGTCAGCGACAACTGCCGCCGTTCGACCTCGGCAAACCGGGAACGCGCGTGCCGCTCCTCGGCCTTCGCAAGAAGATCGCCGAGAAGATGGTCGAAGCGAAGAAGTACATTCCGCACTACTCGTACATCGACGAATGCGACTTCACGGAACTGGTTCACCTACGCGGGCAATTGCGTTCCCCACTCGCAAAAACCGGCGTGAAACTAACGTATTTGGCGTTCGTTGTGAAGGCCGTCGCACGGGCGCTGCGCGATGTGCCGATCGTGAATAGCACCTTCGACGATGCGAAACAAGAAATCACGATGCACGACCGCTACCACATCGGCATCGCGGTGGCGGCCCCGAGTGGGTTGATCGTGCCGGTGATTCGCGATGCCGACCAACGCGATCTGTCCGGTATCGCCAAGGAGATCGAACGGCTGAGCGACGACTGTCGGGCCGGGCATGTGAAAGCGGAGGATCTAAAAGGCGGCACCTTCACGGTGTCCTCGATTGGCAGCATCGGCGGGCTGATCTCGACGCCGATTATCTACCATCCGCAAGTGGGAATCTTGGGCCTCGGGAAACTGGTCAAGCGCCCCGTCTACGACGACCGCGGGCATTTGAAACCCGCCGACATCGCGTACCTTTCGTTCTCATTCGATCATCGCATCGTCGATGGGGCAATCGGCGCGATCTTCGGAAATGCCGTGCAACGTCATCTGCAATCGCCCGCGCTGTTGCTGCTTTAGCCCGCATTCTCGTTGCCGATTGCGCCTTCGCTGCGTGCGACGAACAGGACGGCGGAGAGGTCGCCAATGTTGTTGACGGTGGTGCGGCACATATCGAGAAAGCGGTCGACGCCGAGGATGATCGCGATCATGCCTTCGGGGATGCCGAAGGTGGCGAGCACCATTGCGAGGAGCGGAATCGAACCGCCGGGCACGCCGGCCGCGCCGACGGCGGTCACCACGCACAAGAACACCACCAGAATTTGTTGCGTGAAATCGAGCGTGATTCCCGCGACTTGCGCGAGAAACATCACGGTGACGCCCTCGAAGAGTGCGGTGCCGGTCATACACATCGTCGCGCCGAGTGGCAGTACGAAGGCGGCAATGCGGGGCGAAATGCCGAACTCGTTCTGTGCCGTCCGCAGGTTCGTCGGCAGCGTCGCGTTCGACGAACTCGTGCTGAACGCGGTGATAATCGACGACCGCGAACGGCGGAAGAAATCGATCGGATCCCACTTGCCGAGGAACTTGATGAGGATCGGGAAGACGACGAACGCCTGGATCGCCAGCCCGATGAGCACGACGCCGACGTATGCGCCGAGGAGTTTCAGTAGGCCGAAGCCGAACTGCGAAGTGGTCGAGAAGATCAGGCAGAAGACGCCGAGTGGGGCGATCTTCATGGCCATTTGAATGATGAACACCATGAGTTCGCCGACGGCTTCGAGGCCGCGCGTGACCAGCTCCGCCTTCGGTTGATCGAGCTTCGTGATGCCGACGCCGACGAGCAGCGCGAACGAAATGATGCCGAGCATTTCGAGGTCGGCGGCCGCCTTCACGGGGTTTTTCGGCAACATCGAATGCACGAAATCCATCACTGAATAACTCTCGGGTGGTTTCTTCTTCGCCGCGTCGCCGCCGAACTGCTTCTCCAGTTGCGCCTGCGTTTCCTTGGGCAAACCTTCACCGGGCCGGACGAGATTCACGAACGTCATGCCGATGACCACGGCAATCGCGGTGGTGAGCAGAAAGTAGGCGAGCGTTTTGCCGCCGACGCGCCCGACCGCGCCCATGCTGCCGATCTGCGCGACGCCGACGGCGAGCGATGCGAACACCAACGGCACGACGGTGACGAACAACAGCCGCAGGAAAATCTGCCCGATCGGCTCGGCAATGTTGCGGTTGATCGCCGTCAGCCACGCGGGAATCTGCGCCGATTCCCCCGGCAACGCAACCGGCACGAAGGCATAGTTGACCGTACACCCGACGATGGCCCCGAGAACGAGGCCGATGAGGATGCGCGACTGCGAACCGGCGGGAGCAGCAGACATATTGGGATCTCTGATATCGCTTCGTACGTTTGCCTTGGTTTATACGCGATCGTCGAGAAGGGAACTCGCGCGAAATCCCCGTACCTTCACTTCTTCTTTCGCAGTACGCCGCCTTCTTCGAGGATCGACCACAGTTGCTCCCACACTTGCTCGGCACTCGGGTTGCGCGGCCCGTGGTCGGCCCAACTTTGCGCGGCCGCACGCAGGCAATCGACGGCATCGTCGCGCACTTTGTCGTCGCCGACGGTCTTCGCCGGTTCGACGCGATTCGCTTTGGGTGCAGACAGTTCCGCAATCGTCGGCTCTTCACCGGCCACGCGCGGGCGACCGTCGAGCGCTTCGTTGCACAAAAAGTCCGCGCGTTTGTTGAGTTCGCGGCGAACGTGCTGGAGCGTCACCTTTTGAAACTTCCGCCGCAGTTCGCACGCTTCGCGGTAGAGGTCTTGCAGGTCGGCATTCTTCACCTTGTACTCGCCGTTCATCTGCTTCACGAGTAGTTCGCTATCGCTGAATAGCTGTATCTGCCTGACGCCATTCGCGGCGGCCAGTTCGAGTGCGCGAACGAGTGCCGTGTACTCCGCCACGTTGTTCGTCGCCTTGCCGAGCGTGTTGGCTTCTTCGAGCGTCGGCAGCCCCTCTCGCGTCAGCACCACGGCATACGATGCGGGGCCGGGGTTGCCGCGCGAACCGCCATCGATGTAAATCGTCGCATCCGTACTCATGCTGCTTCACCATGGGAGAAGAATCGCGTCATTCTATGGCAGAGCGGGCGATGTGAATTTTCGCGACTTCGGCTACAAAGAATCGAATCATGGAACTCCGAACGGACAAGTTGCTGGCAGCGTTGCGGGACGATCCGGCGGTGGTGCTTGCGCTCATCGATGCCGACCCGCTGTTGGTAAAGCGGAGCATTGGCGAACTGGTGCTGGCGAATGCCACGAAACTGCTGTTTACGCCGCAAGAGCCGCATCAGCTATATGCGAAGGGGATCGTCTATCGGCGGTCGCCGTTTGAACTCGTGTCGTTGCCGTTGGTGAAGATTTACAACCTCGGCGAACGCAACGTGACGCTGGCCGATGTCGCGAGCCTGATGGAGATCGGCACCGATTCGCGGTTGCTGTTCCTGCGGAAATTCGATGGCACGCTCGTGCAGCGATTCCAACACGACGGGCAGGTCTGGTTCACCACGCGCGGGATGATCGAAGGCGCAATCTGCGCTGGCCCGCAAGACGATGAAGCGCCCACGAAGCTATCGCACTTCGACTACCTCAGTACCTCGCGACGAATTGCAGCCGAGAAGTATCCGCAACTGTTACAGCATCGCCCGGAGTTCGACCACCTCACGCTGTTGTTCGAATTTTTGCACCCGGATTCGCAAGTCATCACCGATTATGCGGGCCGGGAAGATCTGGTCCTGATCGCGGCGTTCGACAAATCCGCGTGCCGTTATGTCACGTATCGCGAGTTGCAAGCGATTGCGGCGGAGCGCAGTTTCACGGTGGTCGATGCGTTTCAGCCGCAGTCGGAGACGCTCGCCGCGCAGATCGACGAGTTGCTCGCCGCGTGGAAAGGCACCGATCAGGAAGGCACGGTGATCGTCGTCGAGCATGGCGACGAAGTGATTTACCGCGTGAAGGTGAAGTCGCCCGATTACCTGCGATTGCTCAAGCTCGTCGTCAGTTGCACGTACGCCCGCACCGTGGAAATGATCGATGCGCACCCCGAATGGCAAGGCTGGCCGGACCTCGAGCGCCAACTGCAATCGCTCGGCAGCGAGCGCGTGCCGGAGGAAGTCCTCGCGTATTATCGCGAACATTACGATGCCTTCGTGGCGTACCGAATCGACATCGAATCGCTGATGGCGTACGGCATCGCCAATGCCGCGAAACTGCGAGCGGAGATCGGCGAAACGCCCGATTTGCGGCTCATACGCAAGCAGTTTGCCGAGCGCGCGACCAAGCAGCGGCTCGCTGGTTTGCTGTTCGCGGGCTTCGACGGGCGACTGTCTCGCTCCGTCGTACGGCGGATGTTTCCCACGCCCGAAGACGCCCGAACGGCGCTGGCACCACCCGCAACGGGGATACAATAGCCACGGTTTCGCACCGCTACAAGGAGTCTGCACATGCGGAAGTTTTTTGCACTGATGGCCATCGTTGGCCTGACCAGCACGGCATCGGCGGCCGTTAAAACGCAAGTCGTCGATTACAAATTCGATGGCATCACGCTGAAGGGGTTCCTCGCGTTCGATGAGGCCGTCAAGGAGAAGCGTCCCGGCATTCTGCTCGTTCACGAATGGTGGGGGCTGAACGACTACGCGAAGAAGCGGGCCGAAATGCTCGCTGAACTCGGGTATGTGGCGTTCTGTGCGGACATGTACGGCGACGGCAAAACGACCGAACACCCGAAGGAAGCCGGCGCGATGGCGACAACGGTTCGCAAGAACGTCGAAGTCTGGCGTGGCCGCGCCGAAGCCGCACTGAAGTTGCTCAAGGAGCGTCCCGAAGTCGACGCGAAGAAGACGGCCGCCATCGGCTATTGCTTCGGCGGCTCGACTGCGCTGCAACTCGCACTCGCCGGGAACGACCTCAGCGCCGTTGTCAGCTTCCACGGCGCACTGCCGACGCCTTCGGTCGACGAAGCGAAGAAGATCACCTGCAAGGTGCTGATCTGCCACGGGGCCGACGATGCGTTCATCCCGGAGGCTAACATCAAGAAGTTTCGTAGCTCGCTCGATGAAGCCAAGGTGAGCTATCAGTTCGAGAGTTACCCCGACGCCGTGCATAGCTTCACGGTGAAAGGAATCGACGACAAAGGCGTGAAGGGCCTCGCGTATAACGAAGCCGCCGACAAGAAATCGTGGGAGCAAATGCAGACGTTATTTAAGGACGTCTTCGGCCAGAAGTAACGGCAGCACGCGGTCGAGGATCGGCGCGATCCACTCGTGGCAATCGTGCAAAAGCAGCGTATCGCCGGGCCGGACTTCACGCAGGACGGCCTCGGCGCATTTCTCTGCATCGTCGCCATTGCGGCAACGCCAGTCGTTGGAATCGAGCGACCAATTCATCGTGCGATACCCGCATCGCGCCGCTGCCCCAACTGTCGCCACGTTCACCCGCCCGAGTGGCGGGCGGAACCACTTCGATTGCACGCCGCACGCCCGTTCGATGGCCGCATGACACCGGCGCACATCGTCGGTAACCGCCCGCAACGCCCACGCCGATGCGACTTCGTGCGAGTACGTGTGGTTGCCAATTTCGTGGCCCGCGGTTACGATTTCACGCAGCACATCGGGATGTTTCTCGACGAATTTGCCAACGACGAAAAAGATCGCTTTGACATTCCACGTCGCAAGCCGTTCGAGTACGGCACGGGTGTGAATCGGGTGCGGGCCGTCGTCGAATGTGAGTTGCACGCCGCGTTCGGCGCGACGGCGAACGAGCGAATTCGGTATCAGTGTCGAGGGAAAACCGGGCCTCGTAATCATACGACTTCGGCACTGCGCCGCGTCCGGTGCCACGTCGTCGAACCTTTTGTAAATCCGCCCAACGTGACGAACAGCAGCCGCACGACCACCCACGGCAACGCCAGAATCATCCGCCCCGCTTTCGGTGGCAACCCGACTTTCAATCCGGCACGCAGGTACATGCCAAACGTGAATAGCCCGATGGCACCGGCCCACAGTATGAACCAATCGGGCACGAGCTGACATAGCACTGTTGCGATTACGACTAGGCTCGTAAGCATCCACTGCGCGAGAACGAGCGGTTTACTTTCGATCCAACGTGTGAGGATGCCCGAGCCGACGAACAGCGAAGCCCGCCAACGTCGGCGCTGTTGGAAGAGATCGACCGTGCGAACGGGCGCTTCGCTATGGACGATCGCTGAGGCGAGGAAGCGAATTTTGACGCCGGCGCGGGCGAGGCGATGATCGTACTCGGCATCTTCGGTCAGCCCGAACGCATTCCACGGGAATCGTTCGAGAATGCTGCGTGCGAAGCCCATTCCCGTTCCGCGAAGTGGTGGGCGTAGGCCGATCGCGTCTTTGCCCGCTGCGATTTCGTTATCCATGATGCTGCCGATCGCCGAGGCGAAACCGGCGGAATCGGGGCCAGGGTTCCGCGTCACCACGGCGGCTTGTACCACCGGCGAGCCGTTCCGCAGATGCGCATCGAAAATCCGAAACAGATCTGGAAAGACTTCGCAATCGGCATCGAGAACGACGACCGCATCGGGGCGACTCGGCAGCACACAATCGAACCCGTAAGCGAGCGCATAGCCTTTGCCGCGCAAGGTCAGATCGCGGCGTTCGAGCACTTCGGCACCGTGTTCGCGAACGACATCGGCAGTATGGTCGGAACAATTGTCGGCGACGACGACGATCCGCCGTAGCGCTGCTGGGTAATCGGCATCGAGCACCGAACGCAGCGTCTCGGTGATCGAAAGCGCCTCGTTGTGTGCGGGAATCAGCACGACGAACGCCGTCTGCGGTTCGAGGGGAATCGCGATGGCGCGCCGCCGCCCGAGGTACGTGAGTACGACGTAAAAGAGGCACGCGAACGTTGCCGGGGCAAGGAACGCGAGAGCCACGAAGAGGGCGATCATCCGAAATCTCCTGCGTAAGATTCCGAAACGGTAATTCATCGCGGGCGTTCGTGCTAGTGCAGTTCGACGAGCTGGGGGAAATCTTCGTGCGGAGGATGCTTCTTGCCAGGCGTGAGCTATATTGCCTGCGCACGAATCGGAAGGCGACCAGGAGAATCATTCCCGTGACGCACGCTGCGGTTTTTGACGATGTCCACAAGACGTACAAGCCGAACCCACTGTTGCGCAGTCACGTCGCGGCGGTTCGCGGCATCTCGCTGACGATTCCGACGGGAAGTATCTTCGGATTGCTCGGACCGAATCGTGCGGGCAAAACCACGCTCATCAAGCTGTTGCTGTCGCTCGCTCGCCCCACGAAGGGCACGATCCAGCGGCTCGGCGAGCCGATCGCCAATCGGCAAACGCTCGGCCGCGTCGGGTACATGCACGAGAACCACGCCTTCCCGCGCTACCTGTCCGCGTCCGAAGTGCTCGCGTTTTACGGCGGGCTATCGGGCCTGAAATCGGAACTGTTGCCGCGGCTCGTCGACGAATCGCTGACCCGCGTCGGCTTGGCGGATCGCCGCGCGGAACCGATCAGCCGGTTCAGCAAAGGCATGGTCCAACGCCTCGGCCTCGCGCAGGCGCTCATCAACGACCCCGATTTGCTCATCCTCGACGAACCGACCGAAGGCCTCGACCTTTACGGGCGCAAACTGCTCCGCGAAGTCGTTCGCGAACGTCAGGCGAAGGGCAAAACCGTGTTGCTCGTGTCGCACGTTCTGCCGGAAGTCGAAGAGCTTTGCGATCGCGCGGCCACCATCGTCGCGGGGCAAGTCGCGTGGACGGGGCCGCTATCGGAATTGCGACAATCGGGCACGCTCGAAGAGTCGTTGTTTGCCATGTACGAAAAGGGTATGCCGCGATGAATCTCCCGTTCGCGATTCGCACGATCCGCTGGATGGTTCGCGATACCTTCCGGCAGTCGCTGCACACGAAGCTCTTCTGGGTGATGCTCGCGCTCACGTTGGTGTGCGTCGGTTTCTGCTTCAGTATCAGCGTTTCCGGCGACATGCCGCCGACGACGCTCGCGTACGAAATCCCCGCGTACATCACGCAACAGGAAGCCGAACGAATCGGTTTGGACAAAGTCAAAGCCGATGGCGTTCGCATCATCAATGGCGAAGTGTCGTTCGGCTTCGGCCTCATTAAAGTGCCCGTCGGCAGGCACCGTGGCGATGCGGTACGGTTCGTGCAACTGTGGCTGGCGGCGGCGCTCGCGGACACCGTCGGCGTGCTGTTGTCGCTACTCTGGACGGCGGGCTTTCTGCCGACGTTTCTCGAACCGCAAGCCGCCACGATCTTGCTCGCGAAACCGGCCCCACGCTGGTCGGTGTTAGTCGGCAAGTACATCGGCGTCGTGCTGTTCGTCAGCCTGAACGCGGTGCTGTTCGTCGGTGGCACGTGGCTCGCCATCGGCCTGCGTACCGGCGTCTGGAACGGCAGCTATTGGCTCGCGGTGCCGCTGCTCGTCATGAACTTCGGCATCTTCTTTTCGGTCTCGACGTTCCTCGCCGTCGCCACCCGTAGCACTGTGGCGTGCATCTTCGGGACGCTGCTATTCTGGCTGCTCTGCTGGGCTTTGAACTTCACGCACCTGCGGCTGATCGCGTATCCCGTCGAAGGGCTGTCGGGCGTTTCGCAAACGATGCTCGAAATCGGCTATTGGATCTTCCCGAAGCCACTCGACCTCGGCGGCATCTTCTTCGACGCGATGCGTGCAGATGGCTTTTCGATGAAGTTACCCGAACTGATTGCCGCGCAGGAAAAGGGCCAGTTCCACCCGGAACTCTCCATCGCCACCTCCGCCGCCTTCGCCGCCGGCACACTGGCACTCGCGGCGAACGAGTTCCGTACGATGGATTATTGAGAGCGAGTGGAAATCTCGCTCGACAGCAACTTCCGATACTCTCGCAGTACCGCTTCGCGCACATTCTGTGCGCGACTCGCTATCGCTTTCTGCAAACAGATGTACTCTTCGCAACCTTCGCGTTCTTCGATCCGGATCGGCTCGTAGCCGAATTCGCGTAGGTCGTACGGGCTGGCTCGCATGTCGATCTCGCGTGCCTCTTTGGCCAACTCGAACGCCGCCGCAACGACATCGCTCGCGCAGAACGGCGCGATCTTGAAGCTGAATTTGTAAAGGTCCATGTTCGCGTGAATGCAGCCCGGCTGGTCGTGCTCAGTCGTCGTTTGGCGCGTCAGTGCGATGCGGTTGAGTGGCACGGCCGCTGGCGTGAAGAAGCGAAAGGCATCGTAGTGCGTGCATTTCAGCGGCTTGGCTTCGACGATCGCCGCCAGTTCGCGTTCCGTTACCCGCAGCGGAACGCGCGCGTGTCGGACTTCGTCCGCCCGGTAGACCATCGCCCACTCGTGCATACCGAAACAGTGGAAGTTCGGTTCGCGGTCCCGCACCGCTCGCAGATAGTTCACCGCCCACTGCACGAACTCGAAGCGATGTTGCGGAAATCGTTCCGGCGAGAGTGCCAAACCGCCTTCGCTCGCGTGCCAGAGTTCCGGCCAAGCCAGTTCCTCGCGTTGGGCATCTCGTAGCCCAACGCCAATCCCCGGCGTCCAGCGCATCAAGTGGGCCGGGCGGTGCGAATAGTACTCGAACAGGAAATCGCTAACGGGATGTTTCTGCCTCTCGGCCATTCGCCGAACGCGATCGTCGCACAGCGGTTGCACCCGCTGGCGATACGCCGCCGCTTCGGCTAGCCATTCCGCACGCGACATTGTTCGCGGCAGCTCGGGAAATTGTGACATCGTTTCAACGTAGCGACCCGCACGGTCTTAGGCTCACAATCCACTCTCTAATGTAACCCCATTCTTCCCCGCGTGATTTCGGTTGTCATCGTTCTGTCACCATCGCGTCGCAGGACGATGACAATCGAAACAGCGTTCTTGACGCAAGGAAGGCCGACCGCGTCATCGAACTCCGCGACCACGCGGCCGCCACGCACGTTCACCTCGACCCCGCCAACGGGGGGTGAGGTGCGACATCGAGAACGCACGACTCACGATCGAAATCACGCCTGTTTGAATTCGCCGAAATTGTAGCCGAAGCCGATCTGATTGGCCTTCAATTGGATGTTGGCGAAGAAATCCTGGCCCACGTCTCCGCCGAGTGTGCCGAGCGATTCCGAGCCGTCGTCGTAGCCGATCGGTTGCGTCTCGGTAAGGGTGTATGTGCCTGGGCGCAGTTGGCTGAACTGATAGTTGCCGTTCGCATCGGTGACAGTCGTCAGAGATACCTGACTGCCGCGATCGTCGACGCCCGTCAGCGTGATGAACACTCCCGACAAACCGGAATCGCCGGTGTCGAAGAGGCCGTTGAAATTCGCGTCGTAGTAGACTTTGCCCGCGAGACTACCTAGCCCCGAGACGTCGGACTTGGGCATGACTGCCCATTCCTCGAAGCCCGCATTGGCGGAGGCGGTCTGCCCGAACGTCGAGTACAGGTAGACGTAAGGATTGGCGGTCGAGGCGGCGAACAGTCGATCCGGGATCGCGACGGAGACATCGCCCGAGCCGCTCCCGTGGTTGAGCGAGTAGTTCATTCGGATTGCGTTATCGCCGTTCGCGTCCATGTTGTACACCGCGTCGAGACCAGCCAGTTTCCCACTCGCCTCGTCATAGCCAGTCAGATTGCCCCGGTCGCCGAGGTAAATCTTGAGTTCGTCCAGCGATAGCAGCGGGGACGAGGAATTTTGGTTGATATCGAGTAGAAACTGGCGGTAAGCCACCCCGTCGATCAAGACGACGGGTACGTCGTTGAGCTGCAACGCGCGAGTGAAGCGGGGGCTGGAATTTTCGTTGAATTGCAGCGGGCGGGCGGCCGTGTTGTAACCGCGCTCGACTCCAGTACCCTGGACGCGGACGAACGAGCTGATCACGCCCGTTCCGGTCGGCTGGGCATTTACCTGCCGAAATAGTGCTTCATTGACTTCGCCAGACGTGCCGGTCGCGGTCAGGTCCAATGTGGCCGCAGGAACATCGCGTCCTTCGAGGATTTGCAACGTCGGGCGGAATTGATTTGTGCGAGACGAACCATTCATGGAAAAAGCCTCTGCATGGAGTAAATGCATGATCGTGGAGCGGAAAATCGACCTCTAGAGTGAGTAGAACGACGTAGAATGTGCGTCAAAGCAATCGGTGTAGCAATGAAAAATAAAACACGGCAAAAGTATGGTTTTGATCGTACAAGATTGAATATTCGCGTGTCAGACTGGACTTTATCGCAAAATGGTTTCGACAAGATTTTACTATGTGGAGTCGAATGATTGTTCGATCAATTCATGTATGGCGTGCAGAATATTTCTTACCCTGAATCACTCACTTCGCGAACGGCAACTCGGGCATCAGCCGCTTCCACGAGTCGGGCGTGGTTTTCGGGTCGAATGGCGGATTTGTGAATTCGATGATCTTTCTGCTAGAATTGTGCTGACTGCCTTTCGTCGCAAAGCAGAAATTGCGCAAAGTGACGGGAACCGCGTGTGTTACGCACGACGAAGTCGCAACGGGAATAAACAGACGATATTCCGGACTAGACAAAATGACCGGTCGAAATCGGCAGAATCGGTTCTGTCGATTTATCGTTCGGCGACAAGAGCCGAGGGGCATAAGGATGTTTCCATGAAGACACGACGCGGTTTCACGCTCATCGAGTTGCTGGTGGTGATCGCCATCATCGCCGTCCTGATCGGCTTGCTCCTGCCGGCTGTGCAAAAGGTCCGGGCGGCGGCGGCGCGGGCGCAGTGCGTGAACAACCTCAAGCAAGTCGGTTTGGCGCTACAGAACCACCACGACACGGCCAAGTCTTTCCCGGCCGGTTACGTTTCGGCCTTCGACGCGGCCGGGAACGACACTGGGCCGGGGTGGGGATGGGCCGCGTTCATCCTGCCCCAGATGGAGCAACAAGCCATTTCCAGTGCCGTCCGGTTCGACTTGCCCATCGAAGCGCCGGCCAACGCGAACGCGCGGGTTCAGCTCATCAAGTCCTTCATCTGTCCGTCGGACAGCCCAGGGCTGACGTGGACGGCCAAGAAATACGACTTGTCGGGCAACCCGGTCGCCACCGTCTGCGACGTAGCCTCGGCCAACTACGTCGGCGTATTTGGCACGACTGAGCCAGGGGTGGACGGGGACGGCGTGTTCTACCGGAACAGCAAGACGCGAATCGGCGACATTACGGACGGGACCAGCAGTACAATTCTGGTGGGCGAGCGGTCGTTCCGTCTCGGCCAATCGACGTGGGTGGGGTCCGTCACCGGAGCAACACTCTTTCCCCAACCGCCGTCCACCGCCCCGCCGATCCTGAACAACGGGTCGGGCATGGTGCTGGGTCACACCGGCGACGGGAACGGGCCAGGGGCACCGAACAGCTACGTCAACCAGTTCTCCAGCCAGCATACGGGCGGAGTGAACTTCCTGTTCGCGGACGGGCACGTGGCCTTCCTGCAAACGTCGATGAACTACACCGTTTACAAAGCCCTGTCCACGCGCTCGGGCGGAGAAACGGTCGGAGGGGATTACTGATGCGTCACGCACGGATGTTGTTACTTCTTTTGGTCCTCGGCTGCGGCGGTTGTTCGGACAAGCCGAAGGGCGAGAATGTTACCCTGGATCAGGTTCCAGAGCCTGTGATGAAGGGAGCCAAGGAGAAGCTGCCCGGCGTCAAGTTCGAGCAGGCGTGGAAGACGCCGAACGGCAACTACGAAGTTCGGGGCAAGGAAAAGAGCGGCAAGGTCCGCGACGTCCAGGCCAAGCCCGACGGCACGATCGTGGAGGTCGATTGACGCCGCATGAGTTACCTCGTCATTTGTGCGGTGGCTCTCCTGGCGTCCGGTCTCACGTTCTTCTCGGGCTTCGGTCTCGGCACGCTCCTGCTTCCCGCGTTCGCCCTGTTCTTCCCGATCGAGCAGGCGGTGGCGATGACGGCCATCGTCCACTTCCTCAACGGCCTATTCAAGCTGTGGTTGGTCGGGCGACAGGCGGACCGGCGGATCGTCCTCCGGTTTGGGATTCCGGCCTTAGTCGCCTCGTTCGTCGGCGCGTGGGTGCTGGTCTGGCTCTCGGGCAGCGAGCCGTTCCTGACGTACACCCTCGCCGGTCGCGAGTTCAAGGTCACGCCCGCCAAGCTGGCCATCGGGGTGTTGCTTCTGGTATTCGCCCTCGCGGAACTGCTCCCGCGATTTCGGGACATGTCGTTCGGGCCACAGTACCTGACGTTGGGTGGGCTGCTGAGCGGGTTCTTCGGCGGCCTGTCCGGGATGCAGGGGGCACTGCGGTCGGCGTTTTTGTCGCGTGCCGGCCTCTCGAAGGAGGCGTTCGTCGCCAGCGGGGTCGTGATCGCGTGCCTGATCGACGTGTCGCGGCTCGGGGTCTACTCGCGGTCGCTGCTGGCCGAGCGGGCGGGACTCGATTACGGGTTGCTCGGCGCGGCCGTCGTGTCCGCGTTCGCCGGTGCGATTCTCGGGAACCGCTACCTCAAGAAGCTGACGATGCAGGGTATGCAGCGGATCGTGGCGATCATGCTGTTCGCGGTGGCAGTCGGGCTGGTGTGCGGTATCCTGTAGCCGTCTCGGGGCTCCCTAACGCTTGCGATCCGTTCGCCACTCACTTCCCGAACGGCAACTCGGGCATCAGTCGCTTCCACGAATCGGGGGTGGTTTTCGGGTCGAATGGCGTTGCGAGCGTCGTCCAGTCGCTGTCGGTTTCGATTGTGGTGCCCGCTGCGGGGAAGGCGTCTTTCAACGGGGCGCGCAGGTTCTCGGCATCTTTCATGTCTGCGAGGCGAACGGCCAACCGTAGCATCGGTCCCGGTTCCAGCGATAGCCCCGCCACCACGGCGCGGCCGCGATTGAGCTTTGCGGGAAGGTCTTTCCATTTCTTCGGGTCGAGTGTGGCGGGGAGTTTCGCGAGTGGTTTGTCGCCCCAACGGTCGGAATCCGTCGCGATCCAGACGAACGACGCGGGGCTGAGACGGCTCGTCATCGCGTCGCGCAACTCCTTCGGCAACTGCCCGCCACCTTCGGCAAACGGCTTGTCGGACGCAGATAAATCTTCGTCCTTCAAACCTAACAAGTAACTGAGCGGGTCGAGTTTCGTCATCATCAACGGCGTGCCGACATTCACCGCATAGATCGTTCGCCCCGCTTTCGGCCTCGGCTTGTCGGCACCGAGTTGCTTCAGGAAACGATCTTCGTCCGCAATCGGTTTTCGCAACCGCACCATCACGGTCAGCCCCGGCAGCACGTCGCCCGATTGCGCGCCGATCGAGACGCCACCGACGAGGTGATCGATCTGTTCCAAGGGAATGCCGAGCTTGTCCAAAAGTGCGAGGATTGGGCCGGGGATGCCGGACTTCGCGAGCCATTCTTTCGGCGGCGTGCCGGTGCGTTCGGCATAGGCGACGAGTGGGCCGGGCTGCACCGCAAACGCGAAGTTCACCGTTGCGGGAAGGTACGTCAGCCCGACGAGCGCGAGCGGCGGCGCGGTCCCGGCAGGGCGCACTTCGACGGTCGCGATGGTCGGCTTCGGCGCGTCGGCCCAAGGTCGCAGCACGGCCAAACCGACACCGAGAATCGCAATCGCCACGGCAATCGAAGCGACGATGGCCGCACGCGATTGCAGAAAGCTCGAAGCGCGTACGGGAACGAATGCACTCGAATTTGCGGCCCCTTCGACGACCTCGGCGTTGGCGGTCGCGAACGATTCCCCGCAACGGGGGCAGGCGGTTTTGACTTCCGTCGCCGTCACGATCGCGTTGCAATACGGGCACGATACCTGCGAATTCATGCGAACCTCACGCTTCCTTCGTCGTCCGGCACGCGAACTGCGCCAGATTCTCTTTGCCATCTTAGCCCGTTGTGGGATACGATTCACTGAGGCTTTCTTTTGCGATTCCGGAGTATCGCCATGCTGGCACTGTCACGGTTGTTCTTACTCGCCGCGCTGTTCGGCCTGCCGCTTCTCGCGTCCGCACAGTTCGGCGACCGTCCGCGCCTGGACGACAAGAATTTGCCGAAGGATGCGGAAGCGCTACCGGAGTTGCCGAAGGCCGACCCGAAATCGGAGATGAAGGCACTGCTACCCGAGAAGACGCTGTACCTCGAAAAGAAGCCCGATGGCACGCATCGCGTGTTGTTCGTTGCCGAAGTGTGTATGCGAGAAGGGCCGTTAGAAGTGTTCGTTTGCAAGAAGCGAACGAAAGAGCACGAGTCGGTTTTGCGGGTCGATATGGACGCACAATTTCTGCACGCGACGCTGATTGCCGCCGGCGCGAAGCCGGGCAAACCGGTGCAGTGGGTGAAGCCCGATACACTGGAACCGCAGTACAAACCGGCGAGCGGCACGAAGATCGACGTGCAGGTTCATTATAAAAAAGATGGCAAGCTCCACACGCACGCCGCACAAGAATGGGTAAACGACCTGAAAACGAAGAAGCCGATGAGCTACTCGTGGGTGTTCGCGGGGAGCCGATTCGCGGACAATTTCGACGACCCAAAAGCAGCCAAGTACTATTGTGCGAACAACGGCGAAGTCATCGGCATCTCGAACTTCCCCGACTCGATGCTCGATATTCCCGTCGAGATCGGCAAAGACGATGGCTCGCTGACATTCGAAGCCAACGACAAGAAAATCCCCCCGCTCGGCTCGAAGGTGTGGGTGATTATGTCGCCGGTAAAATAGCTTTCAGCGGTCAGTGGTCAGCAGTCATTCCATCCGCTTCCGATTGACATCGCGGCACGTTGCGGCTACCCCTACGCGGGTCATGGGGATGCCGTACGTGTTTAGTCACTTGTTTCGCACTGCCATCGCGTGCAGTTTGCTGTTCGCGTCGCTCGCATCGGCCCAAGCGCCGGTGACGGCCGTCGAACCCGCCGACAGAGATGCCAACAAGCCCGATTCGGCGGAGGCGTGGTACAACATCCACGGTCAGACGACGCTGATTCCGCAGGGAAATCTGCCGTTTCGGTCGCCGTATCAGGGTGCGTTCAGCCTGGATCCGAGTCGGAAATATCGTGCGACGGCCACGACGACGCTGTTCTTGGCCGCACGACCGTTCGCCAATAGCGAGATCATATTCAACCCCGAATTGGCGGCGGGTGGCGGTATCGGGAACCCTCTGAATGGCACGGTTGGTTTCGGCGGTTTCCCGAACGGCGAAGCGACGCGGACTGGCACGCCGCAGCCGACGCCGTACGTGGCCCGATTACTTTGGAAGCAGACGATCGGCCTCGGCGGCGAACAGGAAAAGATCGACGAAGGCCCAAACGCACTCGGCGGGATGGTCGATGTCAATCGGATCACGATCCGGATCGGCAAGATGGCGGCGGGCGATCTCTTCGACGACAACGCCTACAGCCACGACCCGCGTACGCAGTTCTTAAACTGGGGCCTGATGTACAATGGGGCCTGGGACTATCCCGCCAACGTCCGCGGCTACACCTACGGCGGTGGCATCGAGTGGAACCTCAAGGATTGGTCGTTCCGCTATGGTATCTTCGCCGAACCCGCATCCGCCAACGGGGCGGCGTTCGATCCACATATTTTGCGCGCGAACGGCAACACCTTCGAGGCCGAGCGACGCTACAAAATCGCCGACCGGCCCGGCTCGACATCGCTCCTCGGATACTTCAACAACGCCCGCATGGGTAGCTACCGGCTCGCGTTGCAAACGACGGGCACCCCGGACATTATTTCGACGCGCGACTATCGCACCAAGTACGGTTTTGGCCTGAATACCGAGCAAGAACTGACCGACGACCTCGGGTTGTTCGGCCGCCTCGGCTGGAACGACGGCCAAACCGAAACGTGGGCATTTACCGAAATCGACAGCACCGCGAGCATCGGCCTGCAAGTGAAGGGCAAGCGTTGGCGGCGGCCCGACGACAAGCTCGGCGTGGCGATCCTGTTCAACGGCCTGTCGGCGGCACACCGCGATTACCTCGCCGCCGGTGGCGTCGGCTTCATCGTCGGCGACGGCCGGCTCAACTACGGCATCGAGCAGATCATCGAGACGTACTACAACTGCCAACTCAAGAAGAACCTCACGCTCGGCCTCGGCTTAACCGGCGTCAACCACCCCGGCTACAACCGCGATCGCGGCCCCGTTGCCATCGGCACCGTGCGACTCCACTACGAGTTTTGAACGGGTCTACAAAACCACGCACAACAGAACAACGCCGTCAGCCCGAGTTGTACTAGCCCCATTGCGGCGACGGTCGCTTCGGTGCCGTAGTGCATTTGGTTGAACAATTCGAGGATCGCTACGCGGCGTTGTGGCGGTACCACCAATTTGCTCGCACCGACTTCGCCGAGTGCCAACACGGCCACCGCGATCGTGGCGACGAGGATCGCGCGGCGTGCCGATGGCCACCCGGCGAGGCACCACTGGCCGTAGAGGCCGCGACCGTCGAGCATTGCCGTTTCGATGAGTTCCTTCGGAATCGCGCGGATCGCGGGCCAGACGATGAGCATCGCGACCGGGAAGAACCGGACCAGCGCCGCCCAGGCACCGGGCAACGGCGACGGTTGATCGTAGAGCACCGAACGCACGGGCGGGAATGCCTGGTGGATGTCGAGCGTGCGAAATAGCATTTCTTCGATGGAAATCAGCCCATCGATGAGTTCCTTCAAACCGAAGCCAACGAGCGGCGCGGGCATAACCCAGGTGATGGCGACGAGTGCAATCAACAGCCCCGAACCGACCCGCGAGCCACGCACGACCCAACACGCGAGTGTCGCCAACAGTGCGGCGGCCATGCCCGTGACAATCGCTGATAGGGTATTGTCGACGAACATCATGCCATTCAACTGCACGGTGCGGCCGAGTTGTTCGAGCAGGAACTTTATCGTAAATCCGGCGTTCGTCGCGCCGCCACCCGCCTTCCAGATCAGCGCCACACACGGCACCCCCGCGAACAACGCCGCCGTACCCCACGCGGTGA
This sequence comes from Limnoglobus sp., assembly GCA_043780595.1. GTDB lineage: Bacteria > Planctomycetota > Planctomycetia > Gemmatales > Gemmataceae > Limnoglobus. Next base: position 20,813 of record JAYWCL010000060.1, read on the forward strand.
TGCCCATACTGATGCGAGTCAATCGCCCGACCCGGAACGGTCGCATCGGCGACCGTTCCCCACTCGCTCCGGTGAGGCTTGCCATACGCCGGAGGAGCACGAATGCGGCACACGCGGCGAGCGCACACACCGGTAGTGCCACCGCGACGGCCGCACTTACGCCAGCGGGGAAGCCGACGAGTTGCGCGTAGACTTCCTCCGCGAACGTGCGAACCATCATGGCATCGGTGACGGCGATCTCCGTCGCGGTCTGTACCGCCACCCACGCGGTGGCCGCCACCGCACCGAGTACCAGTCGCGGACCGATGGCGTAACGGGCGACGGCCCGCGGGCCGCCGCTCTGCATGGCTTCCTCTTCGACGCTGTTGTCGGCGGAGTGCAAACTGAGCGCCACGAACGCCATCGCCCACGGGATACCCGCCATGCCGTGGACCCATGCGGCGGGCAATAACCCTTGCGACCAAGGCCGCCACGCGACTTCACCCGGCGCGGGCAGCCACGAACCGAAGACGATTTGCCACGCCACCGCATACACCGGCAACGGCACGAATAACCCGAGCGCCGTCAACCCGACGAGCGCATTTCGCCCCGGCACCGCGAACCGCGCAACGATTGCACCACCGATGGCACCGATGGGTATCGAGACTGCAACCGAGAGTAACGCGAGCCAGAAGGTGTTCCCGGCGAGTGCCGCGAAGCGGTCGACTTCGCGCCATGCCGCCCACCCGTGCGGATCGCGCACTGTCACCGCACTGACAGTCGCAATCGGACTGGCGAGTACGGCGAAAAGTATCGCGAACGCGATCCCGCGAATGATTGCCACCGGCGACTCCGATTCGATTTGAAGTGCAAACGGTTGCCGTGCGTCGTGTGGCCGGGTATCGTTTGCTTGCACCCCACATACTACGACGGGCAATCGAAAATGGCTGGTTTCCACGCGCCTCCTCCTTCGGACGAACCGCGCGATGCGGTCGTCGAAGCCCATAATGCACGCATCGGATTATGGCTGTTCGCACTCTATGCGAGCGTTTACGCGGCGTTCGTGGCAATCAACGCCTTCTGGCCGCAGATGATGAACGCGGTTGCGTTCGATGGCCTGAACGTCGCCACGATCTACGGATTGGGCTTGATCGTCGGGGCGTTCGTCGTCTCCCTCGTCTACGCATTCGTTTGTCGCGTGCCGGGGGGCCGGTCGTGAACTACGAAACTTCTCCCACGGCGGTGGCGGTGTTTGCGCTGTTCGTCGGGGCCACGCTCGCGCTGAGTTTATACCTCGGACGGCGAACGCGAACCGCAGCGAGTTACTACGCCGCTGGCGGCGGCGTGTCGTGGTTCGTCAACGGCATCGCCTTCGCAGGCGACTACCTCTCGGCTGCGTCGTTCCTCGGCATCTGCGGCATGATCGCCTTCTACGGCTACGATGGTTTCCTGTACTCGATTGGCTACCTCGCCGGGTGGATCGTCGCGCTGTTAGTGATTGCCGAACCGCTCAAGCGCCGCGGGAAGTATACCTTCGCCGATGCCATCGATAGCGAGTTCCAATCGCGCGGCATCAAGCTCGTCGCCGCGATCAGCACGCTCGTCGTCAGCCTGTTTTACTTGATCCCGCAGATGGTCGGTGCGGGCGTGCTCGTCCGCCCGCTGCTCGGGTTGCCTCATGCGGCGGGGGTCATCATGGTCGGTGCGGTCGTCGTGTTCATCGTCGCCACGGCGGGGATGGCTTCGACGACGTACGTGCAGTTTCTCAAAGGCGCGCTCTTGCTCGTGTTCACGGGAATTCTCACGGTGCTCATCCTCAATCGCGGGTTGAAGGTCGATACCAGCCCCGACGCGAACCTCCCGCAAACCGTGGTCGTCAACAGCGATGGAACCAAGGTCGTCAACGGCGTCGAAGGGGGACCACTGCGGTCCGTGGGGCACGTGAATAAACTGCCGGGGGGGATAAGCGAGACGGGGCCGCTCGGGCCGATCGAGTTCCTGAAAACCATCCGCGAAAGCGAAATCGTACTCTGGACGACGAAGAAACAACCCGATGGCACGACGGTCTATTCGCCGAAGCCGACGTCGGGTGAAGCGATCCTTCGCCCCGGTAACAGCCCGACGTTTCAAGGGCTGGCGGGCAGTTCGACGGCGGCACGCTGGAACTTCGTGTCGCTCATGTTGGCGCTCTTCTGCGGGACCGCGTCACTACCGCACATTCTCATCCGCTATTACACCGTCAAAGACGCCGCTGCCGCACGGAAGAGCACGATCGTCGGCATCGCCGCGATCGGCTGCTTCTATTTGCTCACGCTGTTCCTCGGCCTCGGTGCCATGACCGGTGGGTCGCTGGACCCGAGTAACAGCAACATGTCCGCGCCGCTTCTGGCGAAGAGCTTCGGCGTGTTGCCGTTCGCGATCATCTCGGCGGTCGCGTTCACAACGGTGTTGGGCACGGTCAGCGGGTTGATCGTCGCGGCCTGTGGGGCCGTCGTTCACGATGTCATCGGCGGTTATCTGAAAATCGAACTCGCCGACGCGAAGAAGGTCTGGGCGGGCAAAATCGCGGCGATCTTCGTCGGCATCATCGCAGTCGTGTTGGGGATACTGTTCGAGAAAATGAACGTGAACTTCCTCGTCGGTTGGGCGTTCAGCGTCGCCGCCTCCGCGAATCTCCCCGCACTCGTGATGATCCTCTTCTGGAAACGCACGACCAAACAAGGCGTGATCGCCTCGATCCTGTTCGGCATGATCTCATCGCTCGCGTGGATTTTGCTCAGCGGCGATACGTTCAAAGATGTCTACGGGCTGTCACCGGAGCAATCGATCGTGCCGTTCAGCCAACCGGGTATCGTCACGATCCCGCTCAGCTTCGTCGTGCTCGTGTGCGTATCGTTGGTCACCCGCAAACGGGTCAGTTGATAGGCAAGGTTCAAAAGCGGATTGCAGTTTTGCCGAACGGTTTTGTTAGCCCGACGCGCCAGCGAGGAATTATCATCGTTTCCACGATGGCGTGCCTTTTTGAAGTGGCGCTATCAGACGCGATGTGGATTCGCGCATTGACTTCCAAGCCGCTTTGGCAACGTTTCATTTCAAAAACCCGGCGAGCGGCATTGCGTAAGCGTGCCGTGTGAACCCTCTGCGGGTGTCCGAATCGCCTTGTTCTTCGGTCCTGAAGAGATCCGTTCACGTAGCCCATGGTGGTACCATGGGACGGGGCCGCACCCATTGTCATTGGCCGTATTCGTCGCGTCTGCGTACCTGCATATCGCGCAACTCCCTCGCTAGCGCGTCGGGCTAACGGGATGGATTGTTTGTCCGTACTCACCTGCTACCCAATACCGCCACGATTTGAACCGTGTCAGTTGAAGAACTGGGCGATGGGCACGTCGAAGCCGGGCAGGATGTCGGGTAGCGTGAGGCGGTCGCCGTTGTGGAAGCGTTGCGGGAGTTCGCGTTCGCGGAACACCTCCACCGACTCGGTTTGCGGGTCGAGTACTAGTGCGTCGTCAAGTCTTGGTTTTGGGGTAAAGTCGCTTTAACTTTATGCGTGCGTCTGCGAGTTTGAATTGCCAGTCGACGCCGCGTTGCTTGGCG